>NZ_CP141184.1:4629166-4956250 GCF_035609205.1 Hymenobacter sp. GOD-10R
TGGCTCAGCCCAGGCCCAAGCGCCCGTCGTCACGAGCCTAGCTCCTACTCGCAATGCGCTAGCAGCCCCACGTACTGCGTCTGTGACGGCCACCTTCAACCAGCCGCTTAGCAACACAGCCAGCACGCAGCAGGCGCTACGCGTGTTCAGCCAACAAGCCGGCGGCAAGAAAGCCGGTACGGCGGCGCTGAGCGGCAACACCCTCACCTTCGATCCGAGCACCGATTTTAAAGCTGGGGAGAAAGTAACGGCTACCATCACGGCGGCCGTGCAAAGCAGCAGCGGCCAGAACCTAGCTTCGGGACACGTATTCCAGTTCACGACGGCTACCGCACCGAGCAGCGCTACTTTTTTCAACCAGCAAGTCAACCTATTGGGTAGCAATATCTCCCCGGTGCTGGGCGACGTGGATGGCGACGGCGACCTCGACGTGGTCGGTGGTTCGGGCGTGCGCCTAAACACAGATGGCCTAGGTACCTTCGGGGACAACCAACCCTTGCCAACCCCGGCCGCCTACGCCCTAGCGCTCGGCGACGTAGATGCCGATGGCGACCTAGATTTGCTGACGGTGAATAACAACGCGGCGGGCACCGTGAGCGTGCGCCTCAACAATGGCAGCGGCACCTTTAGCGGTAGCCAGGAGGTATCGGTGGGGAGCTACCCAGGCAGCGTGGTACTCGGTGACCTCGACGGCGACGGCGACCTGGACCTACTGACGACCAGCAACGCAACGAATAGCACCGGGAGCAGCTCGGTGAGTGTGCGTCTCAACAACGGCAGCGGCGTTTTTAGTGGCAATCAGGAAATTAGCACCAGCAGCCTCGCCCGCACGGCCCTTGGCGACGTCGACGGCGACGGTGACCTCGACTTGGTGTTGGCGCTCTATAACAGCTCCGTGGCGAGCGTGGTGCAGGTGCGCCTCAACGATGGCACCGGCGCGTTTGGCACGGGCCCCACGGCTCCCCTCGAGCCCGCTATTTTTCAGTTGCTGCTGGAAGACATGGACGGCGACGGCGACCTAGATATGGTAGCCGCCCACCTCAACGTTACGACGGGAATACCCGGCCCTATTGCGCAAGGACGGGTGATTTTGTACCGCAACAACGGCCTGGGCACCTTCGCCAGCGGCCAGACGATTGCGAGTCTTTCCAACCCAGGCCGCATAAGCCTCGGCGACCTCGACGGCGACAACGACCTCGACCTGCTGACCACCTACATCGGTTTTCGCTTCGACCCACCGACTGTCAGTATAAACCTCAACAACGGCAACGGCACCCTCACAACCGTTAGTGCCAAACCCTACAACCCAGGCATTGCGAACACCGTGCTGGGCGACGTGGACGGCGACGGCGACCTGGACTTTCTGACCAGCACCGTTTATTTCAACCAGAATACGCCAACGCTCACCAGCGTGACCCCGGCCACCGCGCCAGCTGGCACCACAGTCGTCATCCGGGGCAAGGACTTGCGCCAAACTATCGAACTGACGCTAAATGGCGTGTCGGTGCCAGGTTTCGTCATCAACTCCGATGCGCAGATTACGTTCGTGGTACCAACGTACGCTACTACTGGCCCCCTCACCGTCAGAACGTCGGTGGGTAGCACTAGCCTAGCCTTCACCGTGACGCCGCCCGACCTAGCCGCGACAAGCTTTATTCCCGCTCGAAATGCGCGGGCAGCTGACCGAAGCACCGATGTGGGCGTCACGTTCTCGAAGCTGATTCGCAACAACGCCGCGGGCCTAGGTGCGCTGAAGATATTTAGCCAGCAAGCGGGCGGCTTGAAGGCAGGTACGCCGCTGATCAGCAACAGCTTTCTCGTATTCAATCCTACCACCGACTTCAAAGCGGGCGAAACGGTGTCGGCGACGTTGGCCCGGTCCGTGGAAGGTCGCAACGACGAGCGCCTAGGTGCCGGGCAAGTGTTTCAGTTTACCACGACCACGGCGCGCAGCTCGGTCTTGTTTACCAGCGCGCCGAGCGTGGCGCTAGTAAACCCCTACGGCGCGACGCAGGGCGACGTGGACAACGACGGCGACCTAGACCTCCTAACCGTTGATAACCTCAGTGGCACAGTGACCATTCGCGTGCGGCTGAACGCGGGCAACGGTACCTTCACCAACGGGCAAACGGTGACCTTCTCGGAAACCTCGTACCTGAGCCAAACCAACACGCTGCTCGGCGACGTGGACAATGACGGCGACCTCGACCTCGTGACTAGCGCCGGCGTGTTCCTCAACAACAATGGCGTATTTGCGAGCACTCCGCAAGGCGACACCGGCAACATTGCTCTCGGCGACCTAGATGCTGACGGCGACCTTGACTTAGTTGGTTCAAGCCTAGCGGCAGTTACGATACCAGGCCCTATCACGTACACGATCCGCACGGCGTTGGTGCGCCTGAACAACGGCAACGGCACCTTCACCCAAACGCAGCAGCTTACCGTGGGCAGCAGCGACAACAACCCGCCCACCTTCTCGCTGTTGAAGGACATGAACAACGACGGCGCCCTCGACCTGATCATCTCCAATACTTCCGCCAACCCTATTACCACCAGGCTGCACCTGAATAATGGCTTTGGTACTTTCGACCCGGGCGGTCAGCAGCTGTCCATTAGCAACCCAGCCGTGGGCGACGTGGATGGCGACGGTGACCTCGACTTGGTCGGCACTTTCGACACCACGCCCACCGTATTGCTCAACAATGGTCGGGGCACCTTTGGCCCTGGGGTCGCCGTGGACCTAGGTGCTGGCTTCACCCCTTCTACCCTCGGCGACGTGGATGGCGACGGCGACCTGGACCTGTTTGTGGTGAGTATCACGCAAGCTGGCGTTCGCCTGAACAACGGCACAGGCAGCTTCAGTGGTGCGCTCAACTTCTCGCTGAATGCAAGCCCCCGCACCCTCTCCACCGCCGACCTCGATGGCGACGGCACCCTCGATTTTGTCACGGTCAGCTACAACAGCGCCACTACCAGCGGCATCGCGAGTGTGTACTTGAACAACCACTCCATTCCGACGGCGACCCTGCCGGCTCACCTCGCCGAGCAGATCAGCTTGTACCCGAATCCGGCGCACTCGGCCGTGCAGCTGCGCCTACCTGCCGCCCTAGCCCGGCAGCCGCTCCAGCTTCAGGTGCTGAACACGCTGGGGCAAGTAGTAGTGGATCAAACGCTACCCGCCCAGCCTGCTACCGAAGTGGCACTTCCGCAGCTCCCAGCCGGCGTATATAATGTGCGACTCAACACCAGCCAGGGCCTGGTGGTGAAGCGCTTGCTGGTGCACTAGTTTCTGAGCACAAAGCTAGCTTCCACGAAAAAGAGCCGACTGCATTAGTCGGCTCTTTTTGTTTGGTTTTCAACGGGAACCAACGTCACTTGTTCGCCTCGTCATAGCCTTGTGCCTCGCCCCTAGTCCAAGGCTAGGTTTTCTCAGCCCCCGGCCCACGCTTGCCAGTGACGTCAGCCGCCACGAAGTAGAAATCAAAAATTATACTTTTCAATTATTACATAACTATAAAATGCTAATATATAGCATTTTATTTCAAATAATCCTATGTTTGCCAGTGCCTCAAACGGGATGAGGTGTGCAGTTGAAGAGAGGCATTGTCTACTTCCTTTCCACCCTTATTCCTGTTCTGTTTATGTTATTATCTTCTATTCCTCTACCGCACTTAGCGGCTAGGAGGCTTACGGCCCGATTCCCACATTTGCTGGGCGCCGGGCTGATGCTGCTCCTAGGACAGGCCGAAATGGTCCATGCCCAAGCCCCTACTATCACGTCTTTGGCGCCGGCGCGCAATGCTTTCGCGGCTTCTCGCACCACCACTGTAACAGCTAGCTTCGACCAGCCGCTGAGCAACACCTCTGCTACGCAACAAGCCTTACAGGTACTCAGCCAGACGAGTGGGCGCCGCAAAGTGGGCACAACTACCGTGAGCGGCAACACGCTCACGTTTGACCCCATTACCGACTTCTTGGCCGGCGAAAAAGTCGTTGCTACGGTCACCAGCGCGGTGCAGAGCAGCAGCGGACAAGCACTGGCCAAGCCGCAGACCTACCAGTTTACCACGGCTACGGCCCCCAGCAGCGGCACGTTCCGTAAGGGCGCCGAGCTGCCGGAGGTCAGTGGCGCCACCCAGACGGCTGATGTCGACGGGGACGGCGACCTAGATCTACTCACGCTAACCGGCAGTGCCGTGCAAGTGAGTCTCAATAATGGCAGCGCCACCTTCAGCAGCGGTCAGCTTGTGTCCTTGGCGGTCAGCACTGGCACGCCCACCCAGTTTGCCATCGGCGACCTCGACGGCGACGGCGACGCGGACTTTGCGGTGGTGAACTCCGGCGCCTTTAGCACCATCGCGGTGTTCCTCAACAATGGCAGCGGCGCGTTCACGGCGGGGCAAGTCCTTGGCAACACGGCCGGGGGCCTCGCCAACAACCTCAATACCATTGCCCTCGCCGACCTCAACGCCGACGGTGACCTAGACATCGTGACGGCCAACAGTCCTGCGGGTCGCATCGGCTCGGTGCACTTGTTCCTGAATGCGGGCAACGCTACTTTCACCCGAGATGCGGCCGTGGGCAGTGGGGTGAACAACTCCTTTGCCCTGGGCGATATCGACAATGACGGCGACGTGGACATCATCACCTCCAACTTCGCTTTCTTTACCAACTCGCCCCTTGTGCAGGTGTTTCTGAACGATGGAGCGGGGGTGTTTAGCTACGGCCAGCAAATCACGGGGGCTAGTGGCGCTGGACTCCTAGATTTCGATGGCGACGGCGATTTGGACTTGCAAACCAGCTACGAAGGCAAGAATGTGCTGCTGAACGAAGGTGGCACCTTCAACAAGACGGCCGGGATTACGGCCCCAACCGTGGTGGCCGCCGGCGACGTCGATGGCGATGGGGACCAAGATCTGCTTTCGTCGCAGAGCGGCAACGACTCGCTGCTGGTGCTGCTCAACAACGGCCAGGGCCAGTACGCGCAGAGCCCCACGGCGGGTAAGCTACCTAGGTACAGCGCCTTAGCAGACCTAGACCAAGATGGCGACCTAGATGTCTACACGTTTGCGGGCCCGGTGAGCGTGTGGCTGAACCAGCCGCTGCCCTCTTCGCTGGTGGTTACGGCGCTTTCGCCGCCCCGCAATGCTGTGGCTGCCCCACGCCCGTCGAATGTGGCCGTTACGTTCGATCAGCCGCTCAGCAACAATGCCGCGACCCTAGGTGCTTTGAAGATATTTAGCCAACAAGCGGGCGGCAAAAAAGCGGGTATTGCTACCGTGATCGGCAACACGCTCACATTTGACCCTAGCACTGATTTTAAGCCGGGCGAAAAGGTATTTGCCACTATCACGGCGGCGGCGCAGAGTAGCAGTGGCGCTAGCTTAGCCAAACCCCAGGTGTTTCGGTTCACCACGGCCACCAGTCCCAGCGCAGGTACATTCGGAAGTAGCGGCGACATACCCCTGGGCTCCACCGATTTCCGTTTGACTGTCATCGACATCGATAATGATGGCGACCTAGATCTACTTAAGCCTGGCAGTAGTGACGGGATTGGTGGGCTATCCGTGCGCCGGAACAATGGCGACGGCACGTTTAGCGCCCCCCAGCAGATCCCCATAAGTGACGCCTTCGCCACTATCGTGTTCGGCGACCTAGATAGCGACGGCGACCTGGATTTTGTGGCCGGGAGCACTCCCTATTTGAATAACGGTGCGGGTACGTTTAGTGCCGGCAGCGACTTCGGAGCGCCGAGCTTCGCCGATCCTAGCC
Source organism: Hymenobacter sp. GOD-10R (assembly GCF_035609205.1). Lineage (NCBI taxonomy): Bacteria > Pseudomonadati > Bacteroidota > Cytophagia > Cytophagales > Hymenobacteraceae > Hymenobacter > Hymenobacter sp. GOD-10R. The sequence continues at coordinate 4,634,939 of NZ_CP141184.1, forward strand.
TCTACGACATGGACGGCGATGGCGACCTGGATCTGCTCTCCACCGGGGGCAACGGCATCTTCGTGCGCCTGAATGATGGCACCGGCACCTTCAACAGCACGACCACATTCAACACCACCGTGCGCCGCATCACTGGCTACACGGCCGGCGATATCGATAACGATGGCGACATCGACGTGGTGTTTGGCATTGAGCGCGCCGGTAGCGGCATTGCACTCAACAACGGCGATGCTACGTTTAGTCTCGGCGCAATGGGCATCACCAGCTTATACTTAGAAGTGTATAAAGCTGCTTTAGAAGACGTTGATAAGGATGGCGACCTAGATCTGCTGCACGCCAGCGCCGGCCCAGTAGAGATTTTGCGGAACGATGGCGCGGGCAATTTCAGCCCCAGCTCCATCGTCGACGGCGGCAATGCCTTCATCATAGCGCTGGCAACCGGTGACGTAGATGGCGACGGCGACCTGGATCTGCTGATCGAGAGCAGTACCGTTCGGGGCGTCTACATTCGTCTCAATAACGGCGACGGCACCTTTGGTGGCAGCGGCACTGTTTCGTTTGCGGTTCCCACGTCTTCACTTGAGCTTGCGGATATCGACAGTGACGGCGACCTAGATTTGCTCGGATCTACCACTACAGGTGTGAGCGTCTACCTGAACCAGAACACCGCCGCTCTGGCGGTTACGGCCCTCTCCCCAACCCGCAACGCCGTGGCCGCGCCGCGCCCGACGAATGTAGCCGTCACTTTCAACCAAGCCCTGAGCACTGGCGCTGCCACGCAAGGCGCTTTGAAGGTGTTTAGCCAACAAGCGGGCGGTAAGAAAACCGGCACCACCACGGTGAGCGGCAACACGCTCAGCTTCGATCCGAGCACGGACTTCAAGCCCGGCGAGACAGTGTCTGCCACCCTCACTACGGCTGCGCAAAGCAGCAGCGGCGCTAGCTTAGCCAAGCCGCAAGTGTTCCAGTTTACCGCCGCCGCCAGCGCCAGCAGCGGTGCCTTCGGCAGTGGCTCCGACCCACTGGTTGGCGAAAACCCGTACGGCGTGGCTAGTGGAGACGTGGATGGCGACGGCGACCTCGACCTGCTCACGGCCAACATCAGCAGCAGCACCGTGAGCGTGCGCCTCAACAATGGTTTGGGCAGCTTTAGCGGCACCCAGGAAGTCAGCACCGGGCGCGGCCCCACGCAAGTCGTGCTCAGCGACGTAGACGGCGACGGCGACCTGGACTTCGTGACCGCCAACAGCCGCTCCATCTTCCCCAGCACCGTGAGCGTGCGCCTCAACAATGGCTCGGGCACTTTCTCCGGCGGCCAAGACGTCCCCGTGGGGTACACGCCCCACGCCGTAGCTCTGGGCGACATTGATGGCGACGGCGACCTCGACCTGCTCGCCCCTAACTACACGGCCGGCAACAGCACGACGAGCAGCACCGTGAGCGTGCGCCTGAATGATGGCCTAGGGTCCTTCTCCGGCACCCAGGAAGTGAGTATCGGCACGCGCCCCTTGAGCATCGCCCTAGGTGATGTGGACAATGACGGCGACCTGGACTTTGTGACGGCTAACTCCAACACGCTCACGGCTAGTGTGCGCTTAAATGATGGCACCGGTTCCTTCTCCGGCAGCACCGAGGTGCCTGTAGAGTTCAACCCCGAATCCATCGTCTTGGGCGACATCGATCAGGACGGCGACCTAGATCTGGTGGTAGCCAACCAGGCCCTCAACACGGTGAACGTGCGCCTGAACAATGGCCTAGGCAGTTTCTCGGGTACTCAGCAGCTCGCCGTCGGCGCTACGCCGCACGGGGTGGTGCTCAGCGACGTAGATGGCGACGGCGACCTGGACCTAGCTACCGCTAACACCGGCAGCAACACCGTGAGCGTGCGCCTGAACACTGGCACGGGCACCTTCAGCGGCTCGCAGGAAGTGAGCGTTGGGGCGGGCACCTTCAGCCTAGCCTTGGCCGATGTGGACGGGAACGGCACCCTCGACCTACTCACGGCTAATAGCGCCGGCAACACCGCCAGCGTACGGCTGAATGCCGCCGCGACGGCTCAGGTGAAAGCCCTGGCTACCGCCTCCGCCCATCTGGCCGAACAAGTAAGCCTCTATCCCAACCCAGCCCATGAGTCGGTGCACTTGAGCCTGCCCGCGGAGCTGACGCAGTACCCTATCCAAGTCAGTGTGCTCAACAACCTAGGTCAGGTGGTGCTCACGCAGAAGCTAGCACCTAGGTCACCGAGGGAAGTACAACTGGCGAACTTACCAACTGGTATGTACAGTGTACAGCTAGTTACCAACGAAGGACTTATCACTAAGCGCCTTCTGATTGAATAGCTGAGCTGCTCTTGCTTTCCTGCTTCTACTTCTAATCAGAGCCAACCCTTCGGGGTTGGCTCTGATATTTATGTCACTTTCGAAAATCAGCATAACCACTGAATGTGTGCTTTTAGCAGAGCTAGGGCAAGGCAATAATGTAACGCTTTTTAGTAGTTAGCTTATATAATGTTTGTGGTATTAAACAAAGATTTACTGTTTACAATCAGATCCATTGTAAGTTTACTGTCTACCTGCTTTTCCGCGTATGAATCGGCGGTTTGGTATTGCTCATGCCCTCTGCTTCCCCTCTCGTATGACGCTATTCTCTACTATTGCTGCTCGCTTGTCACTCCCACAAGTGGAAATTAGCCTTCTGCATAAGCTAGGCACAGGTGCTTTGCTATTGCTAGCTGGTGGTGCTCATGCTCAAGCGCTTACTATAACCAGCCTTTCGCCGGCGCGCAACGCACGTTCGGCGGCGCGCACCACGAATGTAGCGGCTAGCTTCAGCCAAGCGCTTACTACGGGCAGTTCTACTCAGCAAACCTTGAAAGTCTTCAGCCAGCAGGCTGATGGCAAGAAAACGGGCACGGCTAGCATCAGCGGCAACACACTCACCTTCGATCCTACTACCGATTTCAACCCGGGTGAAACGGTGCTGGCGACCCTCATGGCCAATGCCCAAAGCACTAGCGGCACGACAGCGACGCCCCACGTTTTTCAGTTCACCACCGCCACGACGCCAGCACCAGGCACCTTCAACGGCGGCTCGGAAGTGCGGCTGCCTACTCTCAACCATTCGCGGCTAGCCGTGGGCGACGTCGATGGCGACGGCGACCTCGACTTTGTGACCACGAACACCAGCAACAGCAGCGTGAGCGTGCGCCTGAACAACGGCGCGGCCTCCTTCAGCGGTACCCAAGATGTGGCCGTGGGCAGTTCACCCCTAGCTATTGTTTTGGGCGACGTAGACGGCGACGGCGACCTGGACCTGCTCACCACCAGCCTCTCGGCTAATACCGTGAGCGTGCGTCTTAATAACGGCGCGGGTACGTTCGGTGGAGGCCAGGAGATAGGCATCGGGACCGTACCGCAAGCGCTGACGCTAGGTGACCTCGACGGCGACGGCGACCTTGACCTAGCTGTTGCGGCCACGGGGGACAATGTCGTTTCTATCCGGCTGAACAATGGCACGGGCACCTTCAGCGGTAGCACCGAGGTTGCGGTTGGCAATCAGCCTTCTAGCCTAGCGCTGGCCGACCTGGACACCGATGGTGACCTCGACTTACTTGCCCTCAACTACGACGACAACTCCACCGTGAGTGTGCGGTTGAATACAGGCACCGGTTCCTTCAACGGCACGCAGGAGGTCGCCGTGGGCCCAACCGCACGGGACTTAGCCGTGGGCGACGTGGATGGCGACGGCGACCTAGATCTGCTCGCCATCAACAGTACACCCAACAGTACCGTGAGTGTGCGCTTGAACAACGGCGCTGGCACGTTTGGCGGCACGCAGTCGGTGGCCGTCGGGTCTAATGCGGAAACTGTTGTGCTCGGCGACGTGGACGGCGACGGCGACCTAGATCTGCTGGCTACGCATCAAGCATTCGCCGATGCGACGGGTTTCCAGGGCAGCAACGGCGTGAGCGTACGGTTGAACAATGGCAGCGGCGCCTTCAGCGGCACCCAAGATGTCCCCCTGATTCAACCCATTGGCTACTTCAACAGCCCCTTAGACCTAGTGCTCGGCGATGTAGACGGCGACGGCGACCTCGACTTGCTCACCTCCAACAGCAACAATGCCGTGAGTGTGCGCCTCAACCAGAACCCCTTACCAGCTTTTGTGAGCACCACGCTACTGCCTGTACGCAATACCTTGGCAGCAGCCCGCACCACCCCAGTACAGCTCAAGCTTAACCGCGCTTTGAGTACTGATTTGCCTACGCAAAGTGCGCTGAAGGTCTTCAGTGCGCAGTCGGGTGGGCAGAAAGCCGGTGCAACCGTTGTGAACGGCAACACGCTCACCTTCACCCCTTCGGTGGCCTTCAAGCCCGGCGAGACGGTTGTTGCGAGCCTCACAGGACTGGCGCTCGACCCAGCAGGCAACGCCATTAAGCCAGAAGTCTTTCAATTTACCACAGCCGTAGCGCGCAGCAGTGGGCAGTTCAGCAGCACCCCTGATGTTGCTGTGGGTGCGGCGCCGGCCGGCATCACGCTCGGCGACGTAAACGGCGACGGCCGCCTCGATTTGCTCAGCGCCAACAACGTCAGTAACACCATTAGTGTGCGCCTCAATACGGGTCCGGGCACGTTCACGAGCAGCCAGGAAGTAGCTGTTGGTCCCGGTAACTTACCGGAGCAAGTGGCCCTGGGCGACCTCGACAGCGACGGCGACCTCGACATGGTAATTGCCACGGCCGGCTCGCCCAATATCAATGGCACCGTGAGCGTACGATTTAACAATGGACAAGGCGTTTTCAGTGGCACGGCGGCCTACTTTGTAAGCTATGCGCCGCGCCGGATTGTGCTCGGCGATATTGATGGCGACGGTGACCTAGATTTTGCCACCGCCAACGGCACCGTGGGCACGGTAAACGTGAAGCTCAACGACGGCAAAGGCGTTTTCATCGACTCGCAGCGCCTGAGCTTCAACTCGTCTACGGCTGACCTAGCCTTCGGCGACATCGACAGCGACGGCGACCTAGATATGCTCGTCACGACGCCCATTGCACAGGCAGTAAGCATCTTACGCAATGATGGCTTTGGTATGTTTAGCGCCAGTGGCACGGTTGCAGTTCAGAACCCCGGCAGTGTCGTACTAGGTGACGTGAACGGTGATGGTGCGCTAGATTTGCTCACGGGTACGACCACCGCCGTGCGCGTGCACCTAAACAATGGCAGCGGCATGTTCACCAGCAGCCAGGATGTTAATGCGGGCGGGGCCTTCTACTCCATTGCCGCAGGCGACGTGGACGGCGATGGTGACCTCGACTTGGTGGCCTCCAATTACGACTCCAATGTCATCAGCCTTCGCCTCAACAACGGAACTGGCACCTTCACGGGTACCACAACCATCGCAGTTGGAAGCTCGCCCTATGGCGTCGCCCTCGGCGACTTAGATGGCGATGGTACCCTCGACCTAGCTACGGCCAACCGCAACAGTAACTCGGCGAGCGTGCGCCTCAATAGCCAAGTGCTAGCAACGGTGCCTGCCCAATTGGCCGAGCAAGTTGCCCTTTATCCAAATCCAGCCCGCGAGGCAGTGCAGCTGCGTTTACCCGCCGAACTGACCCGCCACAGCGTACAGGTGCGTGTGCTCAACACCCTAGGTCAAGTGGTATTAGAGCGGAACCTAGCTGGGCAAGCCACGCAAGAGGTGCTATTGCCTCAGCTAGTCACTGGCGTCTACAATGTGCAGCTTGGCACCAACCAAGGGGTCGTAAATAAGCGTCTGCTAATCAAGTAACTCTTTGTCTTACAGCTACTCTTTTACAAAGCCGGTCCCGCAGGACCGGCTTTTTGCGTTCGTGCTGTTGATTCTGTTCTCACGTTCGAGAACTTCCTTTGGCATGACATCCAAATGCTCTTTGTTAAGTAAATATGACTTTAGTAACAATATTTATCCTTTATCCGGTTTATACGTACTTTACTGTCGAACAACCGCTTGTGCGCTTGTAAGTCCTGTTCTGTCACACAACCATCTCCTTACCTATTTCAATCTCTACATGCCTTTATTTCCTATAATTTATCCCAGCCCGGGCCTAGCTCGACTTGGCGGTACGCTCTCGTGCGCGCTGCTGCTGGCTATGACTGCTGCTCATGCCCAAGGCCCAACGGTAACAGGCCTAGCTCCTGTACGCAACGCCCGCTCGGCCCCGCGCGCAACGAACGTGGCCGCCACCTTCAGCCAAGCCTTGAACAATAGCGCTAGCACCCAACAGGCGCTGAAGGTGTTCAGCCAGCAAGCCGGCGGTAAGAAAGCGGGTACGGCTACGGTAAGCGGCAACACTCTCACGTTTGACCCTAGCTCCGACTTTAAGGCTGGTGAAACGGTGTATGCCACCGTTACGTCAGCCGCTCAAAGCAGCACGGGCACCGTCGCCACGCCCCACGTTTTTCAGTTCACTACAGCCGTCAGCCCGAGTTCGGGTACCTTCAGCGGCGGTTCGGAAGTGACCGTAGGAAATGGTAACATTATAGTTAATGCCCTTCAAAAAGTAGGCGACATAGATGGGGATGGCGACCTAGATCTACTCGCTATCAATAGTGGAACTAACCTAGTAAGTGTGCGCCTGAACAATGGCGCTGGCATCTTCAGCGGCACGCAGGAAGTAGTTGTTAGCCCTAGCTCCTACAACCTGGAACTTGGGGACTTAGACGCCGACGGAGATTTAGACCTCGTATCTACTGGTTGGAATGCTTCTACCAATGTCTCCCTCATTAGCATACGCCTTAATAACGCAGGCACCTTTTCTGCGGGGCAAGAATTTGACATTTCCCCTTACGTACGGGAGGTAACGCTAGGAGACATAGACAACGACGGCGACCTCGACCTGGCAATCTCCAACAGCTCTGGTAGCGCTAGCGTTATTACAAGACTAAACAACGGCAACGCTACGTTCAGCGCTGGCTCATCAATAGCGCTAGGTTTTGCTCCTTATAGATCATTGCTCGCCGATGTGGACAACGATGGAGATTTGGACTTACTGGCTGCTAATTACCAAGACGACCAAATAGCCATTCGGAAGAATAACGGCCAAGGCAGCTTTTCGGGTACGCAGGTACTAGTAGCCGGCGGCACCCCTGGCAATACCGTCGTGGGCGACATTGATGGCGACGGAGACCTCGACCTGCTCACCACGGGTGCTGGGTGGGACCCTGGCGTACACATAGGTGTGAACGATGGCACCGGTACCTTCACGCGCGCACCAAATGTTGTACTGGGCAATACACCCGCTAACCTCGCTTTGCACGACGTGGATGGCGACGGCGACCTCGACTTAATCGCTTCAATTTATAACACCCAGGCGTTGTTTATTCGCCTGAACAATGGCTCAGGTACATTTTCGGGTAGCAGTTATTTAACGCTTGATTATCTGCCATCAGGATACCTTCTCCATGATGTAGATGGCGACGGCGACCTCGACATGCTGATGCGCAACAACAATAGCGTGCGTGTATGGCTCAACCAAGCCGCTGCTTTCACGGCAGCACCGCTGGCACCCGCTCGCAATGCCCGTTCGGCCCCGCGCAACACGGATGTAACCGTGACTTTCAACCAAACCCCGAGTAATACCCCGGCCACGCAGCAGGCGCTGCGCGTGTTCAGCCAACAAGCCGGCGGCAAGAAAGCGGGTACGGCGACAGTAAGCGGCAACACCCTAGCCTTCAAGCCTAGCACGAACTTCAAGGCAGGTGAAACCGTCTTTGCTACCGTCACGACGGCGGCACAGAGTAGCACGGGTCAAAGTCTGACACGAAACCAGGTCTCTCAGTTTACCACAGCCACGAGCCCAAGCGCCGGCTTATTCACGGCGGCCAGTTTGGTATCGGTAGGCACTAACCCTGGCACCGTTGCCTTCGGCGACGTGGATGGCGACGGCGACCTCGACCTAGCTACGTCCAATAATAACAATACGGGTTCGGTGAGCATCCGCCTGAATAATGGCAATGCCACGTTCACTGGTGGCTCAGAAGTAGCCGTAGGCATCTTGCCGCGCCAAGTGGTATTCGGCGACGTGGATGGCGACGGCGACCTGGACTTGCTCACCGTCAACGTAGGCTATACCATCAACTACACGGCTAGCACCGTGAGCGTACGCCTGAACAATGGTAACGGTACCTTCGGCGCTGGCTCAGAAGTTACGGTAGGCCCCCAGTTCGGGGCGGGCACAGGCAAGGCCATCTTCTTAGGCGACATTGATGGCGATAGTGACCTCGACTTTGTGGCAACGTCGAACGTCGGCGGCACAATAGCCGTGTGCCGGAACAATGGTAACGGCACGTTCGTCGCTGAGCGCATTATGGTTGGTAACGTAGCCGATAGTGCCGTACTGGGCGACGTGGACAACGACGGCGACCTCGATCTGCTGGTGAGTGAGCCCCCCGGCGGACGAGTTTACGTTCTCCCTAACAATGGTGATGGCAACTTTGGCAGCTACCGCCAAATTGTAGGTGTCGCTGGACCGGGCTTTTCCACTGCCACGGGTATCACCCTCGGCGACGTGGATGCCGACGGCGACCTAGACCTAGTAGCCATTGGCAGCCAAACGGTTAGTATTCGAATTAATGAAGGCGGCACTTTCTACGACGGTCAACAAGTAGCCGTGAATGGACAACCTAGCACGGTAGCATTGGCTGATGTAGACGGCGACGGTGACCTCGATTTGCTGGCCACCACCGCTAACTCCACGGTAAGTGTGCGCCTGAACAATGGCAGCGGCACCTTCAGCGGCACGCAGAACGTGAGTGGCGGTGGCTACATCGCCTTAGGCGACCTAGATAACAACGGCACCGTGGACTTTGCCTTCCCGAATGCCGCTAATGCGGCCGTTGCTATCCGCCTGAATAATCAAGTACTAGCTACCGCGTCTCCGCAACTAGCGGAACAGGTATTGCTCTACCCTAACCCGGCCCACGCGTCCGTGTACCTGCGCCTGCCTACCGAACTGACGCGCCGCAGCGTGCAGTTTCAAGTGCTTAACACTTTAGGGCAAGTGGTAGCAGAGCAAAACGTAGCGGCACAACCTATTTCAGAAGTGCGCTTGCCCAAGCTGGCTGCCGGCATGTACAATGTGCGCCTAGCTACCAGCCTAGGCACGATCAACAAGCGGCTGCTGATTGACTAGTACAAAGCCATCCCAAGTGTTTTGTAAAAGAAAAGCCGGCTCCTTCTGGAAGGAGCCGGCTTTTCCTTTACAAGTAAACCTAGCCTAGCTTCTGCTAGGGGCGACGGTTGATAGCATTCAGGTCTTCGAAGGCCTGCTTCAAGCGCGCTACGAAGGTTTCTTCGCCTTTGCGCAGCCATACGCGGGGGTCGTAGTACTTCTTGTTGGGCGAATCGGCGCCGGTGGGGTTACCGATCTGACCTTGCAGGAAGCCTTCGTTTTTCACGTAGTAATCCTTGATGCCTTCCCACAGTGCCCACTGCAAGTCGGTGTCGAGGTTCATCTTGATAGCGCCGTAGCTGATAGCCTCGCGGATTTCTTCGCGGCTAGAGCCCGAACCACCGTGGAACACGAAGTTCACCGGCTGCGGACCGGTGCCGAAGTGCTCTTGCACGTAGTCCTGCGAGTTCTTCAGGATGACGGGCTGTAGCTTCACGTTGCCGGGCTTGTACACGCCGTGCACGTTGCCGAATGCGGCCGCGATGGTGAAGTTAGGGCTTACCGAGCTCAGCTCTTTGTAAGCGTAAGCCACTTCCGAAGGCTGGGTGTAGAGCTTGGAGCTGTCCACGTCGGAGTTGTCGACGCCATCTTCCTCGCCGCCCGTCACGCCTAGCTCGATTTCGAGCGTCATGCCAAGCTTAGCCATGCGCTCCAGGTAGCGCTTGCAGATTTCGATGTTCTCCTCAATGGGCTCCTCCGACAAGTCGAGCATGTGGGAGCTGTAGAGGGGCTGACCGTGCTGAGCGTAGTACTTCTCGCCCGCGTCGAGCAGACCGTCGATCCAAGTGAGGAGCTTCTTAGCGGCGTGGTCGGTGTGCAGCACCACGGGCACGTCATAGAGCGCGGCCATTTCGTGCACGTGCTTGGCACCCGAGATGGCGCCGGCGATGCTGGCCCGCTGGTCGCCGTTCGGAATCGATTTGCCCGCGTAGAACTGGGCGCCACCGTTCGAGAACTGAATCATCACCGGCGAATTCACCGCCTTGGCAGTTTCCAGCACGGCATTCACAGTGTTGGTGCCCGTCACGTTAACGGCCGGCATGGCGAAAGCATTGGCCTTAGCATATTGGAAAAGCGACGCGAGTTCATCGCCGTGCAGGACGCCAGCGCGCAGGCTGGTCAGGGTTTGTGCTTCCATAAAAGTCAGGAAAACGGGAAATATGAACGGTGTATCGAGGACGAAAAAAGCGCAGCCCGACTGGCTAGCGGCTCATGACCCCTAAAAAGGACCTAAGCACGCCCGGCCGAAGATAGGAAACGGACTTGGTTTAACTGCCTAGCTAGGTCGGTTTAAGCGTCAGAAGTACAAGTTAATCTATCCTTTCCCTAGGTACAAACAGCCTTGCGAAGGCAAGGGTGCAAGTTATTTGATGCAGGCAGGCCTTTTCGGCGCTGCTCCTACCTAGTCGGTCAAGCGCCTTTGCAAACCAGCAACGCCCCCAAGCAGCTGACACGTTGATCAACTCAGACAACGGTTCTGCCAGTTAAAACATCTTTCTGCTCAACTCACCCGATTTTCATTTGATCGTAGAGCAGTCCCACACAATTTCAGCCGCTGAGAAGCCTGAGGTTTTTCAGTATTCGTCCTCTCCTACTACCTAGCTATGAACCCAACGACTACGCTTCCTACTGCTCAAACTCCCTCCTCCTTATTTCGTCTTTTACTAACCTGGTGGAAGACGTGGAGCGGTGAGTGGGAACCTAGCCTTTTCTTTGAAGCCCCGTACGCGCTACCCTCGGCAAAGCTGCGGAAGCAACGGCTGCTCATCACGCGTCTTTTCTGGCTGCACACCAGTATTTGCGCCATAGTTTTGGCTTTGGGTTGGCTTTATTTATAAGCTAGGCTCTTAGGCAGTAGCGCTAAGCTTCAGCTTGGCGCACGAGCAACGCGAGTATCTAGGTACCAGAACTCGCGTTGCTCGTGCGCCAAGCCGGAGCTTAGCGCTACTGGTTTGTCTGCTCGACCGAATTGCATACCTGGTCGAGCAGACGAGCAGGTTTCTAGGTGCGGACGACAAAGCCCGCGCTACCTAGCTTACTGCGCCGTCAGCTCCAGCACGTGACTGGTTAAGGCCGTGGCGCTAGCCGTGGAAGCTAGCACGCCCACTTTCATCAGAAAGTCGCCGGAGTAGGCCTGGCCATTTTCGGGGATGTTCGACTTGGCGCCGGGCATGAGGTTGACTTCCTGCACGCGGTACTGGCGGCTCGGGTCCAGGCCTTGCAGACGCACCCGGCCGTACTCCTCGCCGAAGCGCGGATGCAAGGTGTAGGCAAATACGACGGCTTGGCTGTGACCCTCGTTCACGTATTGCACCACGGCCCGACTCGTTTCGAGCGGTGACACCAGCCGGTACAAATCGCCGTGCCAGATAACGTCGCTCAGGCGCTTGTACTCCTTCACGGCTTGTTGGCTGAATTGCAATTCCTCCGGCGTAAACTCTTCTACCCGAATGTCATAGCCTAGCCTGCCCATCATGGCCACATCGGTGCGAAACTTCAACGACTGCTGCTTATTCCAGGAAGTGACGTGCGCCGATACGGCAATGGAGGGGAAGAAATAGGAGTAGTTCCACTGAATAAACACCCGCTCCAGCGCGTCCGTATTGTCGGAAGCCCAGAACTCGGTGAAGTAGGGCAGCGCGCCATAGTCGACGCGGCCACCACCACCCGAGCACAGCATCACCGGCACGTGCGGATACTTCTGGCGCATGCGCTCAAACACCTTGTACAGCCCGTGCACATAGTCGATGTAGAGGTTCGACTGTTTGTTTTTTAAATACGGTGAGAAGGCATTTGTAATCATGCGGTTGCTGTCCCACTTGATATAACCTAGGGTTGGATTTTTGGTGAACAAGTCATCGACCACGCCGAACACAAAATCCTGCACTTTGGGGTTAGTCAGGTCGAGCACCAGCTGGTTGCGGTAGTAGTGCTCCTCGCGGTTGGGCAGCTTCAAGATCCAATCGGGGTGCTGCTCGTACAGTTCGCTCTTGGGGTTCACCATTTCGGGCTCAATCCAGATACCGAACTTCACGCCGTTTTGGGTAGCCGTTTGCACCAAGTGGCCTAGGCCATTGGGCAGCTTCGACTTCGTTTCCTGCCAATCGCCGAGGCCGGCGTGGTCGTTGCTGCGCGGGTATTTATTGCCAAACCAGCCATCATCCAGCAAAAACAAATCGACACCTAGCTTCGAGGCGTCGCCGATGAGGGCGTCGAGCTTCTGCTCGTTGAAGTCGAAAAACGTGGCTTCCCAGTTGTTGAGCAGCGTCAGGCGCGACTTGGTGCCGTCGAGCACGCCGTACTGCCTAGCCCAGCGGTGCAGGTTGCGACTCGCCAGGTTTTTGCCCTGGTGGCTGTAAGTGAAGATAAAAGCTGGCGTTTCAAAGGCTTGGTTCGGGGGCAATTGATACTCCGACGCGTACGGGTTCATGCCCGACAGCACCCGCAGGGCGTTGTGCTCGTCCAGCTCAAACGACAACTGAAAATTGCCCGACCAAGCTAGGGTACCCAGAATTAGCTCGCCTTCGGTTTCGGTAGCTTGCTTGTCGAGGGCTAGCATAAAGTGCGGCGCCTGATACATGTGGGCCCGCGTACCTAGCTTGCTATCAATTACTTTAATGCCGCTAGTCAGCTCTGCCTCCTGCGGACGCATCTCCTCGGCCCAGTCGCCGTGGAACTGCGTGAGCCAGTAGTGCGGCGCCTCAAAGTGCAGCATGGCCGAGGCAAAACGGCTCAGCACCACCGGCGCCTTCTCGCGGTGACGTATCTCCGTCCAGGCCTTTATCACGTCTTCGTTGGCATAAGCGCTGAAGTGCATAATCACTTCCACCGGATACTTCGAGTCTTGCAGCGTAATAGCCGTATGTATCTGACCATCAGTGGCAGGGCTGGTTGTATGACGCACGTAGCGCAGTTCGAGCGAAGGATTTCCGTCGTTGTGCACCATCCGGATGGCGGGCTCAAACAAGTCGTTGAGGCCGGCCGGCACGTAGGCTTCGTGGCTACCGGTTGGCAACCGCTGGTAGTCGGCGGCTTGGGCTAACTTGTCGCCTAAATACGTCTGATAAAGTCGCTCCTTCTCTCCTACCGACAAAAGCAGCGTGGTGTTCTTCGTTTCAATTCGAATCTGCTTGCTGGCTTGTGCCATTGCTGTTAAAGAACTGGTAAGCAGCAGGAATACGCAGAAGAGCAGATTTTTGACCATAAGTTGGGCGGGAGTAGCTAGGGTCTGAGAATGAGAGTAGCAAAGCAAAAGCTGTCTTTTCAGGCAACTTCGCAAGGTACAAACCTTCCCCAGACCCTAGCTATTCCTGCTCAGCAAGTACACTGTAGGAATATCACTTTTATACTATCGTTGCAGTTATGCGCGTACGGCATCGTTCAACGATAGTGGTACTACGACTTTGGAGTCGTAGTACCACTCGCGCTACCTAGGCCACTAGGTTCGGCGTCGCTACGCTGGTAAATGCTTCTTTCGGCGCTTCGCAAGTTGGGCAGCAGTAGTTGACTATGTCCTCGAACGACGTGCCGGGCGCCACTTCATTCAGCTCGTCGCCGTAGGTTTGGTCGTAGATGGTCAGGCAGCGCGTGCACTGGTAGAGCGTGGGCGCTATCGAATTCTCGACCGGCTCAGCCGCGGGTTCTTCGGCGTAGAAGGTGCCCAGACCTAGGTCATCGCCGGCTTGCAGCTCGTAGAACTGGTTGCAGAGTTGAATCAGGTACCAGCTCAAGCTTTCGCGGCTTACCTTCTGCCGGAAGCTAATGAAGTCCTTGGAGTTGGGGTTGAAGTCGCGGGTATGCAGGATTTCGAATTGCTCTTCCCGCAGGCCAATCTGGTTCGCGTTATGCTGCTGCGAGCGAATGACGATGGAGCCAAATAGGCCTGTTTTGGGCTGGGTTTTAATAGCAAAACATAGGTGATACGTGCGCACATCTTCCTCGTTGAACTGTCGCACCAGCTCGTGCTTGAGGGCTAGTCCTTGCTCGCAGAGGTCTTCTACTTGCCAGTTCAGCTCGTTGGCCGCGTGCCGCACGTTGATGCGGTGCTTGCAAAGGGCCGTGTCCCACAGGCCTCGGTCGCCTAGCTCTATCCCTTTAATGATGAGCGATTTCCAAGGCGTGGTATACAGCTGCCCGATGCGCGTCTTTAAGCAAACCTTGCACAAGTCTTTCAGGAAAGCCACCGAAAACAGCTCATCGCGCCGGTAGATGCCGAGCCACAGCTTGTTGCCGTAGCGATTAAAACCTTCGTAGTACGGCAGCGTGAAAGCCGGCACCTTCAACGGCACCGTAATCGGCTGCAACACAAAGCTGCCGCCTGCCGCACTCACCAAGCCGTAAAGCAGCGCCCCATCCGCCGACGGCTGGTCGTAGAACTTGTGCTGATGCGCAAAAATCACCCGCTCGATGGCGCTGCTGAGGCTCGGTATATCCTCGGAGTACACCAAGGAAGGCCAGCAGTACAAGCTGTTGGTCTTCGGGAAGCGCACGTACAGATACCAGTAGTTGTTGGTATCGGAGGCAATAAAATTCAAATTTCCCGAGAAGAAAGGAATGAAGGTCTGATTGTTATCAATGAGGTTGATCTTCAGCTGCGGCCGGTAGTCAAACAAGTCCAAAATGTCCTTGTACACGCCTTCCCGCAGCCAGTTGGCGTGCTCAAACACGTCCTCCGTCACGTAGGAACTGACGATGTTGGGATTCCCATCGGCACTCAACTCGTAGATGATATCGGCCGAAGCTAGCTGCTGTTGCAAGCTGCGCTTCTTCTCATCGGCCACGGTGAACAAGATTTGCTGCCGATTACCGAACTGGATGTGTTCCACATCGGCGTTTTCCGCCGCATCCAGAATAGCCAGCAAGTCCCCCGCCGATACAATGCCGCCGGGCAGGTTGATTTTGATGATGTGGGTTTTCGGTGGCATTGAGTCTTGTGGGGTTGGTATTATCTCCTTACTAGAGCTAGGATTAGCACCCCCCCTCCTTTTTTCAAATTCCGCGCATCAAGCGGCGTGGGTGGCCGTAGGCCGGGGTGGTTCAGCTAGAGCTAGAAAAATAGAGCTAGCTTTTGGTTTCTAGTTTATAGCATCGTTCAACGAGTTTAACCACCCCGGCCTGCGGCCACCCACGCCGCTTGATGCGCGGAATTTGAAAAAAGGAGGGGGGGTGCTAATCCTAGCTTCTACAGCACCTCCAGCGTCAGCAGGCTTTCTTCTAGTATCTGTTTCACCTCCGGCCGACACGAGCCGCAGCCAGTACCCGCCCCAGTAGCAGCGCATAGCTCCTTCAAATCGGTACAGCCAGCGGCTATTTTCTGGCGGATGTTGTCGCGGCCGACGCTGTTGCAGCTGCACACCAACTTACCGAGCACCGGCTCGGCTTTGGCGCCGCTGCGCAGGAGTTGGAGGCGCTTCTCCCCTAGCTCGATCTTGCCCGCAATCAGTTCGCGGAATTCCTGAAACTCGCTTTTATCGCCGATGAGGATGGCGCCTACGAGACGGTCTTGGTGGATGATGCACTTCTTGTAGTAGCGCTTGGCCTTGTCCATGAACACAATCTCCTCGTACTGCTCCAGGTTGGGCGCCTCGGGCAAGCCGATGCTACACAGGTCGAAGCCGTGGATTTTGATAATGTTCATGAAGGTGCTGCCGTCGTAGTAGCTGGCAATGTCGCCGCTGAGGTAGCGGGCTACCACGTCGGCTTGCTGCTCGGCGGCGGCGGTGATGCCGTAGAGCGTGCCTTCAAACTCAGCTATTTCGCCGAGGGCGTACACGCTCGGGTCGCTGGTTTGCAGGCGCTCATTCACCACTACGCCGCGCCGACACACGAGGCCACTTTCGCGGGCTAGCTCCAGGTTCGGCACCGTGCCGATGGCCATGATCAGGGCGTCGCAGTCGATGCGGCGGCCGCTTTTCAGGCCCACGCCGGTGAGACGGGAGCGGCCGTAATAAAGCTCGACTTCGTCGTTGAAGTAGAGGTCGCAGCCCTGGTCGACCATTTCCTCCTGTAGCAGCTGACTACCTAGGGCGTCAAGTTGGCGGTCGAGGAAGCGGGAAATGCGCTGGATGATGGTGACGCGCGTGCCGATTTCGCGCAACGAAGCGGCCATTTCCAGACCTAGCAAGCCGCCGCCTACAATCACCACATGAGCGTTTTCGGGCAGGTGGTTCTTGAAGTTGTCGGCGTCGGTGCGGCTGCGCATGCTGAAGATGCCCGGCAACGAGGGCACATGCTTGGGCACGGCGGCGCGGCTGCCAGTGGCCATAATCAGCACGTCGTAGTCGGTGCGCTGGCCCCGCGAATCGATTACAAATTTCTGTTCGCGGTCGACGTGCTCCACGCTCACGCCCCGGAGCAGCCGGATATTATAGCTAGGTTCCTCGTGGTCCTGCATCTTCACCAGCCGGTCCCAGCCCTGGTGCCCGCTGATGTAGTCGGGCAGCATCACGCGGTTGTAGAAGGGAAAGTCTTCCTTACTGAAGATGGTGATTTCGTCGTCCTGGTTCAGCTCGCGGTATGACTTCACGAAGCCGTACGCACCCGCACCGGCGCCAATAACCACAATGCGCTGAAACGGCTTGCGGTATTTCTCCACCCGTACGGCGCAGTACTTAAAGTCAGGCTCCTTGGAAATGGGGTCGAGGGCGCCGCTGGTCACGTTGTTGGCGCGGTTCAGATCGTTGCCCAGAATTTTGCCCCAGTGCATGGGCAGGAATACCACGCCGGGCTTGATGTTGCTGGTGAGCCTAGCTTGCACGCGCACTTTCCCCCGCCGCGACTCGACTTCCACCAAGTCGTTTTCCACGATGCCGAGGCGCGTCGCGTCCTGCGGGTGAATCTCCAAGAAAGCTTGTGAAATGTGCTTTTTGAGCTTGTTGACCTTTCCCGTCTTACTCATCGTATGCCACTGGTCGCGGATGCGGCCGGTGGTCAGAATGAACGGGAAGTCCTCGTCCGGCTCTTCGCTGCGGAAGCTAACGGGCGTGGCGTGAATAATGGCCTTCGTGGAAGGTGTGTAGAAGACATTGTCGCTGAACAGCCGTGGCGTACCTAGGTTGTTCTGACCGACTTTGTACGGCCACTGCACCGAGCCTTTTTCCTGCAACACGCTGTAGCTCAACCCCGAAATATCGAGGGTAGTACCAGCCGTTAAGCGAGCATGCTCGCGGTAAATAGCAGCGGGCGAATCGTAGTCGAAGCCAGGGAAGCCCATCGTGCGGGCAAAGCGGCAGATGATTTCCGCGTCGGGCAGGGCTTCGCCGGGGGCGTCTACCACTTTCGCGAGGTGACTGATGCGCCGCTCGGAGTTGGTCATGGTGCCTTCCTTCTCGGCCCAGGCGGCGGCGGGCAGAATGACGTCGGCGTAGGCTAGGGTTTCGGGCTTGTTGCTGATGTCCTGCACCACCACGAACTTGGCCTTCTTCAGCGCCTCTTCCGCCAGCCGCACATTGGGCAAACTGGTCAGCGGATTGGTGCAGATAATCCAGATAGCCTTCAGACGACCATCGTTCAGGGCTTCAAACATTTCCGTCGCCGTCAGCCCCGGCTTGTCCGACAACGTGGTGCCGCCCCAAAACTGTTGTACCTCGGCGCGGTGCGCGGGGTTAGCTAGGTTGCGGTGAGCAGGCAGCAGGTTCGACAAGCCACCTACCTCCCGGCCACCCATAGCATTGGGTTGTCCGGTAAGGGAAAGTGGACCCGCGCCGGGCTTACCGATCTGGCCCGTAATCAGGTTCAGGTTCAGTAGGCTCAAGTTTTTATCGACGCCTACCGCGCTCTGATTCAGGCCCATCGTCCACATGGAAATGAAGCCTTTAGCCGAGCCGATGTATTGCGCCGCTAAGCGAATCTGCGCTTCCGGCACGCCGCAAATGTGGGCGGCTTCGGCTAGGGTGCGCTCAAACACAACTTGCTTGTACTTCTCAAAGCCTTCGGCGTGGTTGCTGATGAAAGCTAGGTCGATGTCGCCGTTCTCGATCAGGGCGCGGCCGATGGCGTGGTTCAGCACCACGTCGGTGCCGGGCGTGAGTTGCAGGTGCAGGTCGGCGATGGCGCAGGTGTCCGTTACGCGCGGGTCCACCACGATGATCTTGGTGGCGGGGTTGGCGGCTTTGTGCGCTTCCACCCGACGCCACAGAATTGGGTGACACCAGGCGGGGTTCGCGCCTGTCACGTAGAAGCAGTCGGCTAGCTCGATGTCGTCGTAGCAGACCGGCACGCTGTCTTCGCCCAATGCCATTTTGTAGCCCACCACCGCGCTGCTCATGCACAGGCGCGAGTTGGTGTCGATGTTATTGCTGCCGATAAAGCCTTTTATCAGCTTGTTAATCACATAGTACTCTTCCGTGAGACACTGGCCGGAGGCGTAAAAGGCTACTGAGTCGGGACCGTACTTTTCGATGAAGGTCTTGAACACGGCGGCGGTGCGCTGCAAGGCCTCATCCCAACTCACTCGCTGCCGCGGCATGCTGCGGTTGTAGCGCATCTGCGGGTACAGCAGCCGGTCGCTCTGGTCGTTGACGGTGTATTGCAGGTTCAGGCCCTTGCTGCACAGCATCCCTTTATTGACGGGGTACTCTGTATTGCCCGCCACCGAAACGGAACCATCTTTCTCCTTCTTCACCGTCACGCCGCACCCCACGCCGCAGTAGCAGCAGGTACTGGTGAAAGTGTCTTTCGCTTGTCCGTTGGTCATGGTGGCAACTGAGCGGATGTAGCGCGAAGCTCCCGCTTCGCGTATCGTTGAACGATTATCGTTGGAACGTCACGCACGCTAGTCGTTCAACGAGGCGCGAAGCGGGAGCTTCGCGCTGCATCCGCCCTGCTTTCTGCGGATGAATGTTCTATTATGTTATGCCGATCCGACACCTAGGGCATCGGACCGGTGGAGCCGAAGCTAGGCTGGTTGCAGCTCCGTATCGACAACAGCAGGTATGTCGCTGGTCTTGGCCGTGAGCAGGCGCGAGAGGAACACGATAGCGCCCGTGGCGGCCACGCCGATGCCGATGTAGAGGAAGGCCGTGGAGTAGCTGATGTTCTCCGACTTGAACAGGAAGCCCACCAGCATGGCACCTAGGTTGCCGCCGGCACCCACGATACCGCTCACACTACCAATGGCTTGCTTGTTCACGAATGGCACAATGGAGTACGTGCAGCCGTTGGCCATTTTCAGGAACAAGGCAAACAGCAGCATGGTCATGATGGCGAGCGTGAGAGTTGCGGCTTGCGAGAAGTAAGCAATGCCGAGGCCTTCCAGCAACAGCAGGATACCGAGCAGGTACCACTTGCCGCTCATGCCGTACGCACGGCCAGCTATGTCGCTCACGTAGCCGCCGAGGCCGCGGGCGAAGATGTTCATGAAACCGAAGATGCCCGCCAGCAAACCGGCCATGACCAATGTAGCCTTATAGTGATCCACGAAGTAAATAGACGCCACGTTGTCCACCGTGATTTCGATGCCGAAGCACGCGCCGTAAGCTAGGGCCAGAATCCAGGTGCGGTAGTCTTTTAAGGCAACTGCGAAGGTGCCCTTCTTTTTGGCCGTAGTATCACGCTGAATATCGCTGAAGTTGCCGCGGGGCGTGTCTACCGTGAATTTGTAATACACCACCGCCATGATGAGCAGGATGACGCCCGGCACCACCATGGCGAGGCGCCAGGAGTTGGCTTTGTCTACATAACCTAGGCTCACAAAGGCGCCGGCTACCAGCGGCATCACAATGTTGGCAATGCCGCCCCCTAGGTTGCCCCAGCCGCCCGCTACCGCATTGGCCGTGCCGACTACATTAGGAGCAAACATCATGGACGTGTGAAACTGCGTAATCACGAACGAGGCACCGATGATGCCAATCACGAAGCGGAACAGCAGGAAGCTTTCGTAGCTGTCGCTCAGGCCGATAAGCATCACCGGAATGGCACCTACCACCAGCAGCATGGAGTACGTGAGGCGTGGCCCCAGCGAGTCGCACAAGCGCCCGACGAGCAAGCGGGCCAGGATAGTAGCCGACACCGAAGCAATGATAATATTGCCAACCTGCCCTTTATCGAGGTGCAGCTGCTCACGCACCAGCGGCATGAGCGGCGCAATACCGAACCATCCAAAGAAGCAGAAGAAGAACGTCAACCAAGTGATGTGGAAGGCGCGCATCTGCACGCCTTTGCCAGAAAAGATGTTGAGCTTGCTCAGCGGCTGCTCAGTGGTGGCGGTGGCCATGTTCATAGTCGGCTGGAGTTGAAGTGGAAACTTGGTAAGCAGAAACCTGGTCGGCCTAGGCCGCTGCAATCAATGTTGGAAGAGCACCGGCTTGAAGGTGAGCATCACCCAGGCCCACTCGTTGTTGGGCTTGCCCGCCGGGCGATTTTTCAGCGCATCCATGGAAGAGGTGGCGAGCATGTGCGAGTAGCCGGTTTTCAGATTGAACTCCGGGCTGACGTTCACGTTGAGCAGCAAGTCCAGCTCCTCTCCGAGTCGGGAACCTAGTTTTTCATCGCTGTTACCAGTCCTGTAAACCGTAGCCGGCGACTCAAATAAGTGAGCATGCGCGAGCAGGTTAGCTTTGGAACTCAGCTTGAAGCTGGTTTTCAGGTACGCATCGAGCAAGCCCGCAATGCGGCCAGCTTGGCCGTGTGGATTGCTCACGTAGAAGTAGTCCATGTGCCCGTAGAAGGCGTGGTTGGTGCCGTAGAGCGGCACAAAAGCCCGGTCCGTGGCGTCGCGCGCATCCGAACCAGACAGGTAATCGACACCTAAGGTTAGAGGCGTGAGCTTCGTGTTGAACGTCGCGTTGAAGGCCGCTAGGTAGGCGCGGATTTTACGTCCGGCTAAGTTTGCGCCGGCCTGGTAGTAGAACTCGCCGCCGAGCACCGTTGAACCTAGCTTCTGCTCGGCCACCACGCCGTAGGTTTGGCGGTAGTAAGTGGTAGAATCTGTCGTGCGCTGCCGGCCGTCGTTGAAGAACAGGCCTGAAACCTTCGCACTCGCCCAGTCTTTGTGCAGCCACACATATTGCATGGTTTTGTAGTTGTCGATGCCAGTGTAGTAGGTATCAAACAGCTTCGTTGGCTCCGAGAAGTACGGCTGGTTGAAGCCGACGCCCGCGTGCGCCGTGAAGCCGGTGCTATCAGCATACACAAACTTCACCGCGTCGTGGCTGCGGCCTTGCTGCGCCCAATCGAGCGAGCCGAGGAAGCGGGCGTTGTCGTATTCCAAGGCTTGCCGCCCGACACGCACCGAAAAGCGAGGCAAAAAGCGGTATTCCCCGTAGGCCTCGTACACGTTGAACAAGCTAGGGTCCGACTTGTACACTTGGTTGGTGCTGCCCCAGATGCGCACATCCTGCACGGTCATGCGCACTTGCAGCTTGTCGTGGGTGTAGTTGGCGCTTAGTCGGGAGCGCTGCTCCACGAAGGCCGCTGGCTTATCGGCACCAGTCCGTACCGTTTTGAAACCGTTGCGAAGCTCTGCCCGTGGCCGAATTTCGGCCGATAATACAAATTGGCTAAAAGCCGCGTGAGAAGTGAGTAAGAGTGTTCCTGCGCCGAGCAGGAGCTTGCGCGTAAAGGTTTTTTGCATGAGTTAGCATTAGAGCCTGAGGAATCTTGAGGGTCGGAAATCCGCGCACCATGCCAACATCGCCGGAGCTAGCTGTTGCTCAGCCCCACATACACCTGGTCGCCTTCCACCTTCACAGGGTAGGTCGTGATGGCGCACTCGTCGGCGTTCAGACACTCACCAGTGAGCAGCGAGAAGGTGCGTTTGTGAAAGGGGCACGCCACTTTGGGCTCGCAGGTGTCGCCGGTGCTCCCGATCATGCCGCGCGACAGCACCATCTGCTGCTTATGCGGGCACAGGTTCTGGGTAGCGTACCACTCGCCGCGGCGCGTGAAGTTGAAAATGGCAATCTGCTCGCCTTCTACCAGGGCGCACACGCCACCGTCGCGGGGCACGTCCGTGGTTTTGCACACGGCTACCCAATCAACTGCTACTAAAACGTCGATTTCCATTGTGTTAGATGGTTGATGTTGTGTGTAAATCTTCGGTTAAGTGCCTCATGTGGGCGCCTCACCCCTAGCCCCTCTCCGAAAAGGAAAGGGGGACTAGCTTCTAACTTTTTAGCCTAGCTTTTTATGGACTAGAGTTCTAGTGCTAGAGCTAGTTCCCCTTCTCCTTTTCGGAGAGGGGGCTAGGGGGTGAGGCGCCCCGTTGCACTCCCTACCACTCCACCACAGCCTTCTGGCCGCGCATCAACTCGAACTTCATGTTCGGGTCTTTCTCCTTCGGAGCGTTCACGAAGTGCGAGAATTGCTTGCGGAGCTCCGCGTTCTCCACCACTTCCTTCCACTCGCAGTGGTAGTTGTTGATCAGCAGCTGCATCTCGGCTTCGAGGTCAGCGCAGATACCTAGGCTGTCGTTGATGATGACGTTGCGGAGGTACGACATGCCGCCGTCCATCTTGTTGAGCCAAGTGGCGGTGCGCATCAGCGGGTCGGCCGTTTTGATGTAGAACATCAGGAAACGGTCGAGATACTTGAGGCAGGTTTCCGTGTCGATGTCGGAGGCCAGGAGTTGAGCATGCTGGGGCTTGGCGCCGCCATTGCCGCACACGTACAGGTTCCAGCCTTTTTCGGTGGCAATGATGCCGAAGTCTTTGGCTTGGGCCTCAGCACATTCGCGCACGCAGCCACTCACGCCGCTCTTGAGCTTGTGGGGGGAGCGAATGCCTTTGTAGCGGTTTTCGATGTCGATGGCGAACGTCACGCTGTCGTGCAGACCGAAGCGGCACCAGGTGCTGCCCACACAGCTTTTCACCGTACGCAGCGACTTACCGTAAGCGTGGCCGCTTTCAAAACCGGCGTTGATTAGCTCCTCCCAGATGTCGGGCAGGTCGCTGAGGTGGGCACCGAACATGTCAATGCGCTGACCACCTGTAATTTTGGTGTAGAGGCCGTATTTCTGAGCTACCTCGCCAATGACAATCAGCTTTTCCGGCGTGATTTCGCCGGCCGCGATACGCGGCACCACCGAGTAACTGCCACCCTTTTGGATGTTGGCTAGGTAGCGGTCATTAGTGTCCTGAATCGTGCTTTGCTTGACAATTAGCTCGTTCCAGAGGCCCGCTAACACGCTGCCCACGGCCGGCTTGCAGACTTCGCAGCCGTCGCCTTTGCCGAAGTGGTCGAGCGCCGCGTCGTAGGTGCGGATGTCGTTGATGCGGAACAAGTCGAACAGTTCCTGGCGCGAGTACTCAAAATGCTCGCAGATGACGTTCTTGATGTAGGCACCGTTGGCTTTGAGCGTGCTGTTAATCAGGTCTTTCACCATCGGTACGCAACCGCCGCAACCGGTGCCGGCCTTGTTGCACTTCTTCATGCCGTCGACGCTGGTCACCCCTAGCTCGTTCACTGCCCCGCAGATGTTGCCCTTAGTCACGGCCTCGCAGGAACAGATCAGCGCCTCGTCGGGCAGACTCATCACGCCGGCACCTTCGCTGGCCTCGCCACCGCGGGCACCTAGGATCAGGTCCTCGGGGTGGGGCGGCAGCACGATTTTGTTGTTCACGGTTTGCAGCAGCATGTTATAGGCTTCCGCGTCGCCGATGAGTACGCCGCCGAGCAAGTATTTGCCGTCGGGGCTTATGTTGATGCGCTTATACACGCCGCTGTGGGCGTCTTCGAACACGATAGAGCGACTGTGCGGCTCGGCGATGAACGGGTCGCCGAAGCTCGCCACGTCGACCCCGATCAGCTTGAGCTTGCTGCTCATGTCATAGCCGGTGAAAGCGCGGGCGCCTTGCGTGAGCTGACTTACCACCACTTCGGCCATGTCGTAGCCGGGCGCTACCAGGCCGTAGATCATGCCGCTGTGCAGAGCGCACTCGCCGATGGCGAAGATCCGCGAGTCGCTGGTTTGCATGTCGTTGTTCACCACGATGCCGCCGCGCATGCCCACTTCCAGGCCGGCCAGCTTGGCTAGCTCGTCGCGGGGCCGAATGCCGGCCGAAATCACCAGCATGTCGACTTCCAAAATGGAGCCGTCGCCGAAATGCAGCGAGTCGATCTTGCCGTCGCCGCCGATGCTGGACGTGGCTTTGCTCAGGTGAATCTGCAGACCGAGGGCTTCCAGCTTGTTTTGCAGCATGGCGCTGCCAGCCGTATCAATCTGCCGCGGCATGAGGCGCGGGGCAAATTCTACCACGTGGGTTTCTGCCACCCCTAGGTCGAGCAGCGCTTTGGCTGCTTCCAAACCTAGCAAACCGCCCCCGAGCACCGCGCCCGACTTGGCCGTGGCAGCGTATGCTTTGATTTCTTCCAGGTCTTCAATGGTACGGTACACCATCACGCCTTCCTTCTCTACTCCCGGAATATCAGGCACAAACGCCGACGAGCCGGTAGCCAGCACCAAGTAATCGTAGGGCTGCACGAGGCCGTGGCGGGAGTGTACCGTCTGGCTGGCGCGGTCAATTTCTTGCACTGGGTCGCCGAGGTGCAGCGTGATGTGGTTGTCGTGGTACCACTGCTGCGGCGCCATCAGTAAGTCATCAGCTGTTTTGCCGCCAAAGTACTCGCTTAAGTGCACCCGGTCGTAAGCCACGCGGGGCTCTTCGCCGAACACGACAAGGTTGAAGGCGGTCGATTTTGCCAGGAGTTTCTCGCAAAACTTGTATCCGACCATTCCATTCCCAATCACAACGACGGTGGGGAGACTTTGCTGTGTCATAGCAACTACGGTTAGCTGGTAAGCAAAAGTGGAAGGAGAAGCGTGTTTGCGACTAGTGTTTGTAGTCACAAAAGCCTACTCTGCTCAAAGTCTTGTGTACTTTTCTGAAGTATCCCCTCATC
The DNA here is from genome assembly GCF_035609205.1 of Hymenobacter sp. GOD-10R. Taxonomy (NCBI): domain Bacteria; kingdom Pseudomonadati; phylum Bacteroidota; class Cytophagia; order Cytophagales; family Hymenobacteraceae; genus Hymenobacter; species Hymenobacter sp. GOD-10R. Next base: position 4,659,984 of record NZ_CP141184.1, read on the forward strand.
TCAGGGGTAGCCTCAATAAAAAGGCCTTGTTATTCTCGATACCCCCTATCGTTCGAGGGTGTTTTTTGATATTTTATGCAATTTAAAGTCATACACCCTTAACATACAATAGCCTTCTTTGAAATACTTGCTATTTTTTCAACAATACCCCTTTATTTTTAACACCATTACTTTTTGACATAAGTGAGGTTACACTTGCTATTTTTTAGCAGAAAGCGCCTGAAAACCATCTTACCTTGCTCCTGCTCGGTGCGAAACCCAGCTTACATTGCCTCAAAAGCATCTGACCAACTCCAACGAGCTTACATTACCATTCCGCTATACATCTAGGTATTCGACGAGCTGCTGCCAACTTTTTCTGTAAAAAGCTGTCTTTAGCGCTTGCTCAACCCTTTGCTGGTTGCAGATTGCCTTCCTGGTTGCTTGCTTTGGTGAGCGTTTAGCTTCTCACTCCTTCTTCCTGCTAGGTTTTAAGAGGAGGCTAGCCTTTTGGTCCGCTACCTCCCCTAGCACTTCATTCAAGTCTATTGCTTATGCCTCCTTCAACAGCAAGCCCCGAACTCTATGTAGTAGGTGCCGGGCCGGGCGACCCGGAGTTGCTGACGATGAAAGCCTACAAAGTTTTGCAGAAGGCCGACGTGGTCTTGTATGACAACCTAGCCAACAAGGACCTGCTGACCATTCCGCGCGAGGATTGCGAGAAGATCTACGTGGGCAAGAAGCCCTACGGCGCCTACACGCCCCAGGAAGCTATTCACGAGATGATCTTGGAAAAGGCACTGGCCAAAGGCTGCGTGGTGCGGCTGAAAGGTGGCGACCCGTTCATCTTCGGGCGCGGCTTCGAGGAGATGCTGTTTGCGCGGTCGCACAACATCCCGGCCTACTACATCCCCGGCATTTCGAGCATGCAGGCAGTTGGCTTCGAGGATATTCCGCTCACGCACCGCGTCGTGAGCGAAGGCGTCTGGATGATTACGGGCACCAAAAAGGACGGCACTCTCTCCAACGACCTGCGCCTAGCCATGCAGAGCAACGCCACCGTCGTAATTTATATGGGCATGAAAAAGGCAGAGGAAATTGCGGCCACCTACCAGCAAGCCGGTCGCGGCGATGTGCCCGTGGCGGTGGTGCAGCACGCCTCGTTGCCCCACCGCAAGTCAGTAGTCGGGCAGGTGAAAGACCTACCTAGCCTCATCCTTGACAACCATCTCACCTACCCGGCCCTCATCGTCATTGGCTGGGTAGTAGCCGTGGGGCGAAGTGGTGAGATGCTGAAGCAGGAAGATGGTGAGTGACTAAGCCAGCATGAAATAGCGTGTTGTGCTTGCCGGGAGGCAACTGGCTAAGCTTTTTTAAGAGTTCTGGCGCTACTGCCAGGGCTTTTTTGTTTCTGAAAGATACCCCCTTTCTGTTGCCGTGCGCTTAGGCTACTAGCCAAATTCCGGCGTTTACTACCACCCAGATGCTGTTCACTGCTTTTTCCCGGCAAGCAACGCGCCTGGGCCGCTACTTTGTACCGTGTCGCAGTCAAACAAGCTCGTCGCTGGCAAATTAGTGCGCTTAGCAGAACCTAGGTTTGACTTGCCGCAGGCATCTAGGTTCTATTCAAATGAAACACGCTTACTTCAGTACTATTCTCTGGCTCGGAACGGCAGCAGCTTCGGCGCAGGGCCTCACCAACAGCGGCACAACGATTACGCTGGACGCGGGCACCACCTTGCAAGTTCAGGGTGCGCTGCTGAATACGGCCACCGGCACGCTGACTGCTCCCATCACTAGCGTGGTGCAGATTACGGGTAATGTTATTAATCAAGGGACGCTTACGCTTCCGGGGCAGCTCGTGCTCAATGGCAGCACCGATCAGACCCTCCAGGGAGGCAGCGGCACCTTTGGCACCATTGAAGTCAACAACACCGGCGCACTGGGCGCCAACCGGGTACTGGTGCCTACCGACCTGACCATTACCACGCAACTGCTCCTGATGCGCGGCCTGGTGCGGACCACCCCCACGGCTACGGTGCGCTTGCTAGACATGGCGCGCGTCATTGGCGAAGGCGCCGGGCGGTACGTGCAAGGCAATCTGAGTGTGCAACGTGCAACAGTCGACGCGGGTACCGGGGTGATGGATTTCTCGCATGGGCTGGTGCTCGACCCGCAAGGGCAAAACCTAGGTGCCGTGACCATTACTCGCACCGCGGGGCTGCAACTCGCCGGACAAAGCTACGGCACCAACTTCAATGGTAATCAAGGGATTGACCGCGTGTGGCAAGTGGTGGCTGCGCAACCCCCTTCGACACCCATTACTCTGACGCTGAGCTGGGTAGCCGACGATGACCACGCGGTAAACGCGGCCGCCTCCCTGCAAGCGTGGCGAGCCGAAACGGCCGCCGGCCCTTGGGTGCCCTTCGGCGTTGCGGCAAGTGCCACGGCGCGCAGACTCACGGTGAGCGGAACCCAGCTAGGCACCCTGACGCTAAGCAGCACGAGCCAACCGCTGCCGGTGGAGCTGGTTCGCTTCGCCGTCGAGCGCCAGGGACCGGATGGGCTTGTGCGCTGGGCCACCGCTTCGGAACACGACAACGCCTACTTTGAGGTGGAGAGCAGCGTGGACGGACAGGCGTTTCACGCCCTGGGTCGCGTGGCGGGCCAGGGAACCAGCACCACAGCCCATACTTACCAGTGGGTAGATCAGAACCTGGCCCGCTATGCCGCCGAGCAGATCTACTACCGGCTGCATCAAGTAGACCTGGATGGCACGGGCGCCTACTCGCCCGTGCAGGCGCTTCGGGTGCCGCTGGTCGGGGGCTTGCAGGTGCAGGCCTGGCCGAACCCGTACCAGCAGCAGCTCACCCTGACCGTGCACACCCAGGAAGCCGGCACAGCCCTAGTGCAGCTCACCGATGCAGTAGGCCGGCAGCTCCGTCAGCGCCAGATTTCATTGCCCGTGGGCACGACCACCTTCCCGGCCGAGGACGCTATTGGCCTACTGCCGGGCGTGTACCTGCTGCACGTGCAGCAAGGCACGCAGCAGCGCACCCTCAAGCTCGTGCGGGAGTAGCCCGGTGCCATTTCCTTCCCTTCTTCTATTCTGCCAGGTTTTCTTTTTTCTGTTATATGAACCAACGTTATACGTTCCTCTGCTTAATTCTCTTGTTTGTCAGCCCGCTGTTGTTGCGGGCACAAACGCCTGGTGGTGTGCGCATTGGCACGGCAGGCACCCCCAACGACAAAGCCATTCTGGACCTGGATGCCACCGGCAAGGGTCTGCTCATTCCGCGCATGGATTCGGCCACGCGGGCCGGCATCAGTGCCCCACCCGATGGCCTGATGGTGTTTCAGACGAATGGCCGCAAGGGCTTCTGGTACGCCGTGGGTGGCAGCTGGGTGTTTATTCCGGATAAAGCCCGCTCGGGCGACAACCTAGGCAACCACAAAGCCACGCAAACCCTGGACTTGAACAGCCAGCGCTTGCTGGGCACGGCTACAACGCCGTTAGGCGACTCCCTCGCGCAAGTCGAGGTAACAGCTAATATAGGTAGCCCTAGTGCCGCCTTTATCACGCGCAGCAAATTCGGCAGTTTGTACACCCGTGCTATGCTGTCGGGCTACGGCCGCGGACCTTACGGGGAAACTATTGACTACGGCGTGTGGGGCAATGCGTATCGTGTAGGCGGTTGGGGTGGAATCTTTTCGGCGGGTAAGCCGGGCAGCCCGCAGCGGTGGGTGGGCTTGGCGCCTAATACGGGTACTAGCACCGGCGCGGCTATTCGCATTGTTGATGGCAACCAAGCCGCGGGCAAGGTGCTCACCTCCGATGCCAACGGCAACGGCACCTGGCAAGCTCTACCCAGCCAGAGCCTCGATCTGGAAACGGTCTACAAAGACTATACTATCCCCGCTGGCTACCTAGGCTTCTTCGCCGTGGGTTGCCCGTCGGGCAAGCGCCTGCTCAGTGGCGGCGGCGGCTTGCTAGATCCCACCGTCAGCACCTACAGCAACGTCACCATTTTGTACAGTGGCACTGAAAGTGCCAGCTCTCCTAATACCTGGGTTATCAAGGTGGCCAACACCAACTCTACGGAGCGGACAATACGCGTCTTTTGCAATTGTGCCCGCGTGCCGTAGCTCGTTTGCGGCTTCAATACCCTACTGCACCCGCCGTACCCGAAGGTAGTCGAGCATGGCTTGGTTGACGTCGCCGTTCATGTTTTCGTTGGCGGGCTCGAAAGCTAGGGTCAGCGGGTGCGTGCCTTTCTCAAGGCGCACGAGCACGGCATTAGTAAAGCCCCAGTTCGACCACTCGTCTACGCCGCGTTGCGGTAGCACGATCGTGCCCAATTGGTTTTCACCACTGCGTAGCGTCCGAATGGCGCATTTGTTATTGGTGTTCGTTGGGCCGTTGCCATTGGCATAGCGGAAATCGACAGCGTAAAGGCCAGCTTCAGCAACGGTTACCGGGATGGTGAGCGTCCTGTTTTTGGTCTTACTAATCTCAACAAAACCGCTGCCACTGAAGCCTTTGTAGGGTAGCGCAGCTTTGGGAGCTAGGGTTTCGAGCTGATATTGCTGCCCGGCAGCTTGCGTGCCAACCGGCAGCGGCTCACTGGCGAACGACTCCAAACCTAGGTTATCAACGGCAATTACCTGGTACACCGCGAAGGAGGCAGCCGAAATAGCTAGCTCCGAGCTGGCAGTGCTCGTAAGCGGCTGGCCATCCTTCAGCACTTTGTAGGTTTTTACACCTTCCTGCTTAGTCCACGTCAGGCGGTTATTGGCAAAGGTGACAGCCGGCGTTTCGGGCGAAAAGCGGTTGGGCACGCGAGTAACAGCAGTCTGTTGTGGCACCTTATCGCGCAGCACCATGCGCACGGTGTACCGACCGGTGAGAGTAGCGGGCACCGCCGCTCCGGGAAGGGGCTGCCCATCCAGCGTAATGGTAGCGAGTTCGTTGCCAAAGCCTTGCAGCTCCATATCGAGCACGGCGCCGCGGTAATGGAAATTTGTCAGCTTGCGCTGGCCCTGAAACGCTCGTGGCACGAAGGGCCGGAACACCAGCCGATCGGGTTGAAACTGCATACCAAACAACACCTTGTAGACCAAGCTCAGACTACCCGACAGGCTCCAGAGCATGTTGCTGGAGTTGATTTGGGTACCGGCGAAGTCGCCGTTTTCGGCCACGTAGTTCTCTTTGTTGGTCAGGAATAGCGCGGCAGGGCGGTAAATGGCGGCCATGCTTTCCGTCACGGATGCTTCATTTCCAGCCTTCGCAGCGGCGAGCGCCCAGAAGCTCTGCACGAAGGGCCACACAGCATTATTGTGGTACGGGGGAATGCCCGGAATCTGCGGATAAATGCACGAAATGCCGTAAGCGGTAAGAGGTGTTTTGGCAACGACTTGCTGCGCCCGCTCGCCTTCGGCTAAGCCGAACAACACGCTCAGCCCCTCCCCTAGTGCTTCGGCCCGTGGCGAGAGAATCAGGTTGGTTCGTCCGTACAGAAATTGCCCATAGTAGCCTTTGCCCGCTTGCCACAGGTGTTGATTGACGCCCTTTTTAATCTGTTCCGCCAGCTGCTGGTGCTTGGTTGCCACAGCTTGGTCGCCGAGTTGCTGGGCCATTTCAGCCAGCACCACATTGGCGTGGTAGTGCACGGCGTTGGTACCTAGGTTCTCCGATTCATAAATATCAACGGGCTGCATCCAGCGCGGATAGGTTTGCTCGCGCCAGTCCAGGAACGACGACTCACCGCGCACCAAGCCGGTTTGTTGGTCGTAGGCATTCTGCACGTCGTCCTCAATCGACTTTTGGATAATCGGGTACACCTGCCGCAGCCACGCTTGGTCGCCGGTTACCTTATATATCTCCCAAGCCGCGGTGGCCCAGATCATGCGGTCGGTGGAGCACGGGTAGGCGCCGCCGGTGCCGGTATCCTGAATGATGCGGCCCTCGGGCGACACCTTGCGCATCAGGCTGTTCATGGCAACTTTCGGTTGCAGGCTAGCTTGAGCCAGAATGATGCTGTAGCTGATGTCGCGCGTCCAGACGCCTGCCCACTCCTTGCCGGTGCGGAAGGTGCTGTCGGGCTCCACGGCGCGGCGGGCTTCTTCTAAAGCTAGGTTGTAGAGGGCATCGGCCAACGGGTACTCGGAAGTGTACTGCGGAAAGTCGGTGGTGTTGATGGATTGCTTCCACTGGGTAGCCGTGGTTTTAGCGGCTTGGGGCTGATTAAGCGTCAGCGTCACCTCGTAAATGCCGTCGCCATCGGGGTCTTTCAGCTCTAGCTCGGGCTTATTCACGAGGTCGTCGAAATCCCAGCTCAGCGGGGCCGCGTCGCCAGCCACGTACACGTGCTTGAAGTCTTGCTGATAGATTTTGTCGCCTTTTGCTGTGGTGTAAAAGCCTTGCTGCTTAAATGCCGCCAGCACGAGCCGCAGATCCAGTCGAAGCTTCAGTTGCGTATTGGGAGCTAGGTAGGTGTTGGCTGGTATCGGCGTTTGATCTTCGTAATGCTGCCCAAACACAATCAGAGGCGTTTCTATCGCTGCTCCTCCGGCTTTTGGCAGCGCCACTACCACGTGATTCTGTCCGGAAGGCATTTCATTGTCCTTGCCATTTAGGCTGAACTTAAAGCTCACTTTCGGGCTCTGAAAAGCGTTAGCGGGACTATGATAATTGGAGGTTAGCTCGGTCGGCGACACGGCTTTGGCAACGTAGTCTCCTTGCTCCACCCGGTCGCGAAAAATACGGTACGTGTCAGATTGCCAGACGCTGGCTGCGGGATTAGTAGAGGTATCGGCCACTGGTTTTCGGTTTTCGCAGGAGCTTACGAACAAACAGGCCAGCAGGAGGCTGGCGGAAGGAGAAACGTAGTTCATAAGCGGAGCAGCAAGTAAATGGTGGGCGGGTGCAGGCTGTGAAATAAGGCATTTCGACTGATTTTAGCATGAACGCGCCGCGTCCACGGGCCCGGCGTCCGATTGCAATGATACTGGTCGGACGTTTGATCAAGGCGCTGCACATAGCAAGACCCGTTGAAGCTGCGCTAACAAACCTTTGACTTGTGTGCTGGTTCTTTCTTCTGCTTACTGAGCTTGCGTATAACCGCTTCAGTGAGCATCGCCAACCCTCACTCCCAATACCTTTTAAACTGCATACCATGTCAGAAGTGACCAGCTTTCCTACCACCTTCAACCTAGGTGGCGACCTGACCATTAATCGCCTAGGCTACGGCGCCATGCGCATCACCGGCGACGGCATCTGGGGTCCACCCAAAGACCACGACGAATCTATCCGGGTGCTGCAACGCGCCGTAGAGCTAGGCATCAACTTCATTGATACGGCCGACAGCTACGGCCCAAACGTATCGGAGGAGTTGATTGCCGAGGCCCTGCACCCCTATCGCGCCGGCCTCGTCATTGCCACCAAAGGCGGCTTGCTACGCACCGGCCCGAATCAATGGCCCATTAACTCTCACCCCGACCACTTGCAGGAAGCGCTGGAAGGCAGCCTCAAGCGCCTGAAGCTCGACCAAATCGACCTGTACCAACTGCACCGCGTCGACCCGAACGTGCCGTTCGAGCAGACTTTAGAGTTCCTGCAAAAGGTTCAGGAGCAAGGTTTGGTGAAGCACATTGGCCTCTCGGAGGTAGATGTCGATCAGATCAAGAAAGCCCAAGAGTATGTGAAAGTGGTATCGGTGCAGAACATGTACAGCGTCGATAACCGTAAGTGGGAAGCCGAGCTTACCTACTGCGAGGAGCAGAACATGGCCTTTATTCCGTGGTATCCGCTGAGCGGCGGCAACCAGCAAGCCCTCGACAAGCTAGGTCAGATTGCGCAGAAGCATGATGCCACGCCCCAGCAGGTAGCCCTGAGTTGGCTGCTGCACCGCTCGCCCAATATCCTGCTCATTCCGGGCACCTCGAAAGTGAAGCACTTGGAAGAGAATGTGAAGGCGGGTTCCATCGAGCTTTCTCAGGAAGACTTGCAGGCATTGGAAAACCTGAACGGCTAAGAGCTAGGTTTTCTTCACCTCAACAAAAAGGCCGCTCTTAGGAGCGGCCTTTTTGTTTTCTCGGTTGGGCCTAGTGCTTCTGAGCCGGGCCGAATGGGGCTAGTGCACCATTACGCCAGCTTCTTCACTAACTGCTACCGGCTCACCGATAAGACGGCGACCGACAAGTTGAATAAGTAGTGCCAGCAAAGCCGAAGCCGCCATGATAGTGACCATCGGCACAGCCGTGTGCGTGTTGAAAAAGCTCACACCGAACGAAGCTAGGGCACCCACGGCCATTTGCGTAGCGCCCATCAGCGCCGCCGCACTCCCGGCATTCTTGGAGAAAGGCGCAATGGAAAGGGCGGCCGCATTGGGGTTAGAGAAACCTAGGCAGCACAGGAAAAGGAAGAGCATCACGATGGTACCTACCACGCCAAACCAGCCTTGCGTGGCGCCTAGCAGAAACACCAAGCCAATAACCGACTGGCAGAGCATGGCCGCCAGCACGATTTGCTCGCTACGATAATAGCGCAACAGCCAGCTATTTACCTGGCTAGAGCCAATGAAACCCACCGACAGCAAGGCAAAAATCCAGCCGTACACCTGGCTGCTCACGTGGAAAATATCCATGAACACCAACGGCGAACCCGACACGTAAGCCAGCAAGCCGCCAAACGTCATGGCGCCGGTGAGGGCGTAGGTGAAAAACTGGGGGTTGCGCAGCACCGACCAGAACGCCGTCAGGATGGGGCGTGGGTGCAGTGAGTAGGTCGGGTCGGGGGCGTAGCTTTCCGGCAGCCAGAAAACGCTAGCGACCAACATCAGCGCGCCCATCGCAAACAAGATGAGAAACACGGATTGCCAGCCAAAGGAAGCCACCATGTAGCCGCCAATAGTGGGCGCCAGCATCGGCGAAGCGCTGATTACCAGCATCAACAAGGCAAACACTTTGGGGCTATCCTGCACCGGAAATAGGTCGCGCACCATCGCTACGGCCGCCACGGAGGCGGCGCAGCTGCCCACCGCTTGCAACAAGCGCAACCAAATCAGCGCGTCGATGCTGTGGGCCTCGTAGCAGCCAATGGATGCCAGCACGTACACGACCAGGCCAACATACAAGGGTTTTTTACGCCCAAAGCGGTCTAGCAACGGCCCATACAGCAGCTGCCCAGCCGATACGCCCACGAAAAAGCTAGACAAGGAAAGCGCCACTTGTGCAACAGTGGTATGTAGATCTTGGGCAATGGCCGGAAAGCCCGGCAGGTACATATCAATGGAAAACGGTCCGAGTGCGGAGAGCGAACCAAGAATGAGGATCAGGAAAACGTAGCGTTGTTTGGTCATAGCAGCATCAGGCGCTGTTGCGTGCAGAAGGCACCTAGCTCATCGTATAGCAAAAACAGCAGGAGTAATCGGGAGAGGTAAGCTGTATAAGCCCAAAATCAATAGAAAGTTCATTCGCTGACTCAATTGGCGAACAGCATTCTTGCTCTATACGACAGCAACAGGCTGGTGGATAACATCGCCGCACCTAGGAAGCTAGCCTTGCTTACCGCAAAGCGCTACAGGAACGTCCCAGAGGCATAGCAGCGCTCCTGTGGCGCTTTGCTTGCTGCAGGCAAGAGCTGTATTAACTGGACTGTTGCGGTTCTACTTTATACTGGTAACACAAACTACTCGAATGATTATAGTACAATGATGCCGTATTAAATCATAATTAATTTTTCATCGCATAAACACTTGAATTTCAGAATTTAATATACATTTATTTTTTACTTCCACTCACCTATTAACCATCCTAAAACCTTCCTAGCATGCAGTTAAAATCCTATTCATCCCTGGCCCTATTAGCCTTGTTTACCGCCGCCGGCTGCGACGACATTGAGCCCATCATTACGGCCGAACCAACTCACTTTATCCCCGAGGTAGTAGCCTCCGGCTTGACGCTCCCCTTGGGCATGAGCTTCGACGGGCTAGGGCGAGCCTGGGTGACGGAGAGCGGCACAGGCAAAAATGACGCGCGCGTTTCGCTGATCACCAAGGATGGCAAGGTATATCCGGTCATTACGGGGCTAGCTTCTGCTGTATCCAACGAATCCATCGAGGGTATTGGACACGTGCTGTACCAGGAAGGAATTTTGTATATACTAGAAGGTGCTACCGGCACACTGTACACTGCGAATGTGGCGGGCTTCAAGCCCGGCGATGCGCCAGTTGACGCCAAAACACTACCCAAGGAAGACATCGGCACTTTTGTGAAGGCGCAGATGCTAACCAACCCCATCAACACCAACGTTTACAATCTCACCTTAGGCCCCAATGGCGACCTCTACATCGTCGATTCGGGAGCCAACGCGGTTATTAAACGTAACAGCCAGACCAAGGCACTCAGCGTATTCGCCCGGATTCCGAGCGTGGCGCCAAACACCGATGCGGTGCCGACGGGCATCACCTTCGATGGGCAGAAGTTTCTGGTCAGTGGCCTGAGTGGCTTCCCATTCACGGCGGGCGCTACGAAGATTCACCGCGTCGACCTAGCCGGTAACGTCTCTGATTATCAGACGGGCTTCACCACACTCACCGATATCACGCTGTCGGCCAACAACAAACCCATTGTTGTTCAGTACGCCCGGTTTTCACTCGCGCCGCCCATTCCTGGTTTCCAAGCCCGCACGGGCCTTATCACCAATGGCGATAAAACAGTCCTGCTCGACGGCCTTGACCGCCCTACGGATATCGAACGAGTCAACGACCGGCTGTACTACGTGCTCAACACTGGCGACGGCACCCTCATGAAACTCACGTTTTAGCGTGAGCTACTCGGGCAGCGCGACAGCCTAGCTAGGTAGAAGACGCGTTTGTGAACTACGCGCCGCAGCTTTCCCCGATAACCAAACCCCGCAGTACATTCGATTGAATGCCTGCGGGGTTTGTTATTTTTAAACGCGGGGTACTTACTGGTGCGCTCAACTAATGCGCTTGATGATGCATTGGCATTGCTTTCGGTGTGCTCTTGCCTAATTGGTCGAGGGCGGCGCGAAAACCGGCAGCTAGCACTGGCGCTGGCCCGCGCCCGTAGTAGTGCAGAAACACCATGCGGGGCTGATCGAAGAGCATGTGATTGTGCACAGCTACCACCTCCAAGTTATTCGCCCGTAAGGCTTTAATAACCGGATTAACTTCGTTTTCCAGCATAGCAATGTCGCCGGCAATGTGCGCGTCAGCTTGCTTGCCGGCAAAAGCCGCCCACGAGTTCAGGCCGATAGCGGCCGTCATGTCGGTGCCCATCATGGTCACGCGTAGGTCGTCGCGGCCGATGGTGTACTTGTACGTTGGGCCATTCACTACGCCCTGGTACTTCACAATTTGGTCGAGCACGGCTAGGTCAAACAATTCCCGGCCAAGTTGCGAAGCTGAGCCCGGCGCCGGCGTGGCCGTGTTGCCCGACTGCGCCGCCGACGTGCCGCTAGCTTGCGGCTGATTGGCGGGCAGCAATTTCGAGTCTTTCAGCGTGGCCGCGAACTTTTTGGCTAGCTCGGCGGGGCTGCCCATGCCGTGAATGTGCATGTAGAAGATGCGCGGCTCCTCGTAGAAAAAGTGGTTGTGGATGGCGCCCACTTCCAGGCCGTTGGCGTGCGCCGCCGAAATAAGCGGGTTCACTTCCTCTTGCAACAGCACCGTGTCGCTCATGAGCATGGCCGACTTGCCGTCGAGCGTGTGCTTGATGGCTACCCAGCCACCAAAACCAAAGGAAATCGGTACGGCTTCTCCTTTGATGGTCACTTTCAAATCGTTGCGCGGCAAGGGTGTGGTGTGCGTGGCCTGCGCCTCTACGTAGTTGCCCTTCTTACCCAATGCCTGCTCGATGGCGGCAATATCGGCGGTACTAAGGGCGGGTGTTTTGCCGGGAGCGGATGGGCCGGCCAACGACGTAACAGGGCCCAGCCACAATGGCGTAGAAGCTAAAGCACTCGTTTTGAGCCACTCGCGGCGGGAAAAAGGAGCAGATGACATAGGGTCGGATAGGGTCAAAAAGCTTAACCTAGGTAGCCAGAAAGTAAGTAGTATAATAAGCCAACGCCGGCGCTGATACCAATCCAAAGTATCATATTTACCTTAAACCGGTACAGGGCCACAAGCGAAATGAGCAGCCATACCAAGCTAGGCCAGTGCAGGTCAGCTAAGTCAAAGCGCCCAGTGGGAAACAGTACCGCCCGACCTAGGTAAACCGCCAAGTTCAGTACGACGCCTACCACAGCTGCCGTGATGATGCTCAGTACCGCTTTTAAGTGCGCGTTGTGCTGGGTGCGCTCAATCAGCGGCGCCCCCACCAGGATGAACACAAAGCAGGGCAGGAAGGTGAAGTAGGTGGTCGTCAGCAGGCCGAGCGCACCTAGGCCGAGTGCACCGCCGAAGTGCGTGTAGCCACCCATAAAGCCCACAAAGGCCAGCACCATAATGAGTGGCCCCGGCGTGGTTTCGCCCAAAGCTAGGCCGTCGAGCATCTGCCCGTGCGTGAGCCAGTGCAGCTTCTCTACGCTCACCTGGGCCACGTAGGGCAGCACCGCGTACGCCCCGCCAAAGGTGACCAGCGCGGCCTGGGTGAAGAACGTGCTGAGCCGGCGCCAAAACGAAAAATCGGGTGCCAGCAGCCAGAACAACCCAAACGGCAGCGCCCACAATGCCACAGATACCCCCAGCTGTCGCACCAGGCGCGGCAGCGAAAAGCCCGTACCTGGCACCACCGATTGCGAAGTCAGGAAGTACCCTTCTTCGGCTTGTGCCGCTTTGGCCTGCGCTGCAGCCGAGCCAGCCGGCGCCGGAAACCACCGCTGCGCCACCAGCGCCACCACGGCCGCTCCTATGATTAAGAGCGGGAAAGGCACATTGAACCAAAAGATGCCCACGAAGCTAGCTACTGCCACCACGTAGTGCAGCGGACTCAGCAACGATTTCTGCCCGATCTTCACCATAGCCAGCAGAATAATAGCCACGACCGCCGGTTTCAGCCCGCCAAATACGCCCTGCAAGGCCGGCAGCGTACCGATGGTGACATACAGCAGGCTCAGTCCCAGTAAGATGAGCACCGAAGGCAACACAAACAGAATACCGGCCGCCAAGCCGCCCCGCGTGCCGTGCAGAAGCCACCCGATGTAGGTGGCAAGCTGCTGGGCTTCAGGACCGGGCAGCAGCATGCAATAGTTGAGCGCGTGTAGAAACTTAGCGTCCGAAATCCAGCGCTTTTGTTCCACCAGCACGGTGTGCATAATGGCAATCTGACCGGCTGGCCCACCAAAGCTGATGAACCCTAGCTTGACCCAGAAGCGCAAAGCCTCAGCGAAGGTGGGTTTAGAAACAGGAGTAAGCACTTGGTTCATAGAGCGTAATAGCAAGACAGATGGGTGCCGCTACCTCTTGCTGCTACAATGCTACGGCGAACCTTCCCCGGAAGTATAGAACAGATTTTGCGGCTGGTATAATCTTTACTTTCGCAGCTGCTTTTTACGATAACTGGCGGGGCTTTGCCCGGTGTGCTGCTTAAAGATGCGAGTGAAATGACTCTGGTCGGAGAAGCCAGTGAGGTAGGCTATTTCAGCCAGCGAATACGTGGTAGTATCCAGCAGTTGCAGCGCCTTTTCGATGCGCAGCTTGCGGATGTATTCGCCAAACGATAGGTCGTCGAAGTAGCGCGCAAACTCCCGCGATAAGTAGCTAGGGTTCACCTGCAGCGTGTCGGCTACTTCCGTAAGGCGCAAACTCAGGTTGGTGTCGAGGTGGTCCTGAATCAGCTCGCGCAGCTGTACGGCCCAGGCAGGTGGGGGCGCGCTGCGGTTTTGGGTGCGCTGCAGGTAGGTCTCGTACACTTGCACCAGGAGTTGCTCCTCCGGCTGCTGGGTGTGCGGCTGGCCTTGCAGGTGTTTGGCCCAACTATACAGCGCATCATACAGCACAAGGCCTTGCTGGAGTAGCTGCTGATCGTCGCGGATGTTGTAGGCTAGGCCGGCGGAAATGGCCCACAGCCCGGCCGCTTGCTGGGCCAGGGCGTGGTTGTCGGTGTCGGCGCCGCGGATGATGGGCGCCATGGCGTGCAAGGCCGGGTCGCGCAGGGCATATTTTTTCAGCAAGTAATCGAACGTGCACTCGCGGCCGTAGTGCGAAAGCTCGACGTTGGGCACATCAAAGGGAATAGCCCCCGTTTGCTCGGCGGTCAGGAGAACGGTGTCGGCGGGCACGTACAGGATTTCCGCTTGCGGATCGATGAAACGAAGGATCAGCCAGGGACAAGCTAGGCGGTCAATCTTGGGATGCTCGCGGGTGACCCATTGCATAACGGAAGAGGTAGTATATGAGTGGAGGCGCGGCCAGCGTTAATCCGCCGCGTCTTGCAAAGTAAGTATAGCTACGGAGTCGTGTTTTTTCGTAAAAGCCTAGCTTAGATCAACAAACACACCTTGAAAAACATCATGCGCGAAGGTGGAACGGTGCTAGATTCTATCAACACCTGCTTTACGGCAGAGCTTCTTCAGCAAATAAGTACTGCGCTGAACCAGAGCCCTCCCGTTGTTAGGCAGGGGCTTGATCGGCTTGTGCCCTTGGTGGTTAATAGCTTGCAAAACTGGGTAGCGCGGCCCAGCGGCGGCGAAGCCCTCTGGAACCTTACCCAGCACGCTCACCAAGCTAGGTCACTTGCCCAACTGGCCACGCCTACTGCTTTTGGGGGGCGGGGCGTGCGCCTTATGCAAGAGCTGCTTGGCAGCACGTACGCCAGCATCACTACACCCCTGCGCACAGCGACCAACCTGCCCGAAGAAGCTTTCAACTGGGTTCTGGAAGTAGCCGTGGCAGCGGTGCTAGGTACCCTCGGCCAGTACGCCGCCGATCATCAGCTCGACTCCACTCGCCTCGGTCGTTGGCTACGCCAGCAGCAAAGCGTAGCGGCGGCCCAGCCCTTGCAGCCCACCGAAACGTTCGTTCCGCCCTCCACCGCCCCACGCCCTACCCCAGCGCCCGAACCGCCACTGCATCGCTACACGGTTGCGGGGGCTGGTACGTGGGAGAAAGTGGGCGGCGGCATCACCTTTACTCCCACCAGGGCTAGGTCGTGGTTTACCAAGCAGCGACGCTGGCAGCTAGCCGTGGCAGCGGTGCTGGTTCTGGGGGTGGGCTACCTAGCGAGCTTGTTCTTCACCGATTCGGAGTTTACGCCGGCCGCGGCCGTTACGGCGCCAGTCACCGACGCAACGGCGGCACCCGCAGCAACCAGCGCCGTGGCCGCCAGCTACAACGAAGCCGAGGCCAACAGCGCCGCGCCGCTCACGACGAGCCTGCCCGCCGGCCACTACGACCCCGTCACTGACACGTATATCTACACCATCGGGCAGCCGTTGGTGCTCACCCTACCCGACGGCAGCAAGCAGCGCGTAGGTTCCAACTCCACCGAATACCGCCTCTATCACCTGCTCACTGACCCCGCCCAACGCCTCGAAACCCAGAATACGCCTTCCGCCTGGATCAACGTGGACCGGGTGTACTTCACCGCGGGCCAGGCTTCGCTCACGGCCGAGTCGCAGCAACAGTTACAAAACCTAGCGAGCATCTTGAAGGCTTTTCCGCAGGCCCGCATCAAGCTAGGTGGCTACACCGACAGCACCGGCGACGTAGAAAAGAATCTGCTGCTGAGCCAGAGCCGCGCTTCCGCCGCGATGCAAGCACTGATAAAGCTAGGGGTCGATGCCAACCGCCTGCAAGCGGAAGGCTATGGCGCCCAAGATTTTGTGGCTTCCAACGTGGGGCCAGTAGGCCGGGCCCTAAATAGGCGACTGAGCTTATGCGTGCTCAACCCAGCTACGGCTGCTACGCCCGGCCCTGCGTTAGCCGCTATACCGGCTGCCCTGCCTGCCACCACAGCGGCAGCAGCTTCCGCATCGGCACACCATGCGAAGCCGGCAACTAAAAGACGCCGGGTTGTCCGACACCGGTCCAAAACCGGCAAGTGGTTTCGGGGTCTGATCAAGAAGATTCGCGGTAAGCGCACGCAGCAGCACCGCTAAACGCCATTTACTTTTAAGGAAATCTTAAGAAAACTTGTTGGCCAAGAGGACTCGGTGTTCCGTATCAGGACCGCTGCTTTCGCGTCAGCCTAGCTTTAGCTTCTGGCAATGCTAGTGCGCAACACTGTTGCCGGCGCCGTGAGCTAACGACTACACCGACCTGCTTCCCTAATCTCTCTCCCGCAAAAATGCCCCGCCCGGTTCAGACGATGGCGGGGCTTTTTTCTGGTATCCTAACTTTTTCCGCCGGGAACAGCAGCGTGAACGTAGTGCCCTGCCCTAGCGCGCTGCGCACCTCTACCTGGATATTGAGCAGTGCACAGGCTTTCGCCACAATGGAAAGGCCCAACCCCGTGCCCGCTATCTGTTTGTGCGCCAAAGCGTCGGAGCGGTACAGAGGGTCAAAGATCTTGCTCAGGTCATCGGAGCGAATGCCGATGCCTTGGTCGGTGATGGTGCAGCGCAAGCTGTTGCGCTCGGCAGTCAGCTCCACCCAAATGGTCGAGTTGGCCGGGGAGTACTTCACAGCGTTGGCCAGCACGTTATCCAGAATCAGATCGACCAAATAAGGGTCAGAGGTGACAAGTGGCGTGTCTGGATCTTGCACATCCACCCGAATATGCTTGGCACCTAGGTCGGCACGATGGCGGTAGAGCACATCGTGCACACTGCTCACCACCGACAGCTCCTGGCGGTTCAGCGCTACCTCCTTGGCGTGGTTCTCGAACCGCGCCAGCAGCAGCAGCTGATCCACGAGCTGTGTGAGCCGGTCAATTTCGCGGATACTTAAGGCTATGTTTTCTACGTACTCGGCCGCGCTACGGGGCTTGCGAATGAGCACCTCCAGGGTGCCTTTGAGCACCGCCAACGGCGTGCGCAGCTCGTGCGAAGCATCGGAAGTAAATTGCTTTTCGCGCTCCACAGCTTGCTCAATGCGGTACAACAGCCCGTTGATGGCGCTGGCTAGGGTGTGCAGCTCGTCGGGGCGCGCGGGTAAAGCAATGCGCTCAGCTAGGTTGCTGCGGGTGATGCGGTTCGTGGTGGCTGTAATTTGGGCAATGGGTGCAATGCTGCGCCCCGCTAGCAGGCGCGCAATGCCAAATAACACCAGCAACACCGCCGGAAACGACAGCAGCAGCACCGTTTCGAGGCGGCGGAGCACGTGCTGAGCCGCCTCCGCTGAAATGGCTGCCAACAGGTAGCCCACCGGCTTGCCATGCTCCACGATGGGCACCTGCACCTGCCGAATGGCCTTACCGTGCAGCGTCGAGGTCAATGGCACTCGCCCATCGGTGGGGTCATCGAAGATGAGCTGGTTATGTTTCAGATTGGGCGAGCGGTCCATCAGCCGGCCGTTCAGGTCGTTCACCTGAATAAACACCGGGTCAATCTGCACTTCGCGGTGCTCCTCTTCCTCCCACTCGCCTTTGTGCGCAAACACAATCGAGCCGTTGGCAATCGACAGCTCCTTCCGGTGCTTGGCCGCTTCAAAGCGCAGGTTGGTATCCAGCTCCGAGTACACCTGTTGCTGCACCACCACAAACACCACCAGATACACCAACGCTATCAGCGCCGCCGTAGCGAGCATATAGTGCAGAGCAATGCGGTCTTTAAAAGCCAGAGACATAAGAGTGACTGAGTAGCTGAGTGACTGAGTGACGGGAAATAAAGTGACGGGGGGAGCGACTGGACTAACTCAACTGAGCAAGGTGTAAGAGCGACTCACTCAGTTACTCAGTGCGAAGCCATTCAGTCACTCACTGCCAAGTCAATCGCGCGCGACATAGCCAATGCCGCGAATGGTTTGCAGGTACTCTTCATCCTTGCCTAAGCGCAGCTTTTTGCGCAGCGCATTCATATATACGTCGATGATGCCGGTGTTATACTCAAAATGAATCTCCCACACGTGCTCAATAATCTTCTGGCGCCGGCAGACGTTGCCTTTGTGGCGCAGTAGATACTCGAGCAGCGCAAACTCTTTTTGGGTAAGCACGATTTCTTCGTCGTCTTTATAGACCTGGTGCGTGGCGACGTCGAGCACGATGGGCCCGACGGAAAACCGCTCGGGCGTGGCTGTAGCCGTGCGCAACTGTACCCGAATGCGTTCCAGCAGCTCCTCGAAGTGAAACGGCTTCTTGATGTAGTCGTTGGCGCCAGCCTGCAAACCCGCGATGGTATCTTGCACGGTGTCTTTGGCCGTGAGGAAGATCAGTGGCGTTAGGTTGCCCTGTGCCCGCAGTTGCTTGCACAGTTCCAGCCCCGTGAGCTCAGGCAGCATCCAATCGACGAGCAACAGGTCGTAGTGCTGGCTGAGCGCTTGGCGTAAGCCCACCGTACCCGTGTCTGCCACGTCGATGCCGTAGCCTTCTTCCTCCAGCCCTTGCTTCAGAAAACGGGCAATGCCAGGCTCATCTTCGATTACTAGTATTTGCATGAGGTAAGATAACGCGCCTTGGCTTGCCTACTTGCTAGTAGCACCTAGCTCGTCCGCTTTTGTCATTCGCAACACGAAGTACGCGGTTTAAATGCCTATGCAGAAGCAGGCGCTCCTCTCTTAAGCAAAGCTTAAGACAAACCATAGGTAAGGCAATTCTTAAATATTGCTTAAGAGTGCACCATGTGAGTAGTAGTAGCGTATGGAAAGTAGCTTTAATGTTGTTTTAATCTCGAAGTCACCTTCTTCTCCTCTATGCGCTTTCTTGCCTTCTGCCTTTTTGCGTTGCTGACTGTCTTTCAAACGCAGGCGCAAACCTCATCCGTCACCTGGAAGGGTGACCTAGCTGCTGCCTTGCAAGAAGCCAAAACTACCAACAAGCCGGTGCTGGCCGTTTTCTCGGGCTCTGATTGGTGCAAGCCCTGCATCATGCTGAAACAAGAGGTGTTCGACCAGCCCGAATTTGCCCAATACGCCCAGGACAAACTGGTGCTGGCCCGCTTCGACTTTCCACGGAGTAAGAAGAACAAGCTTCCCGCTGAGCAAACCAAACAAAACGAACAAGCTGCTGCTCAGCTGAATAAAGAAGGCGCCTTCCCCCTAGTTGTGCTGCTCTCGCCCGAAGGCAAGGTGCTGGCCAAAACGGGCTACCGTCCTGGTGGTCCGGCCGCGTACGACGCTTACCTAACGCAGCTTTTAGCCAAGCGGTAAGCAGTATGCCTAGCTCACTGAGATGGTTACGGGTCGGCGCGTCGCTGGTGCTAGGTATGCTGGCTAGCTTTTCCGTTGCCTATGCCCAAGGCCCAAAGCCAACACCTAGGGCGCGCAACTTTACCCGCGAAGCGCACCTGATGGGTTCGCACTTCACGTTCACAGCCGTGTCGGCTGATGACTCGCTGGCGTGGCGAGCTCTGCGCGCAGCCATTCGCGAAACTCAACGCATCGACCGTCTGTGCTCCTACTGGGATTCCACCTCGCAGATCACCCAGATCAACCGTGCGGCGGGCCTGCACCCGGTGGTCGTCGACCAAGAAGTGTACGACCTGATTGGGCGCACGTTGAAGCTCTCCGCGCTGAGCGGAAGCGCTTTCGATATCACCTTTGCTGGTGGCGAAAAGATCTACAAGTTCGACCGGCAAGAGCACGCTGCCCTCCCCGATTCGGCCGTCGTTCGAGCTTCCGTGCGGCGCATCAACTACCGCAATATCGTGCTCAATCCGGCCGCGCACTCCGTAATGCTGAAGGAGAAAGGCATGCGCCTGAACCTAGCCGGCATCCTGCAAGGCTACGGCGTACGACGCGCCCAAACCCTGATGCAGCAATTAGACATTCGGGGCGGCCTCATCAACGGGTCAGGCGATATTTCCTGCTGGGGTCGGCAGGGCGATGGTTCGCTGTGGCGCATTGCCATCGGCGACCCGGCGTATCCGCAGTCCGTTTCCTCGTGGCTGACCGTGACGGACGTAGCCGTCGTGACGGCTGGCAACTACGAGCAGTATTTCACGGTGCAGGGCCACTACTACGGTCACATTATCGATCCGCACACGGGCTACCCGGCCACTGGGTTGCGCTCGGTCACCATCATTTGCCCCGATGTGGAGCTAGCGGATGGCCTCGATGAAGTGGTGTTTGTGAAAGGCCCGGAGCAAGGGCTAGCCTTCATTAACCAGCTCAAGGGCGTTGACTGTACGCTTATCACTAACGACGGCCGCACCCTTACCTCGAAGGGCATGACCGTGCATTATTACTCCAATCAACGCCCCCAGGCGGTATCTCCCTCTCAACCTTAAGCCTGATGAAAACCACGCAGTGGCCCCGTGTACTTCTTGGCTTGCTCCTGCTTGCGGGCAGTGGCAGCCTGACGAGTTGCGTCTCGGTGGCAGCCTACCAGAAAGTGTACCTCAACGACGAGGACATGAAGCTAGCGAACAAGCCCATTGAAACGTACGAAACCAACTTCGAGAGCTACCGCGAGGGTGCCGGCGGGGCCAACGGTGGCAAAGTAGGTGGCGGTTGCGGCTGTAATTAGCTGGCAGCTCCTAGGCCAAGCATTTTGATTTTTCGCCCCTCACACCGCAGTTCATGCCCCGTATATCTATTCTGACCACTGCCTGCCGCCTTGCGGCAACTCTATTGCTTGGCCTAGCACCCGTACTGGCGTGGGCCCAGGCGACGCCCACCCCCAACCGGGTTGATGGCTATGGCGCCCCGAACCCGCCGGTAGCGGCACCTAGCCCCGCCAACAGCGGCGAAACCCAGGTCGACATTCTGATGAGCTACTACGAGCAGGATGGAAACCACGGCGCGGTGGAAGGCGGCCGGGGCACCCAGCACCTGACCGATTTGACGCCCACCATCATCCTGAACGTGCCGCTAGATTCGGCCACTCGCCTGTCGGCCAACGTGGGCATGGACTACTACGCCTCGGCCTCTACTGACCGTATCGACCAAGTCTTGTCTTCCCCGTCTTCTCACGACGCACGGTACCACGTCGATTTTGGCTACGCGCATACCCTGGCCGACAAGCGCACGATTGTGGGCCTAGGTGCAGGGTTTTCGAATGAATACGATTACCGCTCATTCAATGTAACGGGCTCTTGGGCCCATGCCTCCGTCGACGGCAACCGCGAGCTGAGCGTAGCCGCGCAGGCCTTTTTTGACCGGGCCACGCTCATCCTTCCCGCCGAGTTACGCACCGGTCGCAACCAGGAGCACGGCTCCGGCTTCGATACCCGGCAAAGCTACAACCTGAATCTTACGTATTCGCAGGTGCTCACGCAACGCTTGCAAGTCGCCGTGAGCACCGAGCTGGTTGCCCAGCGCGGCTTACTGAGCACGCCGTTTCACCGGGTGTATTTCAAGGAAACGGGTGGCACCCTAGGTACGGCCAAAACCGAGCTGCTGCCGCGCCAACGCTACAAGTATCCGGTGGGCTTGCGCCTCACCTATTTCGCAACCGACCTGGTGCAGATACGGGCGTTTTACCGCTTCTACAACGACAACTTTGGGATTCGGGCGCACACCGCAGAGCTGGAAACCCCCATTAAGATCACGCCTTTCTTTGTGCTCTATCCCTTCTATCGGTACCATACTCAAACAGCAGCTACGTACTTTGCTCCTTACTTAGAGCATTCCACCGCCGATGCCTACTACACTTCCGACTACGATTTGGCGGCTTTCTCGGCTAATAAGCTAGGTATTGGTTTGCGCTATTCGCCGGTGTACGGTATCGGGCGGTTCAAAACGCCTTTCGGTAGTCGGATTGCCAAGTTCAAGAGCCTGGACTTGCGTTATGCTTACTACCGCCAGAATACTGGCCTCACTGCCAGCCTCGTTAGCGCCGATTTCTCCTTCACCATGCCCTAGGTTGGCCTTCTGTTACGCTTTTCAAACACGCCCCGCTAGCAACCCTGGTGGGGCGTGTTTGGTTTTAGGGCTAGACTTTCGCCCGGCGGTTCGTATACTAAGCGCCTCTTCTGTTTTCCAACGCTCTTTTTTCCGTCTATGGCCAGCACTCAGCATTCGCACGATGAGCAACACCTCACCAGCTCGGCCATGTTGCAGGATATTGTTATTGGGCTTTCGGATGGCCTAACAGTGCCTTTTGCACTGGCGGCGGGCCTGAGCGGGGCGGTGCAGTCGTCTGCTTTGGTCATTACGGCGGGGCTAGCCGAGGTAGTAGCGGGCTCCATTGCCATGGGCCTAGGTGGCTACTTGGCCGGTCGTACCGAAATCGACCACTATGCCTCGGAACTGGCGCGCGAGCACCGCGAAGTGCGCGACATTCCCGATGCCGAGCGCGCCGAAGTCGACGAGTTGTTGGCCGACATGGGCCTCTCGCCAGCTACCCGCGCCGCGGCTGTCAGGGAGCTAACTGCCGACCCCGAACAGTGGGTGCAATTCATGATGAAATACGAGCTAGGGTTAGAAGAGCCCGACCCAAAGCAAGCACCCAAGAGTGCCGCTACGATCAGCCTAGCCTACGCACTCGGCGGAGTAGTCCCGCTTAGTGCTTATTTCTTCACGAGTACTCCGGCGCAAGGGCTCTTTTGGTCGGCGGTTATCACGTTGGTTTGCCTGCTGGTTTTTGGTTACCTCAAAAGCAGAATGACAGGCCAGCCACCCGTGTGGGGAGCCATAAAGATGGCCGCAACGGGCGCCCTAGCTGCCGCGGCTGCCTTTCTGGTTGCCCGACAATTTTCTACCCTCGCTTAGCTTTCAGGTGCAACTCCCGTCCTAACTGTACGCTACACCGACGGCTTCGCCAGCCGAAGAATAAGCTCACAAAGCTCGGCTTCTTCAAAAGGCTTTGTCAGCCATGCGTTCATGCCCGCTGCTAAGTAGGCCTCGCCATCATCGGCAAAAGCATTGGCCGTTAAGGCGATAATTGGGACATGAGCACGCGCCGCATCATCATACTGCCGGATAGCCCGCGTCACCCCGACGCCGCTCAAGCCGGGCATCTGGATATCCAGAATGGCAACATCATATGCGTTAGCTCTAAGAAGATTTAGGGCTTGCTGACCGTCGCCTACAGCCTCCACCTGCACGCCCCAGTGCTCGAGCATCACAGTTGCCAGCCACTGGTTCACCATGTTGTCTTCGGCTAACAATATCCGTAAGCCGCGCAGCTGCTCGTAGTCGACTGCGGGGGCAGAAGTAGCACTGAGCGTCTCTTCCACTACGCGAGGGAAAGTCAGCACAAAGGAGAAAGTAGTGCCCTTGCCTAGCTCGCTGCATAGTTGCAGGGTGCCACCCATATGGTGAATTAGCTGCTCGCTAATGGCCAAACCTAGCCCTGTGCCACCGAAGCGCTGACTGGTATGGGCATTCGCCTGCATAAAGGCTTCAAAAATGTGAATTTGCTGCTCGGGCGCAATGCCGATACCCGTATCCTTCACCCAGAACCGTACCGCCAGCGCACTCGGCGTATCAGCAACGACCGTTGTACCAAGCTCAACGCTGCCCTGCTCCGTAAACTTAATAGCGTTGCTGAGCAAATTCAGTAACACTTGGTGCAAGCGGTAAGCATCGCCCAGCACATGGGTATCGGCCAGGTCGAAAGGAATCACTCGAAGAGCGAGGCCTTTCTGTTCGGCCAAAGAAGCAACCGTTTGCAGCGCCCCATGCAGCGCCACACTCAGGTCGAACGGGGCATGGTCAAGCTGCAGGTGGTTGGCCGTAATCTTGGCCATGTCGAGCACATCATTCACTAGCGCCAGCAAGTGTTGACCAGCCCGTTGCATAGTCTGCAAATACTCCCGCTGCGAAGCAGCTAGCTCCGTGCGCTCTAGTAGTTTGGCCATACCGAGCACTCCATTGAGCGGCGTCCGAATCTCATGGCTCATGCGTGTCAGAAAGGATTCCTTAGCGCGGGCACTTTCTTCCGCTAGCTGCTGCGTTTTCTTGAGCGCTGTAATGTCCGTGCTCATTATCAGCACTTCCTGGTGGCCATTGATGCGCTCTAAGGGATTCATATGCACTTGCAGAGAGCGAGTTTCACCCGATTTCAGCGTCAATGACATTTCGGTGACCAGCGGCTTTTGAGTAGTAAAAACCTGTTGGCGACACTGCTGAATCTGACGCAATTGCTCCACCACCGCTGGGCTCTTCTCCCCCACCGCTACATGCTCACTGACAGCAGCCATCTCTTCGAAGACTTTGTTGGCAAACGAGACGTTACCGAATTGGTCAGTCACGTACACAATGTTCGGCAGTGTATCAACGATCAGGCGGATGAAGGTTTGCTGCTCCCGGATGAGCTCCTCACTTTGGCGCTGTCGCTCCTCAGCGGCGTAGCGGGCCGTAATATCCAGACCCGACCCGACCACCAAGCGCAAGGTACCATCGGAGTTAAACACGGGTCGCAAGTGCCGTAGAATGCGGCGCTGCGTCTCTGCATTGCCCTGCATCTCTTCCCACAACACATCGGTGCGCGCCTGAATAGCTTGGTTGAAAAACTCTTCGCGCTGCTGACCTAGCCTTGCGGGCCGCTGCCGGAAGGCGCAATACTCAGCATTGGTCTTACCAATAATCCACTGCCGAATCTCCGGGTTTGTGATGGACGACGGATTGACAAACAAGTAGCGATGCTCGGCGTCGAATACCGCAATGTCGACGGGGAGCAGGTTTAGGATAGATTCGTAGAACTCTTGCTGTTGCGCCGCTTTTTCCTCCGCCAGCTTACGCGCCGTGATATCGATGCCCGAGCCAACCAGCAGCCGGACGCTTCCATCCGCCTCAACGATAGGACATAAGTGACGGAGCAGGTGCCGGGGTGTAGGCCCACCAAGCAGTGCTTCCTCCCACTGTAGTTCTTGCCGGCTCGTTATTACCTGCGCAAACATCTGTTGTCTTCTCTCGCTGATTTCTCGCGGCATAGAGCGGTAACGACAGGCTTCTTCATTGGTTTTGCCTAGCATCCACTCCCGAGCCACCGGATCGGGTTCTACCGCTGCATTCACAAACCGGTACCGAAAATCAGCATCTACAACCGCCACTGCGGCCGGTACATGGGCCAAGATGTTCTCGTAAAACGCACGCTGCTCGGCCACTTGCTGCTCGGCCTGGTAGCGAGCCGTAATGTCGGTCATGTATAAGGTAACCAGCCGTTCGTTTGGCACCCCAACGATCGTGACGAGGTAGTGCTGCTCAGCTAGCACCAGTTCTTGGCGGTATACCTTGCTGGTGGCTACGGCATCTTGCACAAACCCCAGTAGTTGCTCTCGCACCAACTCATAGGTATCGCAAGCCTGCACCAACGACGTGGCCGCCGGATTAGCATAGATTATTTCTCCATCATAAGCTAGTCTCAGAATAGGATCCGGATTTTGCTCAGGGATATAGGAAAGCGTACGAAGCAGAGTGTCGCGCTCGTGGCGTTCTGTCACATCGCGGTAGCAGATCAGGCGGCCAGCCTGGTCCTGATCTAGCACCAAATAATCGAGCTCTAGTACTCGTCCATTTGCGAGAATAAATTCTTCGTTAAGAACCGTTTTACCGGCTATGTGCAACGCTTGAGCCCGCGCCGCAAAGTCAGCGGGGTCTTGAAATGCTTCGTCGATATAAACTGTATCGGGCGGAATAGGCGGGTATACTTCCGCAACAACATCACCCACTGCTAAGCCAAATAATTCTCTGAAATACTGATTTACAAACAGAATCTGGCCCTCTTCGCTAACGAGCAAAATTCCTATCCGCAAGTTCTCGACTAAGGCAGTCAGTTGGCTCTGCTGACGCTGTGCGCTCTGCTTTACGGTGGTGAGTTGCTGCTCTAACGCAGCAACACGCGCTTCGGCTGCTAGCAGGGCTGCTTCCAACTGTTCGCGGCTAGGTTGCGCTGCTATTTGTGGGTTTCCGTCATTGGACAGGG
The DNA here is from genome assembly GCF_035609205.1 of Hymenobacter sp. GOD-10R. Lineage (NCBI taxonomy): Bacteria > Pseudomonadati > Bacteroidota > Cytophagia > Cytophagales > Hymenobacteraceae > Hymenobacter > Hymenobacter sp. GOD-10R. The sequence goes on from NZ_CP141184.1 coordinate 4,685,835, forward strand.
AAGACTGAGCCTGAGCCATAACTTCAAGAAAGGCAATGGAGAGTACAATTAAAATAACAAGAATATAATTCTACACTAACAGTAAACTATATTAACAAAAGTTCACAACCATATATTTTTCAGCAAGAGCTTATTATATTTTCTAGGTATAGCAACGGCAATTAGCAAAACAGCAGGCAATGCTCATTTGCTATTCTGCATGATTTTAAATAAATACTTTAACCTTACTGACTATTAATTCAGTTTAGCAGGCAGAGCAATTACCGTATACACAAGCCACTAAAAAACAGGCTTGTACTAGCGCTAAAGCAATTTACCAACCATTTTATTGCGCTAAAGTCTCCTTTAACGCAATTCCAAATTTGGTACTTTCAATTCTCATTTAGCGTCATTTATTTCAATCCAATAACCATCCGGATCTTGAAGATAAATTTGTTTAACGCCGTCTGCTCTCAACGTGGGGTCTTTGCCTTCTCCTTTTAAATTTGTGTAAGCCACGCCTAGCTTTTCCAAGTGGCTGATAAATTCAGCCAGCACTGGAACCTTGAAGCACATGTGAATATTTTTATCAGCATTCGGGGTGCACTGACGCTGAATAATATGAAGCTGAATACCCGGGCCAATTGAAAGCCAGGTGTGCAGGCCGTCATTGAACGGATTAGGTATTTCTTCCAGCATCAACACGGTGCGGTAAAAGGTCGTGCTTCGCTTTAGATCTTGCACGCAGACAGCCGAGTGATTGAAGACAGGCGCTAAGCGGGACTTGGTTTGTGCGGTGACAACTTGCGAAACGCTCAACCCGCAGATGAGTGTTAGGAGAAACAGTACGATTTTCATCCTCCAATGTACTAATTGCAACTGTTTCAGCAGTACCTAGCAGCAACAAAGAGTTGGCCTCCGCTGGAGGCACCGCCAAGGACAGCAATTGCGTCGTTGGCGGTGCCTCCAGCGGAGGCCAATTCTCTTTACTAACCAATAAGAAGGTCTTGCCTAGCTAGGCAATATCATTCTTAACACGTGGGGCAAAACAATGACAAGTAGCCCCACAACAACTGCGAATAGTAGCCCAAGCATCAACCACCAGTACAACCGCCGTTCGGCACAAGCCGGCTGTGGCCACCACAGCATAAACGGCAGCACCAGCGGCACCATGCTCTTAAGTTCTTCTCCGCCTGCCAGGTGCAGATTCGCACCCGTGATGGTGGCCAATAGTGCACTTAGCAATAACATATAACGCTGCCAGTTAGGCAAGTTGGGTACGGGCACCATATTGAACACCCTAGCTAACATGTGGCAACGTGCTAACACTTGCATGATAGCCACTTACAGATCTGCTGCCTTTGCTTATCAGGCTCGCCCTTGTCCGTTCTGCGTTGACTAGGGTCAAGTTGCGCTGTACACAAAAACCTGGTAATAATGCTAAACTTAAGCTTCGCGCAAGCAAAGTAACAACTGCGCTAAGGGAAGCTTTGTTATTATAAACCAATTTGCACTTTTTGATAGCTGTAAAAATATGCGCCATGAACTATCGAAATTTATAATTGAATGATTATCTGGGCGTAACAAGAAATAATGACAGTAAAGTCTAGGTTTTGTCTTCTAACTAATCCAGTTTTAAAAATACTCGTGAATAGAACAATTTGTTTTTTCAGATGAAACTACCAACAAAGCAATTACTTCAATTCAAGAAAATACTTACCGATACCTGAAAAAGGGTACCGGCATAGTACTAAACGCAAGCACTGAATCTTTATGAGCAAGAAGGAAGCCAGCTAGCTTATCGGAGCTTCATAATTCGTTACTTGCAAGACCTAGGTCGCTACAAATCCTTAGTAATCAGCAGCTAAAAGAATATTCCCAACAAAGCTCGAATTGAGCCATGAGAAACGTGTGCACAGCTTTTGGGAAAGCCTCGGATCTGAAGAAGTGACTTGAGAAGTCTAGCTAACAGTATTGACCATTTTCATGAGCCCAGCCTAGTATCTCACGTGTAGCACCGGAACCTAGTGCTCGTAGCGTTCTAACGCCCGCATGCGACTATTGAGAAATCAGGGAAAGTTGTTGATTTTTAGCTACATCACGCCCTGCTCATTGTTCATCTCAGAGCATTCAACAACCGTTCTCTCTAATGTAGCAAAGCTAGCTTTGTCATCTTTGCCAAGTCAAAAAGCCCAAGGTTACGAAAAGCGGAAAGCTTTCTGACGGATGGCTGAGACATGGTAAGAGAAGCCCCATTAAACTCACCTCTTCTCATGCTTTACCACTCGTTCCTCAAGAAGTCTGGTTTCCTACGATGATAGATGATCTAGCTCAAGGAAGATTTTAGCCTATTCTACAAATTCGAGTACTTGACCTAGCTCGATGAATACTTCTTCTACTCCTTTCTCGCCTAGTGACCATGCGTATTCTCCGGAAGAGCGTGCCCGCCTCAAGGTTGCATTTACTTCGATTGCGGCCACCTATCGTACCTACATTGGACGCATGTTATGGTGCTTTCTGCTAGCTGCCTTGGCACTGTGCATGATCTATGCCCCAGCACCTATTCACTGGCTAGGCCTGCTATTCGTCCCTAGCTTGTTTGGAGGCATTTTCCTTGGCTTTCGGGCGGCGGCGTTACTCAAGTGCCCGGGCTGCTCCCAGTCGCTAACCACCATCAAAACATACTGCCCACACTGTGGCAGCTCTGATCTAACCGCCCAAAAAGTTGTGAACGGGCCGTGGTCGATGTGGCATTGCACTAAATGCAACTCCAATCTAAGTGACGGCAAACGGATGTTTTGTGAGATTCGAATCTGCTCTACTTGTGGACTCCACCTAGATGAGCAAGGTCTAGAAACGTGGTCGAAGTTTGTAGCAACGCCGGGAAGAATATAGTACTACCTCGGCAGCCAAAACCAGAAAGAGCCTGCGCCATCTAACACTGCCTAGCTCCAGTTCTATCACTGAAGCAGTAATTGAATTTCTACTACTTAGACTTCCCTAATTGCCCACGGATGCGGCTGAGTGAAGGCCCCTTAATACCCAGATACGAGGCGATATGCCCCAAGGAAACTCGATTGGTGACGCCTGGAAACTGCGCTAATAGCGCCAGGTAGCGTTGCTCGGCCGTTTGGAAAAGCATGGCTTCGGACTTGGCCTGATGCAACACTAGGTACTGCTCGGCCAGCAGGCGGCCAAACCGCTCCCAGCTGTGCGACTGCTTGTAGAGCTCGTGCAACTGCCCAACGCTGATGACCATCAGTTCGGCGTCTTCTAGCGCGGCAATGTAGTAGGGGCACGCCTCCTGGGTAACTAGGCTTTTAAGGGAAGTGAGAAACGTGCCCTCTGGCACAAAGGCAACAGTGTGCTCCATGTCTGTAGACGGGTCAACATAGTACACGCGAAACAAGCCACTCACAATGAAGCCGATATATAGGCATACAGAGTTGCGGAAGTTAAAAAACTCGTGGCGCGGAATAGTGCGCAGCTGCCAATGGTCCTCGGCTAAACGAAGGTCTTCGTCGGAAAGGTGGGCGAAAGCTTGTAGCTGCTGAGCCAGCAGTTGACGAGGAGAGTCCTTGAGAAAGGAGAGCATATAACAGCAAGGTAGAAAGGAAAGCGCCAGCTTTAGCACACCCAACTATTCGCATCGAGCGAGACTAAAACTGCTGACAGAACAAGTACTTCCACGCTGAACAAGCTAGGCTCTGACTTCCGTAGCGGAGCGGTCAAGCAGCCAGATAACCTGGCAGTTAAAGTAAATAAATTATCGAGCGACACTTTTTAACCTAGGTGAAAAATCTAGTTGCGGCGCGGCAGGACCTTTGTCACATCACTAAGCCTCGATGAAGCCTATGCTGCCTAGTTAAAAATGCCAATGGCCGCTTGCGCTGGCGGCGATGCTCTCATCGCTGGCAAAAAAGCGCGTTGTAGCCGCTGAGCCTGCCTAAGTGGCTACAGCTCGAAATAGGCCATCACCCAAAAAGTACGCGCAGCCACACGCTGCCTTTCTAGCCAGCTATGGGCTTCTACTTGCTCATTCTGTCAGCACTGCTGCCTTCCTGTAAAGGCGACGCCCCTCTTATTACCTGCCCCAACACCTTGCCTTTTACTAATCAACTTAAACTCATGTCCGTTTCCTTAGCAACTCCCGTTTCAGCCCCCGTTTCTACGGCCCAGGCACTCCGCACCCTTTACTTCGTGCGGGCCGCTTTCTCCGTGGTTTGGGTTAGCCTTGTTTTTCTGTTTGTAAAATCCGCGCCCACGCTCACGGCTGCTTTGCTGCTGCTCTACCCGGCCTAGGACGTGCTAGCTACCTTCGGGGATATTCGGGCCAACCGCAGCACCGGAGGCTCTCTGCTGCCACAGTACGTGAACATCGTCGTTGGCAGCATCACAACGGTAGCCGTGGGCCTAGCTCTGCGCAATGGCATTCCGGCGGTCCTCACCGTATTTGGCGTGTGGGCCGTGCTGACTGGACTGATTCAACTGCTGCTCGGCTTGCAGCGACGACGCCCATTGGGTGGACAATGGCCGATGATCCTCAGCGGCGGACAGTCGGTCCTAGCTGGGGTGTTGTTTGTGGTACAGGCCCACGACCCCACAAAGGGAGTAACCAATGTGGCTGTTTACTCGGCGGTGGGGGCATTTTATTTCCTGCTGGCGGCTTTGCGCCTGCGGAAAGCTACGCTGCCGACTACATAAGCAGGGTCATTCTTGGAAAGTGTCACTCGCTTACTGTTAAAGTAAGCGCCTGACCTGAGGGTCTGCATCTCAAGCAGCATGGAGCAAGCAGCGTGGACGAACATATGTCCTCCACGCTGCTTAGGTCGCTATGGCTCTAGCAGCGTTCATCGGTTTCACAGAGTATCTTTCCGGATCAACTAGCTTTCTGCGCATGGTGGTGCCAACTAGGACCGTTTCCGTTTCGTTGCTGGCGGCGTTGCCGCAATCCCCTCAGCTTTCCGCAGTAGAACAGCAGAGCGTACTTGCTGCCTTCCAGGAACGCATACTTACGGAGGGTGAAGTACTCGTTGAAGCGAGAACCGTCTGCGAGGAGCTTTTCTTTGTGCAGGAGGGCGTACTGCGTATTGCGGTGCGTGATACCCAGGGAAAAGAGCGAACCCACTTTTTTCGGGAAGCGGGCCAATTCTGCACGCTCCTAACCAGCTTTGAGCAGCAGCTACCTGCTACTCAGAGCCTACTCGCGGCCTGTCCGGCACGGGTGTTAGCCATCACCTACGCTCAACTAGTGGCCTTAAGCCAGCAGGTACCTCGCCTGTCGGAACTCCTGGGCCAACTGATTCAGCAGGAATTACTGGGCAAGCTGCACCTGCACCGCACATTTATGGGGCACGATGCCGCCAGACGCTACCAGTTATTTTTACTGCATCAGCCTGAAGTAGCCCGGTGCGTTCCTCAACACCTGATTGCCTCCTACCTAGGTATCACGCCTCAATCCTTGAGTCGGCTGCGCAAACAGATCGACTAACCTCACTTTTTACCATTTGGTAAGCCCCTCTGTTTCAACTTTTGCTCTGCTCCACCTAGAGAATATAAGCAGATGCAAGCAGCCATTTTAGAGGCGTTCGGTACCCCTCTCCTCCTACAAGAACTCGCAGACCCTAGGCCCCTTGCCGGCGAAGTAGTGGTAGATGTGGTGGCCGCCCCAGTGTTACCCTATGCGGCCGAAGTGTTCAGTGGAGCACGCCAATACCCATTATTGCTACCGCTGGCAGTAGGCTCTGGCGCCGTGGGACGAGTACGGTCTGTAGGGCCCGATACCACGCGCCTAGCCCCCGGCGACTGGGTGTACTGTGATCCGACCGTGCGCGCCCGCGATGAACCCGTTGCTCCCGACATCTTGCTGCAAGGCCTAATCGCGCCCAGCCCCGGTGCGCAGCGGCTGCAAGCCCACTTTCGGCACGGCCCCTTTGCCGAGCAGTTGCTACTACCGCTGGAAAATGCCATTCCACTCGGCGCCCTTGAGCCAGCGGAAGCAGCGCGCTGGTGCGGCCTAGGGCTTTGCCTGGTGCCCTACGGCGGGCTACTGGCCGCAGACCTGCAAGCCGGCGAAACGATCCTAATCAGTGGAGCCACCGGCCACTTTGGGAGTGCCGCCGTTGCCGTGGCGCTGGCTATGGGGGCCGGATGCGTCATCGCCCCAGGCCGCAACGAGGCGGTATTAGCTGATTTAGTTAGGCGCTTTGGTTCGCGCGTCCGACCCGTTCGTTTGAGTGGTGATGAGAATGAGGATCAGCGACGCATGCAACGGGCAGCTCCTGGCCGCATTGATAAGGTACTAGACCTTCTGCCTCCCCTACCAGATGCAGCGCCAGTACGAGCTGCGGCCCAAACCGTGCGTCCACATGGCACTGTGGTGCTCATGGGTGGCCTGCGTGTGGGGCTGGAACTCAATTATGCGCACCTGATGCGCCATTGTATTACCGTGCGAGGCCAGTATATGTACCCACGTCAAGCTCCTGCTCAGTTAATAGCGCTTATCCGAGCTGGGCTTTTGTCACTCGACGAGTGGAAGATCACCACCTTTTCCCTTTCACAAGTCAATGCGGCCGTAGCCCATACGGCGCACACCGGCGAGGCTTTCCAGTCGACCATTCTCTTACCAGGCGACGTGGCATTTAAGTAGTGTACATTCGGGCGAGCTACCTAGTGAATAAGGTTGCTCGCCCTAAACAGGCCACTAGTGCCTAGAACTGCCTTGTGGTAGAATAGGCGGACCTGTTTACTAGCAAAATGGTTGGGTTCTCAAACAACCTAGGTCTAAAACAACCTTTGTTACATGGGAAGGCAGGTCGCAGTATACCTAGTGAGAAACTGTTGATACAGGCAAGTCCGGGTCATAGTATTCGACTGCAGCGAAAAGGATACCATTTGGGACAACAAGTAAAGCGGACACTCTATTTCAGACCAAGACGACTCTGTTGGCGGCGCATGCTTTAGTCGGATACGACTGATTTGTTGTCCTATCAGGGTATTTTCCAGCGTAACGCTTTCTGACCTTTGGCTTATACTTTATCGAGCCTTATGGAAGAGCAAAAAAAGCATCCGGTTACACTAGCCCCAACAGAGGGGCACTCCATCTCGGTGGTTGGAGACACCTACCGCATCCTGGTTAGCGGAGAAGAAACCGCAGGAGCCTTTGCCATCATCGATATGCTGATACCACCCGGTGGCGGCCCCGGACCCCACGCACATGCGGCTTTCGAAGAGTCATTTTATGTGCTGGATGGGGAGATTGAAGTCAAATCCGAGTTCGGGACTTACGTGGCCACTCGAGGAGCCTTCGTCCGTATTCCGGAAGGTGGCGTGGTGCACTGTTTTCGCAACAACACTCAACAAATGGCCCATTTGCTTTGCACCGTAGTGCCAGCCGGCTTAGAAGCATTTTTTACCGAGATCGGCCAACCTGTGGCCACTGGCCAGTTTCTGCCGCCACCGCCTCTGGAAGAAACATTCCTGAAAAAGCTACAGGCCGCTGCGAAAAAGTACGGGCAACAAGTATTTCCGCCGGATTATCTCCAGTAACTCTGCTCGCCGGGTGCCACCCCCTAGGCCATTAGGCGAAGCGCGTGCTTTCTTTTTTAGGACTTCTCACTTTTCGGTAGGCCCTGGTGAATGACGCAAGAGTTCTCCTAGCGCCGCCGACCAACCACAAAAACCATGAAGATTACAACTGCAGGCTCTCTGGGCAATGTGGCCAAACCAGTAGTGAAAATGCTACTAGCCGCCGGCCATGATGTAACCGTTATCACCAGTAATAACGACCGCAAAGATGAAATCAAGGCCTTAGGGGCCGTAGCGGCCGTGGGCTCGCTCAGCGATGCAGCGTTCTTAACCACGGCATTCCACGGAGCGGATGCCGTGTATGCCATGGTGCCGCCAGCAATGGGTACTTCTCATCTAATCCAAAACATCGCGGAGGCTGGGCAGGCGTATGCCCAGGCAATTAAGGCGGCGGGAGTATCCCGCGTGGTCATGTTAAGCAGCGTCGGGGCAGATGCGGCGGCGGGTACCGGTCCCGTACAAGGCGTGCACCAGATTGAGCAATTGTTTCAGCAACTGGCAGGAGTGAACGTGACCATCTTACGATCGGGATTTTTCTACACCAACTTCTTGCGAGACATTCCCCTGATTAAAAACATGAACCTCTTCGGCAACAACTACAGCGGCGAGGATAAATTAGTCCTCACGCACCCAGAGGATGTCGCCACAGCAGTGGCGTCGGAGTTGCAACAGCCAGGAAATGGGTTTGAGGTGAAGTACATCATCAGTGCTATCTCGACCGGCAATGAAGTTGCCTCCTTGCTTGGTCCAGCAATCGGCAAACCAGACCTAGTCTGGACAACTATTCCTGACGAACAGCTGAAGCAAGGGATGCTATCGGCCGGATTGTCACCAGAGTTGGCCGGGCTTATCACCGAACTGGGGCAAGGGGTAAGAGCTGGCTTAGTTACCCAAGATTTCTTTGCCACCGGGGCACACGTCACGGGCAAAATCAAGTTGGAACAATTCGTAGAAGAGTTCAAAAATCAATATCAGCAAGCATAAAACAATGCCCCCTAGGATAGCAACTTGCTATTCTAGGGGGCATTGTTTTATGCCGTATTATGCAGAGGAAATACGAACGCAGAGGCCTCGTGCATCACCGAGTGCTAGCCTCGAGCTCGTCCTTTTAGTTACCGTTTTTCATACGACAAGATCATGCGTAAATGAAAAAAGGAGGAACCATCTCATTATGCTATTCAACTTCTCCGCAACCTCCGATTTTGACTTCATCACCTGTTTTGCTCGTCACATACAGGCTCCTGTGCACAACGGAGTGTTGGAGATACCCGAAAAGCTAGGACGAGGATCGATTCGCAAATTAGTATTCGGAGCAGATTTCAAGATTACGCTCCACCACTATCTACTCCAGGAAGAGCTACTTCTCGAACGCACGGCTTCTGGGCTGGGGAACGAGTTGATTACCATCTTTTTTTACGACAATGAGCAGCCGCTCGGCGTTGCGTACAACCAAGAGCCTCCCGTTTTATTTTCCCAGCGCAACGAGTCGGCTATTCAGGTTACGTCCAACGATCTTAGCTCCACTATCCGCTTTCCCGCCCAGCAACGTATTCAGTACGTGGTAGTCGCCATTACCCCGACGCGGCTAAAGGAATTATTAGGTATCCGTAACCCTAACTCGGTCCTCCAAACGATTACGGGCAGCGGCAACTCTTTTCTCTTCTTCGAAAGTATGCTGGCGGAAGCCAAGCTACTGCTCAACAAAATGACTGCCGTGGATATGCAAGAGAGCCTTAGCCACTTCTACATGCAGATCAAGGTGCAGGAGTTGCTCTACCTTGTTTTCCATAAACTATCACTGCGTGAAAGTGCGGCGCATCAACCGATTAATAGTGTAGATGCTGCCCGCTTGCTCCACGTTCGCCAAGCCATCCTCCGCGACTTGAGCGCGCCGCCGGTCTTGCGGGAGTTGGCCCACTTGGCCGCCATGAGCGAAACCAAACTCAAACAGCTGTTCAAGCAAACGTTTGGCACCCCCATTTATACATATTACCAGCAAGCTAGGATGGAAGAAGCGGCTTTTTTGCTGAAGCACGGCCGGCATTCGGTGGCCCAAGCAGGCTATGAGTTAGGCTTCTCCAATCTGAGCCACTTCAGCCGGCTGTTTGAAAAGCATTACGGGCAGAAGCCGAAAAAATATTCGGCTTCTTGACGCTCGCTAAGCACAATGATTGCCGGGGCAAAGATCTTACTAGTAGGCACTAACGAAAAAGTGGATTGCACACCATTAAAGATGTACAATCCACTTGAGTGGGCCCACTTGGAATCGAACAAGACTATTTATCCCATGTCCATCAGATATAAAAACATTGTTTATAGGCCTATAAACAATGTTTTTGTTTTATACTAGTTGGTTTACATCGGGATAAATACGGTTGAAATGTCAAAGTATGTACCCTCATGTGTACCCTGAGAAGCATAGAAGTTGTATCTTGCCTATGGCAACTACAAACACACTATGGCTACTGTATCCTTCCACCTGAAGGAGCCTCAGGCAGACCGCCCCACGGCTATTTATGCCCTGCTTACTATTGACCGGGGTAATCGATTGAAGATCTATACTGGTCAAAGCATCCACCCCAGTAAGTGGATAAAAGACGATCAACGAGCGAAAGAGCGAGGCAAAGGCAACGAGTTGAACGGGCACTTGAACGACGCCCTCAACGGTATACAAGATCGATTGCTGACGACGTACGCCGAGCACCTGGCTGCTGGTGCCTTACCTACCGCTGCTCAGCTGAAAGCGGCCGCTGCCCCTGTAGCCATAACGCCTAAAGTTCCGCAGTTAGACAAAGCAGACCTGCTGACCGTCTTCACGGAGTGGATTGCTAGTCGTTCGCTAACGCACACGCCTAACACGTTACGCACGTATCGCACAACCTTACGCCATCTCCGTGATTTTCAGAGTGCCGCTAAGTACCCGGTGGCATTTGACACTGTGGGCGGCACTTTCTCGCAACGCCTTGCCGAGTACCTGTTAACAAAAAGGCAGCTGCGTGATACGGCCGTACGCAAGAACCTAGTTATACTGAAGTGCTTTCTGGCCTGGGCCACAGAGCATGGCTACCCGGTACCACCTGATTATAAAAAGATAAGCTGGCAGCGACGAGAGCCGGATATACTCACGCTCACTCGCGCAGAAGTAGTAGCTCTGGCTAGTCTCGACCTTCGTCCTGCACTCAACAACGCCCGCGGTCTATTTCTGCTGGGGGTATATACCGGTCTACGCTTCTCCGACGTGGCTGCCCTACGCCCAGAGCACATCCACGTTGACCGGTTGCGCTTGACTACGCAGAAGACGCGTGATACGCTTACTATTCCGATACGCCCCGAAGCCCGCCCGCTTCTAGCGCAAATAGTGGCCGGTACCCTGCGACCACTACCTAACCAGGTACTCAATCGCTACCTCAAGGAACTAGCTGCTCTGGCTGGGATTGATACGCTTACGGAGCGTACTCATTACGCTGGAGGCAAGCGCCACACCACCACAGCCCCGAAATATGAATTTGTGACGACGCATACCGCCCGTCGCACATTCGTGACGCTGGCACTAGAAGCCGGATTACGACCGGAACTGATTATGAAGATTACCGGTCACAAGGACCTAAAGTCGTTCAGCCGCTACGTGAACGTAACGGAGGATTCAGTATTGACGGAGTTTGCTAGGGTGTATGAGACACCTGTTGTAGAGACTACAGCGATGTAGTATTGCGGCAACTAACAGTAAAATACAACCTTCACCTTAGAGCTGGCAAGCTGATGAACAAGGCCCTTGAACTACACGCATACTACTCTAAATTATTCGAGGCATTTGCAGTACTGCCTCCTGGTGATATTGGCTCTGCCCTCTTTGATGAATCCGTAGAGTTATGGGCAACAAGTCCTTGGCAAGACTTTGGAGCATTCTTAAATCGAGTAGAAGCATATTTAGGCGCAAGCACTTTAAGCTTGGATCGTCAAGCTAGAATTGAAGCTTTCTTAGCTAAGCACAAAACGCACTATGAACGCTGTGTGTGGGCACCTGAAGAACGGCCATATCTTAACGAAACAGATAAGGGCAGTTTACAGGCCCGGCGTCAACTGCTGAAAGCTGGTTGGTATAATGATTCTGAGATGTCCGAAAACTTCGAATGGTCCGGTTCATCAGCCTTAGAAGAATACACTCAAAAACAGTTAAAAAAAGTTGAGCAGCGATTACTAATCCTAGCTGAACGTCACAGATCAACAGCACAGACGGAAGATATTTCGCGAGCCTCAGCTCATGCTATTGTGCAATCCGCGCTGACAGCTGAACAAGCAACAGACACTGCCATTACCCAATCGGTTCAGCACGCGCAGCTAGATAACCCTCCCGCTTGTACTATAGCCGATCTGTGTTTATCAAATTTTACTTCCGCTAACCTCTCTAGCTTATTGATTTATCTGAAGGCTATTGATAAAGATTTATCCAGCCGTCCGTTCAGACCACTTCGCGGGAAAGGGAAAGGAGCTATTAGCAAGGTAGCTGCTGCACTTAGTGTATTGTCACGCGCTGGATTGTTCAGTGCTGACAAAGACCAATGGTCGGAAGCTACTGATAAGGCATACGGCATTCCACTAGGTGCAAAAGTGCTGGCTTACGAGTATGGAGCAACTAGAGGGAAAACCCCAAGCTACAACGGGAGTGCAGCATTTGACACTGCAACAGAGAAGGCTAACCTATGGCTAGACCGATGGAAACAGATGCAAAAAGTCATCTAATAGGAATTTATTAGGCTTAATAGGAATACGGCCTATAAGTGCCTATTAGAAACCTGCTCTTTGTGACAGAGCTGGCCAGCATACCTACCTGGCGACTCTTTCGTTGATGCAGGCCATTATCCCCGTGGGCGTTGACTATGCCCAACTACTCGAAGATGTGCGAGCTGTCGTTCGGCACGAAATTACCCTCGCTTCCACACCCGCTTCGGATGCAGGTACCTCGCCAGTTAATGAGCTGCTGAGCATCCGTGAGGCAGCTACCTTACTGGGTGTAACCGTGCAAACCATTCACGACTGGAAGCGGCGTGGATTACTGAAGTACCACAAGTTAGGTAGCCGCTCCTATCTAAAGCATAGTGAGGTATTAAGCGCCCTCCAAATTAACCAGCGTACGCTAAAAGCAGGAGGGCGGCACCGTGGCTAGCACGAGCATTATCCCTTTCTCGTTCGGCGGCGTCGTGATTCGCCAAGATAGCCACGGTCGTATTTGCCTGACCGATCTGTGGAAGGCCGCCGGCAAGCAGCGCAGCAAGCGCCCCGCGGCCTGGCTAACCCTACCCACTACAGTCGGCTTTTTAGCTGCCACCGAGCGATTTTTAAAGGTCAACAAATCTGACCTTTTAGTTTCCGCTGCTGGCCGTGGGGGCAGCACCTTCGGCCACCGCCAACTCGCCCTAGAGTACGCCCAGTATCTGAGCGCTGACTTGTCGGTAGTGGTGAATCAAGTGTTCTTCGAACGCCAAGCCGAAGAGCAGAATCCCGACAAGCTGTTGGACCGCGCCGAGGCCGCGTATCGTCGGCGCGGCTTCTCCGAGGAGGAAATACGGGCCCGCTTCCAAGGCAAGGCCACGCGTAACCGACTCGTGTCGGTGCTGGCTCGTCACGGCGTCAAGAAGCAGGGCTTTCGTCTGTGCACCAACGCCACCTACATACCGCTGTGGGGCGGCAACGCGGCGCACGTGCGTCAGCGCAAGAACTTACCCGAAAAGTCGAACCCGCGCGAGCATATGAGCGAGAAGGAGATGGTAGCCCTGCACCTCTCCGAGCTGCTCGCGGCCGAGAGCATCGAGAAAAAGAACGTGCGGGGCAACGATGCTTGCGCTTTGGAGTGCCGGCGCGCGGCGGCGACGGTAAGCCGCATGATTCAGCAGCACAAAGACTACCTCCATGGCTCGTCACACTAGCGCAGACCTCTCCCTTCATTCCAGCCATCAGTCAAGCACACTTGATATGAAAAAGCCACAAGCAACCCAACAGCCTTCCGTCCAAGAATTGCGCACCTTTTTAGATGAGTGCGGAGACCCTTTTAACGCGGGCTGCGGACAATGGATTATTGATGATCTGCGTGCCGAATACGGCCGTGTGTACGCGCAGTATCGCGCCTTACAGATAGCACAACAGGAAGGTATATTCGAAGTAACCCTACGCAGTGCCACTCAAGTTCTTACGGTGCAGATAGCATCCCCGAGGGAAGAAGGTTTCCAAGCTGGTGAGGTGCTAGAAGCCCAACTGATGGAGCGCATGCTTCATCTGAGCAAAAGCATTCTTCTGCAAATAGAGGATTTGGAGCTGACCAAAAGCAAGCAACAAGGGCTTACGGAAGATCCGAGAATGAGCATGGTTCACGCCTTGAGCATGCCACAGAAGGCAGAGTTGCTTTCTATGGACTCCGCTGAGCGTTGCCCTCTCCTACCTGATCTAGCTGCCGCCGACTAATACGCAACCTAATTCCTCAAAAGACTATTAACAGAATCTTTCAAAAATTCAATTGCCATGAAAAAGAATCAAGCCTCCGAACTCAGCGCAGTAGAACTAGCCAAGTACCAAAGGGAAACCGGGTTTGACGCTACTGATTTTTACACTTCGGCCTACGGGCTTGAGAAGGATAAAGCCCGCTACGCAGTTAAGAAAGAACAGTACCAGCAGTTGTGGAATGTTCTGAATGATGGCACCGCTCAGGTAACCATCAAGTCTGCAACAGGCGAAGCTAGCTTTATTCTTACGCTAGAAGATAGTGGCGAAACACTTCAGAAGGTGCTTGATCCAATCTTCTTAAAGTTGAATGGCGAATTGCGTTCTCTTCAGAATTGGATAGTGGAAGCCGCCGCCAAGGTAAAGCAGGGTGTTGATGAGTGCGGACTAGAAGCGAGTGAGGAAGCCTGGGAGATTGTTAAAATGCTCATGCTCAAAAAGCCTAAGGCAACCTTATCAGAGCGCTGCCCTCTGTTGCCCGCTTTGAAAGTAAAGAAGGCGCCGGCAAGCGCCTAATATCTGCAAGCTGTCTGTCGTGCTAGGGTATCGCGAAATGCTATACCCCTGGCTACGCCTTTTCCTATTGCTAGCGCTTGCCTCTTCTTTCAATGGCCTGCCCCACTCCCCAGTATCTCAGCATACCGCTGTCGATTTTAGCCATGGAAGCGCCCTCGCTCAACGCGAAGGTGCTCCTGGCTGACGTCATCAGCATGTACCAGTCGACGGGCAAGGTGTACGCGTCGGATGGCTTCTACGCCGAGCGTTACAACGCAAGCCGGCGCAGTATACAAGAGGCTATGAAGTGGCTGGATGATAATGACTATGTAGCACGTGAGACCGACTACACCTCTCCCACCAATCGGCGCTTAATACCTAGCCAGAAAGCATTGTCGCTTTTGGGGGAGGATACGCAGAATCCGCGTACTCCCTACGCAGAATCTGCCGACCTAGGTACGCAGAATCTGCCGCCCCCCTACGCGGATTCTGCCGACAATAAGAACAGTTTAATAGAACAGTTTAATAATACACTCTCCAGCGCTGACGCGCCGGGGGTGAGTGAGCAGAAAGGAAAGAAGGCAAAACCATCCAAAGACGAGCAGTTAGGCTTCGAGGTGTTTTGGTCGGCTTACGACAAAAAAGCCGACCGCGCCAAGTGTGAACGAAAGTGGTCGGCGCTAAGCGCAAAAGTGCGCTCTACTATTCTAGCCCACGTGCCGCTCTACGTGGCAGCCACGCCAGAGAAGAAGTACCGGAAGGACCCCTATACCTACCTCAACGGCCAGAACTGGCAAGACGAGGAGCTGCCCGTCACCGCTGCCAAGCCTACAGCAGCGCTACCCACAGCCACTCCTGTCGCCGAGAAAATTAAGTCCCAACGCCAAACCATTCGCTTATGAATGCTACCGATAAGTTCCTGCACCTGCCTCAGCAATCCGAAGAGCTCGAGCGTGCCGTGTTGGGGGCGATGATTACGAGCTCCAGCAGTTTACGCGACGCCCTGACCCTGCTTCGGGGTGGCGCAGAGGTATTCTACCACACCCCACACAAACACATCTTCAAGGCTATCCACGCCCTGAATAGCCAAGGCAAAGGCGTTGAATATGTCACGCTCATGCAACAGCTGACCACTGACGGCAAGCTGGCCACAGCCGGGGGCTCTGCCTACGTCAAGGAGCTGATTTACCAGACCATCTACGGCCCGAGCGTCAAGGATTACTGCGAGTTCATGATTGCCCTGTGGAGTAAACGACGGGTGGCCGATACTATGCGGGTGCTGCTACAGGGCGCCAACGATCCGCGTAGCAACATTCATGAATTACTAGCGGAGGCCTACACTCACATTCACCAGGTGCAGCAAGGCTTGCAGGTGAAAGGCCCGGTGGTGCTAACGGACGTTATTGACCCCGTGGCAGACGCCATCGAACAAGCGGCGGCTACCCCTGGTGGCATGACGGGCGTAACCAGTGGCCTCAAAAGCATCGATGACATGACGGGCGGCTGGCAGCCCTCCGATCTGATCATCATCGCGGCCCGCCCTGGCGTTGGCAAAACCAGTTTCGCCTTGGCCAACGCTGTGCCTGCGGCCTTAGCGGGTCAGCCCGGCGCCATCTTCAACCTGGAGATGAACAATCTACAGATGGGGCGCAAGATGGTCGCCACCGAGCTAGGCGAGTACAGCACCAGCCAGCTGCAAAAGGGCTACTTCCCCTCGGGTGGCCTGGCGGAAGCGAAAACCATTCGGGAGCGGGCCGCCCGGTTGCGGAATGCCGAAATCTACCTAGACGAGACGCCGGGCCTAGAAATCAGCGAATTCCGTGGCAAAGCGGCCCGCCTCAAAGCCGACCACGGTATCTGCTGGATTATTGTCGACTACCTGCAGCTAATGACGGCCAACGGCAAAGGCAACCGCGAGCAGGAAATTGCCGCCATCAGTCGGGGCCTCAAGCTAACGGCCAAAGAACTCAACGTTCCCGTGCTAGCCCTCTCACAGCTCTCGCGGACCGTGGAGAGTCGGGGCGGCGAGAAAAAGCCGATCCTGTCGGACCTGCGCGAGTCGGGCGCCATTGAGCAGGATGCCGACGTGGTCGTGTTCCTCTACCGCCCCGAGTACCACGGCATCAAGCAGGATGAAATGGGCGGCTCAGTGGAAAACACCACGGATGTCATTTTCGCCAAGCACCGCAACGGCCCTCTGGGTGAAGTTACCCTAGGTTCGACCATGAAGAACGGGCGCTACTTCGATTTGGACATTGAGCCTTCGACACTGGCCACGCCGGAGCCAGCCCCTGTACCGGAGCAATTCGGTCCACGCATCCTAGGACTACGCACGGCCGGCGCGAGTGAGTTCAGCGACCCAGGCGAGCCCCTTGAGTAGCCCATGGAACCAACGACGCTACCCCTGCCTACGGTGCCCGAAGTGTTCCGCACCGCTCACGTCGTAGCACCCACGGCGAGTCTACAAGCCATGCGCAGCACGCGCAAGATCCTACGCTCATTGGGCGCTGCCTGCCGCCGCATGCAAGCCGTCATCATGCTACGCTGCCAGCGCGCTGGTACCGTGGCCTTCGTGCACGGAAGTTGGGCCAACGCCAATGAATGGCAGCTATTACTCGCCGAAGTCGACCAAGCTCTCGCCGCCCTACGCGCCGCCTGGCAGGAACTGAAAGACACGGAACACGCCGTGCAGGAGGTTTGCCGCACGTGGCGCGCGACACACGGTATTCCCGCCGACTTCCACTTGCACGAAGACACCGAAGAATTCTGGCTGCTGTACTGGCCGGCCGTGCAGGCCGCCCGCAGCCAATCCGATGCGCTCATCGACACAGCGGTGCGGCAGTGGGGCGCGGCCTCTACTACCTACCTGCGCCTATTGCAAAGCAGCTACGCCAAGCCCCGCGTTTCGCGCTAACTCACGGACTATCAGATTTTACGGCAACTGCCTGAAAACCTCTTTATCCCTTCTCCCATGCGGTACAAAGTGCTCACCAACATCAAGGCCGAAGACAACCTAGCTCAGCTCTTCAACGCCTACCAACGCCAGCTGCACACGCTGGAATGTCTTTCCCTGCCCAACGAAAGCATGGGCGACTACCAAGCGTTACTACGTTCAGTTGCGTCCGACGCCCCGAGCGAGAGCGCCCAGCACGTATTCAACCATGCCGTGCCGCGCTTCTACGCGTTGCAGGTGCTGAGCAACTCGCTCACGGACCTGCACAAGAACATCGGCTGGTGCATCAAAGCCCTGACCGAGTTCTTCGACCAGTACGACGGCGACCTCACGCGCTATGCCATCGAAACCCGCCTCAAGGTCGTTGACGAGTTCGGCAGTGACGACGAAACCGACTGGGAAGAAGATGGCTTCGACGAGAAAGGCCAGAAGTGGAAGGTTACCTACAAAGACGACGAGAAGACGCTGAAGCGCTATTCCCTGCATGCTGACTTGGAGCAGTATTTCAAGCAGGAGAACAGCTGCGGGGAGAAAATCGGCTCCAGTCACCCCGAAGACTTCGCCTACTTCTCTACCCTGGTCGAGAACGCCACCGACTTCAACAGCATGAAGTTTTTGCGCCAAGCCTTCGACGCCGAGCTCCCCCTCTACCGGCAGAACGAAGCCGGTGACATGGTGCAACAGTCGCTGGGCGACGAAGTAGAAAACGAGCTCAACGAAGCCTTGCGTAATGAATCCATCGTGGGGTACTTCAACACAGTGTTGGAGCTCGCTCGCCAGGCCGCTATCACCTTCGTGTTTGCCACTACGGCCGACGACTACCGCAAGCTGCTCACCCAGCTGCAAGCCGTGCGGGACGTATGCCCTAGCTAGTCGACTTCAGACTACTTACAGGTTGGTGGGCAGCCCGGAGCCCACCAACATCTGGCACTTTCGGCTATGCCGCCCAAGGTGCGCGATATGGACATAGTGCGCTTCATACGACTCCAGGGCGGCAAGGGTCGGCTCGGTGGGCAATGCACGATATGAGCGGTGCTTGGCGTGACGTACTGGGGCGACGAGGGTGCATTGCACGACCAGCACCAACAAGAACAAAAGGACCAACACCGCCAACAAGCGGTAGGTCCACGATAACGCCAAGGTCTGCATCGGAGATGGCTGGTGCGTGAAGCCTTAAGGTAGATCGCATCTAGCTTATAACCAACGCCATCACTGTTGAATACCAACAAACCGCAACAGTAGCGAAAACTACTTAGCTCTCTTTGGGTGCATACTCAAGAAAGTAAAGGGGTATCGCAAAACGCGATACCCCTTACGATCAGCAGTGCCTAGAAAGTACTTGAGCAAAGGGCATATCTGGTAGATATACCCTTGGTAGAACGAATAGGCTTCACCATCCCACGTCGACATTTACAGGAACACAACAGGAATAAACACGCCCACCATAGCCGAGGAAAGCCTAAGGCTGTTGCGGCGTTTACAGGCATATAACAGGCATAGAATGACCCTTTGCCCTCCTATAAATAACAGAGATCAACAGCAAAAACGGGTGGCCTTTGTAGGAACCAGCTGTAGTCCAGCAAAGGGCATAACGAAATGGTATACCCTCACCGTGGGTGGCCCCTAGGTTGCTAAGGTTTGCTAAGGTGCAGCGACCTCAAATGCTAAGAAATGCTAAGATTTTCGACTCGACATGCTAACAAATGCTAACATTTTTTCGACTGTAGCCGGGTTGGCTCTTTCCTGTTTCAGTCGGCTCCCACCCTTACGCACGAACGCGTCATGGGCAGACGCATGCTGACATTTTTCTAACAAGTGTTAACACTTGTTAACGCATGAAAGGCATAGCTCCGGGAACACAACGGAAACCGAATGCCGGTTTACCTCGCCTCATCTCGTTTATAAATTCCCCTCACCAGCTCGCTCATGATAAACCTTGTCGACAGCGTCGGCCCCTACGAATTAGCCTCTTCCTGGCACGAAGTCACCACACGCCAGTACTGCGCGTTGGCTGCCCTTACCGACTCGACCATGGAGCATGCCGCCGCCTGCCTGGTAGGCCGACCGGTGGAGCCCAGCGAGTCGGTGCTAGCGGCCTTGGCTTTCCTTCGCACCGAGCCACCGACCACCGGTGGTCCCGCCTACCCACTGGACCTAGGGCAAGAAACGTACGTGCAGGCGGAGCAGCTGCGCATGCTAGCCTCTGGTCAACCATTGCCCTCGTGCTTCGGCCAGCTCTACGGTCTCTTCGTGGCCCAGCAGCAGCCAGGCGTCGATGGCTTCGATCAGCAGGTGGCCACCGACCTCGGCGCCGCTTGTCTTGCGTGGCCAATCACCGACACCTACCCCGCCGTGCGGCATTGCCTGTCGGAGCTACAGCGACTCACGACGCAGTACGCCAAGCTAGCTGAGCCTTGCCTGTGCGTGCAGTGCCGACAGCCGCGGCCGGCGCAGGCTAGCCAGTTGGCGCTTCCGGGCTACGCGCTCGTCATCGGCATCATCGCCGATAAGCTAGGCACGGATCCGTTGGCCGTTGCGGCTTGGTCGGCCGATACCGTCTACCAGCACCTACTGCAGGAGCGTCTGGATCATGAGCAGCAGGTAGGGCTCGCTTAGCTGGTGGGGAGTTTCCCGACCAATACGCGCGCGTACATGCGCGTGCGCGTACTGTTGTCGAAAAGGGTACTTACCCCGATTCAGAAAATAAGACAAAAGCGGCATTGCTCGCTGGTTATGCCACCTCAGGTGCTGGGCAAGAAGGGCACCGATTGCTGAAAAATGCTGAAATTCGGGCTGCTGTTGATGAGCGTATG
The DNA here is from genome assembly GCF_035609205.1 of Hymenobacter sp. GOD-10R. Taxonomy (NCBI): domain Bacteria; kingdom Pseudomonadati; phylum Bacteroidota; class Cytophagia; order Cytophagales; family Hymenobacteraceae; genus Hymenobacter; species Hymenobacter sp. GOD-10R. Next base: position 4,706,154 of record NZ_CP141184.1, read on the forward strand.
AGTACCCTTGCTATGAGCGCGGAAGAGGTGGTGCAGCGCATGAGCGAGGCAGCTAGCATCCTTCTAAATGAGCACTTTACGATTAAAAAAGCACAGGACTACGAGCAAGAACACGTCACCATTGGCGAGCTGGCACAGCGCAAAGAGGGTGAAATTGACTTTATCCGGGAATTTCTGGCGCGCACGTACCCGAGGTACAAGTGTGCTACCGGCCATTAGCGCCCCGCAGAGGTGTTGGGTTAGTTTCCACTTGTTACCATGTCTACGCGCGCATCTGATTATCATTTGCTTGTGTTATTCCCCGCCCTAGGATTCAGCCGAAGATTGCCGAGAGGTTTCGTGTGTGGTATTGGGTAGGGTTTGCTAGCTTTAGCAAACCTCAAGCTTATACCTATGCGCTATCAATTTCGAGAGGAGAGTTATCAAGGCAGAACCATTCGCTTCATAAAGGCCATTGGTGTAAACAGCGACGGGCTAGCGATGGCACCGGCTTATGTAATGAACGTGATGAAATATATAAGCACTAAAGAGCCCGATATAATTGTGATAGGTATGATAGGGTATAGCGGTACCTCTTCGTCGACAAGTGACGCTTTTACGGCTGCGTTTTTAAAGCAGTACCGCCGATTGCCAGATCATTATTACGCGTGGAAAGAGGCAGCGATAGAAGATCAATCATAAAACCCTGCTAGCTCATTAGCCACAAAGCCATAGGGATCACTAATTTCCCGCCCCGCCTGTAACCCACAAACTACCTGCCTGCACCTAGGTGTTGCACCTTGCAGGCATGGCAACCACAGAAGAGAGGATCCTACTTCGTGTCGACATCGACTATAACGACAAGCGGATACAGGAACTGACGAAGTCGATTCGCGAGGCCAAGCAGGCATCGGCCGACCTAGACAAGCAGGCGAAGGCCGGCAAGATTTCGCAGGACGAAGCCGACCGGGGCATGCAGCGGTACGCGAACGACGTGCGGATCATGGGCCAAGAAGTGAGTTTGCTCAACAGGCTCAACGATGCCCAGCGCGTAGCTAACCTAGCGGCCGCGGGTAGCTATGATCAGCTCCGGGCGAGGGCGCGTCTACTTACGGCGCAGCTCAACGCGATGGGCGAGGAACAGCGCGAGAATACAGAAGAAGGCAAGGCGTTAACGGCCGAGCTCCGGGAAACCAACGATGCCCTAGCAGCTGGCAGCAAAAAGGTTGGTGACTTCAAAGGCCGACTGTTCGAGTACGGCGACTCCATCAAAGAAGCGCTACGCGGCACAGGTCAGTTTGGCAACAGCGTAGTAGGCCTAGCCGACAACTTCAGCGGCAAGCTTACCAAAGGGCTAGAAATCGGCAAAACGGCATTCGGTAGCTTCAACCGGGTACTAGCTACCAGCGTTATCGGCATTGTTATTCTCGCCCTCGGCACACTCTACACGTTCCTGACGCGCACGCAAGCCGGTATGGACTTCGTGGAACGGAAAACGAAGGCCGTGAATGTAGTCTTTGGCGTACTCGTGGATAAGATTGCGCCCATCGGGCAAGCCTTGCTCAAAGCCTTTACCGACCCGAAGCAAGCCATAAGCGACCTGGTAGACTTCATCGAGCAAAACCTGAGCAACCGCCTCGCTTCTTTCGGCGTGCTGCTAGAAGCCATTCAGGAGCGCGACTTTTCCAAGTTGGCCGATGGGGCGGTGCAGCTCGCCACCGGCATTACCAACGCCACCGACAAGGCCAAGGCGTTCGGCTCGGAAGTCAGCAACGCGGCCAAAGCCGGGGAACAGATTGCGACGACCTTACAGCGCATTCGAGATGCGGAAACCCAAGTCGAGTTGCAACAGAAACGCAATGAGGCGCAAATTGAAAAACTGAAGTTCGCTGCCGAAGATGTGACCAAGGCCACGGGCGTGCGCATTCAGGCCGCCCAACAGGCGTTTTCTTTGGAGCAGCAGACGACACAGGTTACGCTCAACTTGCAGCAGTTGCGCGTCGATGCGCTCAAGCGCGAAGCTAGCTTGCACAGCCAAACCGCCGCCCAGCGGAGGGAAATAGCCGAGGAAGAGGGTAAGCTCGCTGACATTACCAAGAACAGCCTGACGCGGCAAATCGAGCTAAACAACAAGATCAACGAAATCCGCAACTCGGCCGCACAGGCTGCCCAGCAAGCCAACGACAAGGCGCTGGAGTTGCGACGTGGGCAGTTGAAACTAGAGAATGATTTGATCGACCAGCAGCTCCGTAAGGTGCGCGCTGGCAGTGAGGAGGAACTACGCTTGCTAGAGCAAAAGCTTGTGAACTCGCGCACGATCGAGCTGACGCAAAAAGACTTGACCAACAAGCAAAAGCAACTCATTGATACTAAGTACGAGAATGACAAAGCGCAGCTAGAAACGGACTTCGCCAAGAAGCGCCTGGAGGGCCAAGCGCAGGCTGCTGTTGACGAAATAACAGCCCGCCTTACCGCCGTACGCCAAGGCTCCGACGAAGAGCTAGCTGCGCAACAGCAGCTCATTGAAAAGCAGCGAGCGCAGCAGATCGCCGCCCTCAACGACCAGGAAAGCAACGAAGCTAAGGCAAGGCTGATTAATGCCCAAGCCGACCAACAGCAGCAGGAACTTCTGTACAACAACCGCCTGAGAGCGGTGCAGGACTTCTACCAGCAGGAACGCAACGAACTAGAGCAGGCGCGGGCCGGTGGCTTGGTGACGGAAGAACAGTACCAGCAGCTACTATTTCAGCAGGAGTTAGGCGCCACCGCCGCCCGTAAACAGGTAGCCGAGACATTCAAGAAGGATGCTAGTGGCATTGACCAAGAGCTTACCGAACTGCGCATACGTAATCTAGAGCGGGTCACAACGAAAGAGCGCGAAGAAGCACAGAAGAGGGCTGAACTCACCGCACAATTTGCTCAACTGGTGGGTAACTACTTCTCAGATGTGCTTCAGCAAACGGATAGTTCCTTGCGTGACTTTGCCAATGCAGCCCTCTTGATGTTGGTCAACGAGGTGGAGAAGACAGTGATTGCGGCCCAGATCAAAATCCTGGTTCAGGCTTTTTCTTCTGCAGACTCTATTGCCACCTTCGGCGCGGCTGGTGGTTTTCGTGCAGCAGCCATTATCGCCGGGCTTACCGCTGCAACAGCTCCGTTAAAAGCAGCCCTAACCCAGTCACCATCTAGCGGCACTAGCTTCGCCGAAGGTGGTGCAATCAAAGGCCCAGGCACTGGTACCAGTGATTCTATACCGGCCTATGGCCCAGGTAATGATACTGGCTTACCGATCTACCGCTTAAGCAACGGAGAGCACATACTAACAGCTGAAGAGGTACGCAAGGCAGGCGGGCACCAAGCTGTTGAGCAAATGCGCGCGCAGTTGCGCAATCAACAGCAGCCGGCGTTGATGACGTCTTTATCAAACTTGGCCGGCCCACAAACCCGTTTTGCTAACGGCGGGCCAATTGCGAGCCCAATGCTTCAGCCGACACAGGATGGTGGCTATTGGATGCGCCAGCAGGCTCAGCAAGCAAGCGGCGTGATTGATTATGAAAAGCTAGGAGAAACCCTAGCTAGACACGTTCCGGACGTAATTGATGTGCGCAACTTGCTTAGAGCCGTGGATAAACACCTGGAGCCACGCGTAAAATCGACCTTGGGTAAGAGGAAGCCTACCAATCCTTTCCAGTCGTAGTCTCCGCTTGCTGCAACGAAGCAATGATCTTCGCCACAGCTTCACCCGTGGCGTCACTTAAGGTTTTAATGTATTGATTTGGCTCTCCCTTTCGATTGTACATGCCCTTCATGCTCAATGTCTCTTCTAGCGCTTTTGGCTTCGTGTACTCCTCCTCTGTGTAGCCGATAATGCTAGCTTTCGTAGGATTGAACACGAGTCTGTCTTGCAGATCAGAAAGCACATAGCGGTACCGGCCATCTTTGGTACTCAGGATTAAGGTAAACCAGACGTTCCGCAGGATGGGTTTGTCGATTGGCGCGAAGCCTTTCACCACCAGCGAGTGGTCGGGAGCGTCGGTTAACTGAAGCGGGTCTTTCGTGGTCTGAAAGCGACGCACCGCCCACTCCCGGGCCCGGGCATACAACTCTTCTTTCGTGGCATTCGGCACCTGCACCACGCTGGTATAGGTAATCTTGTGGGTGGCCGAGTCAAGGGGCAAGCCTGCTAAGGTTTGGGCTTGGGTAGCATGAAGGGTAAGTAAGAATAAGGCGATAGCTAGTAAGGTTTTCATAGAGGAAAGCTACTGAACAAAATGCAAGTAACCAGTTCGACCCATGGACAATAAGCAAGTGCGGAAGCGTCAGAGGAAAGTCAAGCACGGTGAATCGTACGCGCATACAGAAACCAAGGAATACCGCGCTTGGCGGCACATGCTGGGCCGGTGCCGTAATCCCAACCACCGGGACTATGCCCGCTATGGTGGCCGCGGTATCGTTGTGTGCGCGCGCTGGGTTACTTCCTACCAGAACTTTCTTGCCGACGTCGGCCGGGCACCTTCCGTAGAGCACATCTTCGCCCGGCGCAGCGAAGACGGCAACTTCGAGCCCGCCAATTGCGGTTGGGGCATCCTGACCCTAGTGCCCACCGTCGCCTTCCATTCTGACCCTGCCAACGCGTGAGCAGGGGCTCACAAGTACACGCTTTGGCACCTAGGCCACGAGTTTCGACACCAATACGCGTACGCGCGCGAGGCAATGCATCCAAGCCGTGGAGAGTTTCCGGACCAATACGCGCGCGCGAGGGAATGAGCGCAGATCACCCGGACTTTCGCGACCAGTACGCGCGCGCGCACGAGGACCGAACCCGATAAAACCCGATGATTTTACCGATACTCCCCCCCAAAACCCCCCATTGATGGCATGCTTTACCATAGTAGTGGCCTAGCTACAGAACCCAACAAAACCCAACACTCACTCCCCTTTCCCTAGCACCATACCTAGGCAGTAGCGTACGGTGACGCTGCGATCTGGCAGCTCACTTTTGCGCCGAGACCCTTCTTTGCTTGGCACAGTAAGCTCCCTACTAATTAGGGAGCTTGCCCACGCTCGCATGCAGCCTAAGGAAAGCAGCGCCGCTTTCTGCAAACTGTGTAGCGCAGAGCGGTTAACAGCAGGAACTTCCCAAACTTTTCGACCCTATCGGGGTAGAATATTAGCTACATCTTGCTAAATTGCTATAGAAATAACATGATCCTATTTATCACTTCTTTACGCCTCTGACGCACCTTATGGCCCATAAGACGAAGACGAACAAGGACGGCGCACACGAACAGTATATCAAAATCGGTATTCCGCAGGCTGTATTCGATTTATTGCACGAACGGCGCGAAGACGAGGGCAACACCACCATGCAGGAGTTCTTGGCGCCCGTATTGAAGGCTGTAGCCAAGGGCGAAATCAGCCGGCCCTATACGTGGCAGTTAAAGCAATCGGCTACCTAACTTATTGATCCGAATATGACGAGCAAAAAACGTCGCCCGGGCCTGCTAGAGCGGGGCATGAAAGAGATCAAGCTTATCTTGCCCGAGCAGGTTGTGGATGACTTGGACGAACTCATCAGGCAAAGCGAGGGCGTGAACCGCCAGGCCTACCTAGCACCCATCATTCGGGCTGTGAGTAAGGGCGAGCTGGAGCACCGTTATACCTGGAAATCACCCGTGACAGGCAAGGTGTATTAGTACCTTATCCCCTTCCTAGGCGACATCGCTGAAGATCGGTTTATGCGCGTGCCGCATTAACTGGGTACACTGCAGAAGTAACGCCCAGAGGCACGGCGCACCATGGTCAAGATCGTTTTGTATTCGACGAAAGACACCGACGAAGCTATCCGCTGGCAAGCTGCCAAGAAAGGTATCTCCGTGAATGCCTATTTGCTGTTCTTCGTCAACGCCATAGCAGACGGACGTTGCGTATAGAACCCAACTATCCAAGCCCAAAGCAGAAATAACGCCTACATGCAGAGTTGATTCGGCAGCTTAGCAGCTGGTAACTAGGCGTGTTTATCTGACTACCCGCCCTAGGTGTTGACGAAGTAGTAGCCCCCTTAATTACTCAGCGGCAATATAGCCCACGTGTTCGCCTTCCCGGGTGTAGACGAGAAGCACAGAATCGAGGTCCTCAAACCAGAGTTGCTGTTGGCTGAGCTGGCGCAGGTCTGCGACGAGACTGGAGACCTGCTGTACGAAGGGATTGCCGGCGAGAAAACGCCGCAGTTTCTGTTCTAATGAGGGCGCAAGCGGTTGCGATAACCGCAAGGTAGGCGTTGGCATAAGTATATGATGGCAGATAGCACCGTAACTCCCTGAGGCATTAGCTTATCTTCACTCCTACTCAGAGTAAGCATAAAATCAAGCGCAGCAGTTGCTGATGCCAAGCGTCGAAGAATAGCGCTTACGCGGTCAGGGTCCGTTCAGCTCCTTTCCCCGCCAAAAAGGCTTCTACTACCGCCAGGGTTTCCAGCGGGGCGCTCAGGTGCGGGCAGTGACCGGTGGCGGCCAGGGTGACGAGTTGCGCGTGCGGCAAATGCGCGAGCAGGTAAGCCCCCACCTCGGCCGGCGCAACGGCATCTTGCTGACACTGCACCAGCAAGACCGGCACCGACACCTGGCTCAACGCCGCCCGGCTATCGGCGAGCAGCGTTACCCGGGCAAATTCCTGCGCTAAGGCGGCATTCATCTGGCAAAAGTACTGGGCGAGTTCCTCACCCAGCGCCGCGGGGTTCGCCGGCCCCATGAGTAGCCCGGCGAACATCGACGCCCAGCCGTGGTAGTCGGTGCGCATCAGCTCGAGCAGCTGCTGCACATCCTCGCGCTCGAAGCCGCCGTAATAATCTGGCTCGTTCAGGTAGCAAGGCGAAGGCGCCAGCATGATCAGCTTGGCAAAGTAGGCGGGGGCCTGCACCGCGGCCAGCATGGTGATCATGGCGCCCACCGAGTGGCCCATGCCGATTACTTGACGCAGTTCCAAGGCTTGGCAGATCTCGACGACATCGCGGGCGTAGCCGTCCAGGGTGGCATACTTCTGCGGGTCGTAGGCCTGTGCGTCCGATTCGCCCGCGCCAACGTGATCAAACAAGACCAGTTGGTAGCGCGTCACCAGCGCCGGAACCAAATAGCCCCAAATATGCTGATTGCAACCGAAGCCATGGCACAAGAGCAGCGTGGGTTTGCCAGCGCCCGCCCCAAGCACCTGCACATGATTGCGGCGCAGAACGTGGTGCCGCTCGGTCAGGGACCCGCGCACAGCCACAGGGGCCGGCGGGGTGGGGCGGGTGGAATAGACGAACGGCAAGGGAGCAGAGGGCAACATGGGGCAAGCCAAAAGGAGCGGTAGGCAGTAGAAGGGGAACGTTGCGAAAGTTAATAAATATTGATAATTCAATATTTATACTACTCGTGTTTTTTTCTAATTTCTCTCCGGGGCGTTTGCTTACCAGGCAGCCGTCTTGCCTATCGGCTCACTAGCCCGTGACTATTGTGCAGCAGGCTCAGATCACTGAGTATATCTTCATCTATGCTGAAAATGCTGCTGGCGAATGCAATACTATTGAGGTACAACACCAGCCTCGGCTATCGGTATATCAACAACGTCTTTATAAAACCCGAAATTGCGGGATTTATAAAGACGTTGCTAACCTACGTCTAGCAAGAAGCAATGGGTAGGATTCACAGAATCAGCATAAAAGACTTGCTCTTACGTCTAGCGAAGCATTTATTTTGCAGGTCGTTTTCTACCTACTATGTCTGCTCTTGCCTCTGAACGGTCGGTCGCGCTACTTGATACGCTGCTGGACATCTCGCTCACGGCCGTGGCACTGCTGCGGCCGCTCTACGCGGACGACAACCGCTTGACCGACTTTGCCTGGGTGTACCTGAACCCCGCCGGCCAGCAGATGCTGCGGCAGCCCGAAGTGCCCGCCGCGTCTCTGCTCACGCTGTTTCCCACCGCCGTAGAAGATGGCGTATTTGCCAAATGCCACCAGGCATTCCTCACCGGCGAGGCCCAGCGCAACGAGACGCTCTACCAAGCCGATGGCCCGGACGGATACTTCCTGCTGACAACTCAGCGGAGCGGGGACCTGCTGGTGGTCAACTTCACCCACACCAACTACCATCTGCGCACGCCCGTCGAGCAGGCGTTGCGCGCGAGTCAGGCGCGGGAGCGGGCCGCCCGGGCCGAAGCCGAGCGCCTGAACCAGGAACTGACGGTTGCCGTGCAAGTCGCTGAGCGGGCCCGGGCCGAAGCCGAGCGCCAGCGCGGCGAGTTGGAGCGCGTCTTTGAGCAGGCGCCGATCGCAATTGCCGTGTACCGCGGCCCTAGCTACACCATTGAACTCGCCAATCCCACGGTGGCTCGCCTTTGGGGTCGCACCCGCGAGCAGCTGCTGGGCAAGGGCCTATTCGAGGCGCTGCCCGAGGTAGCGGGCATGGGCTACGAGGAGCTACTCGACGGCGTCATGGCGACGGGCGAGCCCCACGTGGCCCACGCCATGGAGGCCCACCATGACCGCAACGGGCAGCGCGAAACCGTCTATTGGGACTTTGTGTACGTGCCCATGTACGCCGCTGACGGGCGTATTAACGGGGCGATGGTGGTGGCCACGGAGGTTACGGCGCAAGTGCAGGCCCGCCGTCAGGTGGAACACCTCAACCAGGCGTTGGAGGCGCGCGTGCAGGCCCGTACCCGCGAGCTAGCCGAGCAGCAACAGCTGCTGAGCCAGATTCTAGGACATGTTCCAGCTGCCATTGCCACGTTGCGCGGGCCGGAGCACCGCTTTTCATTCTTCAACGAGCACCATCAGCGGCTGAATGGCCACCGGGCGGTGCTGGGCGCGACCGTGCGGGAGGTAGCACCGGAAGCGGTGGAACAAGGCTTTCTGGCCCTCCTCGACCACGTGTATCAAACCGGGCAGCCACACGTGGGCAGCGAGGTGCCGGTTTGGGTGACGTTGCCGCCAATAGCTGACCCCTACTACGCGGACTTCCGCTACCAACCCTTGCACGACGAGCGTGGCCAAGTGCAAGGAATTTTAGTTTTCGCCGTGGACGTCACCGAGCGCGTGCGGGCCCGCCAGGAGCACGAGGCGCAGCAGCGGCTGGTCGAAACCGTTTTTCAGCAGGCGCCGGCCGGCATCTGGGTGGCGCAGGGACCAGCGCATGTGTTTGAACTCATCAACCCGCAAATGGAGCGGCTGCTCGGCCGCTCCCGGGAGCAGGTGCTAGGTCGCCCCTACTTCGAGGTGCTTCCGGAGCTCGTCGGCCAAGGGGTGCCTGCCTTGCTGCGGCAGGTATGGGAGAGTGGCCAGTCCATTATGGTGGAAGAGTTTGCCGTGCAACTGGCGTACCATGCGCCAAACGAGCCCGGCTACTTCACCTTTGTCTTTGAGCCCTTGCGCAACGAGCAGGGACAGGTGGTCCGCATTGCCTGCGTGGCGCTGGAGGTGAGCCCGCAAGTGCTCGCGCGGCGGCAGGTACAGGCGTTGAATGAGGAGTTGGCGACGCTCAACCAAGACCTCATTGCCAGCAATGAGCGCTTACGCAACAGCAACGCGCAACTCACGCGTAGCAATGCCGATCTGGATAGCTTCGTGTATTCGGCTTCGCACGATCTGAAAGCGCCTATTGCCAATGTGGAAGGCTTGTTACACGCGTTGCACCAGGAACTACCGCCGGCGCTGCTAATGACGCCAACGATTGCCCGGGTCCTGCACCTGATGGCCGACGCCGTCGCGCGCTTTCAGCAAACCTTACTGCACTTGACGCACATTGTGCAGCTAGAACGGACAGATGTGGAGGAAGCGCAAGAGGTTGCGCTCGAGCAACTGATCAACGACGTTTGTTTGGACCTAGCGCCAGCGATCGACGCTGCCCAGGCGCAAGTGCTCGTTGACACGCAGCAGTGTGCATGGGTGCGGGTTGCCCCCAAGAGCTTACGCAGCATTGTTTTTAATCTCGTAAGCAACGCCTTGAAGTACCGGGTGCCGGAGCGGACGCCTACCGTGCACGTACGGGTTGCCTGTCAGGATCAGCAGATCCACTTGAGCGTGCAGGACAATGGCTTGGGGTTGACCCCCGCGCAGCAGGGGCATCTGTTCAAGCTCTTTCGCCGCTTGCACCCAGGCGTTGAGGGTTCCGGCGTAGGACTGTATACGGTCAAAAAGATCGTGGACAATGCGGGCGGCACCATCACGGTGCACAGTGAAGTAGGCGTGGGTACCACCTTTAGCATTTTGCTACCGGGTGCGAACCGTAAATAAGAGAAATAAAATGACATTCTTTGCCACGTGAAAAAACTTGCCAGCATACTCCTGGTGGATGATGACCCGACCAACAACTTTCTCAACGAGCGACTGTTCCAACGCTTGCACGTGGCCGAACAGGTGCATATTACCGAGTCAGGCGACGAAGCCCTAACCTGGCTCCAGCAGGAAAACATGCCGCCCACGCTTCTACTGCTGGACGTGAGTATGCCTGGCATGAGTGGCCTGGAATTTCTGGAGGCCTACCAGCCCTTGCGACAAGTTCAGGCGCAGCCGACAGTCGTGGTGATGCTCACCACGACGATGGACAGTCGGGATCTACTGCGCTTGGATGAGCTTCAGATTGATGGTTTGGTGAGTAAGCCCCTGACGGAGGAGAAGATCAACTATTTACTTCAACTGCACTTCCAGCGTCACCTCCCCGCCTAACGCGCCCTTTATTAATCAGTGAAGGCCATGCCAGCATGCTATATCACTGCTTAGCTCGATGCAATTAGGTATAGGGAGCTCACTGCTTAGCGCCTTTATGCACTAGGCTGTTCGGCGAAGTGCTGCCGCAAGATGGCCTGTACCTTCGTTTGGGTGAGGGGTTTGTCTAAGTAGTCGGTAATAGGTAAATTCTGCACTCGCTGCTGGTCCTGCGGACTCACTGAAGTCGTAAGCATCACTACTACGGCCCGCTGTTCGGCGGCTGGCAACTGCTGGTAGGCCTGCAGAAACTGAATGCCGTCCATTACGGGCATATTGATATCCAAAAACACCAGCACTGGCTCGTCGGCTGATCGTTCCTGGCAGTGTAGCCCTAACTCGTGCAGGGCTTCTTGTCCGTTCAGGGCCACACGAATAGGCCCTGTTACCTCCAGGCGTAGCAGGAGTTTTTTGTTGAGAAAGTTGGTGGTGGGATCATCATCGACCAACAGCACGCAGGGAATTGTAGCCATTTGCTCTGCTATACGATCAGCAGCGTGAATGGACCGGGTTAGCGCGGGAAATAAACCCGGAAAGTGGAGCCCTGTCCCAGTTGGCTGTCTACCTCAATGCGGCCGCCCGCGTTTTCCAGGATGCGTTTGACCATGTAGAGACCCACGCCGGTGCCTTCGACGTGGGTGTGCAGGCGCTGAAACATGGCAAAGAGCCGCTCCTTGTCCTGCGCCAAATCCAGCCCCAGGCCGTTGTCCTGCACCTCCAGTACGACGTAGTCGGTGGCCCGCCAACTGCGCAGCTGCACGGCGGGCACCCGGTCGAGGTGACGATACTTGAAAGCGTTGCTGAGCAAGTTGTAGACCACCGAGCGCAGGTTCTTCTCGGCAAACCTCACGGTCAGGTCCTCGGGGATGGTCACGGTCAGCTGGCCCTGGGTTTCAACCAGCAGCGGCGTCAAATCGAGGCGCACCGCCTCCACTACGGGAGCCACGGCCACGGCATCGCTGGCGGGATTGTGCTCTTTTTGCAGGCGGCTTAGGTCGGTCAGGTGGGTGATGGTGCGGCGGAAGCGCTCGATGGCGTCCTGCATCAGCGTCAGCATCAGGGGTACGTCCCCGGTGCGGCCCGCCTCCGGCAGTTCGTGCTCCAGGGCCAGTAGCAGGCCCTCGAGGTTGGTGATCGGAGCCTTCAAATCGTGGCTGGCCGTGTAAATGAAGTTGTCCAGGTCCACGTTGGTGCGCGTGAGCTGCTGCTGTAACGCTACTTGCTCGTGGACTTCAAACGTGAGGCCACTATGCCCCAGCACCTGGCCTTCGGTCCCGAACAGGGGTTGGCTGCGGCTTAACATCCACCGGTACTGCCCATCAGCCCGGCGGAAGCGGTAGGGCGTGCTCAACCAGGGCTGGCCGGCCTGCACGGCGGCCACAAAACTGGGCTGTTGCTCCACTAGGTCGCCGGGATGCACCGTCGCCCAGCCTTCATCCAACGAGCGCAGCCGGGCGGCGTCCAGGCCCGTCCACTCGAAAAACTCTTTGTTCAGATACACCAGGCTACCCGCCGCGTCGGTGCGAAACAGGAAGGCGGGGGAGTGGGCCGTGAGCAGGCGCAACTCCGCGGCCGCCTCGTCCGCCTGCTGGCGGGCCAGCACTTGCTCGGTCACCTCTACGGCCACGTCAATCGCGCCCAGCAACTGGCCGTCGGCATCGTAGAGCGGCTGGTAGACGAAGTTGTAGTAATGGGTTTGCACGTGCTCGCCGCGGAGCACATCCGCCGGGGTTTCCGTGCCGATAAAGGGTACTTCTGTACGCAGGACCTGCCGCATTTGTTCATCAAAGCCTTGGCCGCGCAGCTCGGGTACCGCGTCCATAAAGGGCAGGCCGATTACCTGCTCGGGGGTGCGCCCCCACAGGGTCGCCATTTGCGCGTTCGCCGCCGTAATGCGCAACTCCTCCCCCTGAAAGACCCCTATCGCCACCGGGGACTGGTCGAGAATGAGTTGCAGCAGGGTGCGCTCGCGCTCCGCCGTGGCCAGCGCCTGCTCGGCTACCTGGGTGCGCTCCTGCACACGCGCTTCCAACTCGGCATTGAACTGCTCGACCTGCTGGCGGGCGCGCACTTGCTGGCTCACGTCGTACGTGAAGTCCATCACGCCGTCGATGTGGCCCTGCACGTTGCGCAACGGGTGCAGGGAGATGTTGAGAAAGACCTGCACCGGCTGCCCGTTGCCGTGGAAATCGAACCAGCCTTCCATTTCGCGCAGGTACACCGGCTCCCCGCTCTGGTAGACCTGGTCAAACAAGGCCACGACCCCCAGCTCGACGGACTCCGGGGTACCCTCGCGAAACGGCCGGCCCAGGAAGGAGCGGTGCGGAAACAGGCTCTGATAGGCGGGGTTGACGAATTGGTAGATGTGGTCGGGCCCTTGGTAGACAGCAATGTAGGCGGGCATCTGCGTGAGCACCTCCCGGAAGCGTTGGCGCTGTTGCTCGGCCACGGCGTGGGCCGCTTGCTCGGCGGCCACGCTTTCGCGTAGCTGCCGCTCGACCTGGCGGCTGGCGGTAATGTCCAGCACGGATTGAATAATGAACTGCACCTGCCCCGCGGCATCGAGCACGGGCGTATGGCGCGATTGCCAGTAGCGCTCGACGAAGCGGCCCGGCCAGGTCGGGTCGGGCACGTCGTAGTGCTGCGGGGCCATCTCGTGCGGCTGCTTGGTGGCCAGCACCCTTTCCAGCGAAGCGCGCACGTTGACCACGGCGTTAGCCTCGGGCGTCTCGGGGTTGTCGGGGAAGGCGTCGAAGATGTGCTGCCCCACGAGCAGGTCTCGCTCCGTGAGCGTGGCGGCTAGGTAGTCGTCGCTGGCGCCCACGATCACCCATTCTGGAGATAGCAGCAGTGTAGCCCCGGGCTGGGCGTTGAAAACGGGCAGCAAGTCGAGCGAGCGGGACATAGGAGCACGGGAAGAAATAAACCAGAGATAGGCAGGGACAGCCCGCAAGCTACGAATCGATTGAGACGATGCGCCTTGCTCGTGCGCTTACTTCCACGGATTGGCCAATTGGAGCATGTGACTATATCTTTCCGGCTGGTGCGGGCCTAAGTACAATCTCGAAGTCCCGCCTTGGGAGAGAGTCTGATCAGCACTAACGCTAGTGCTTTTACTTACCAATTTCTGTACGGAACAAGAGATACTTTGGTAATAGCATGCAGGTCATGACCTAGGTAAGTGCAGGACTGCAATGCGAGATCTTGTCTAGGCCCTGGGCCAACAACTATGGTTGATAGCTTAAGTGGGTCAGCCTCCTTATTCTTTACGAGTGGTATTTCTACGTATGGTATTAATATGTCTTTAGCCTCTCGAAACTTTATTGTATCCCGCTTGAAGAACAAGGTCTGATTGCCATTAAGCGTAAAAATGTCAGCCCGGACATCAAAATAAGTTTTAATCAAGCGCCATTCGGCTTCTTCCCCAAACTTCTCGTGCTTCATGATTGCGGCAGCCTGTGCTAAGGCTTTGGGCATCTCGCGTATGGAACGGTGGCAGTTATAGTACCTAGAACTATTGCCTTGTTCGTGCTCTTCCAGCGCCTTAGCCCATTCTGCCGGCGTGAAGCCGATAATCTTAGCTTTGATATAAGCTATTTGCTCTTGCTTATCATAAATACACTTTTGAAGCGTGAGGCCATTATCCGTTATAACCTCCTCTAACTGCTCGCTATCAAACGAGAACGAAAAGCCACCAGTAGGGCAATAGCCTCGCCACTGGCTTAATTGATCATCGTTTTCCGAGAGCGAGAACGTGAACACTGCCGTTACAGCTCCATTTATATAATCATTATAGCCGAAGCCTTGATACTCTGAGTCAACTATCTGCTTTGTTAATTTATAAGCATACGTATACTCTTCAATATCATTCTGATAGTGAATATTGGTAAACCATAAAGATTTACTTCGAACAATACCCATCAAGCCTGCTGGGCTGGAATAGTGATAAAGCTTGTTAAGATCCTGCGGAAAATCCATAATGTGGTTTTATAATAAGATGAATGATACGCTATATCAAATCCGTTGCCTTGACACATGCTGCATAATCCTCTAGTCCTCCTGCATCTGCAAAGCACAAGCACTGGTGTAGGTGGTTGATCCCCGAATTATAGTACACTCCGACGCACTTGTATATGAAAGCCTTCTTGGTGGTCGAGCCAACGGGTAAACCTGCTAGGGTTTGGGCTTGAGAATTGACAGATACAGTTACTAGGATGGCTAGCAAATAGAGTAGTTTCATGCTGGTTAAGGTACAATGTTACTCTAAACAGCGACAAAGTGTTGAGCAGTTCTAAGGTCCTGCCGCAACATGGGAAAATGGCTGCAAAAGGACATGACTTCTCACGATAAAGCTCGCTCGTTTGAATAAGTAGACAACAAAATGCCTGTGGATAACTGAATTTTTGCTAAAAATAGTAGAGACAATGAAGATAATTTAATCAAGTTAATTATTTGACTTACAATGTTCTATAATTACGAGTCGGACAAAAGAGTTAAAAACCCAGGGAATTCCCGGCTAATCTTTATTGCCTTACTGTATCTCAGTATCTTTACATCAACACAAGCACGGTTACCACCTCGGCCTCGGCATCGTCTTAGAAAGACGAAACCCCCGACAGGTCTGAAGCTGCCAGGGGTTCCAAGAAGTGAGGTGGAAGAGCACCTTAACTTCTGACGAAATGAAAGGTAAGCGTGTGAATCATAAGTGGGCCAAGCTACTGGCTCGCTTGTGGGACAGTCGGCATCTGTGGATACCGCCTGTTGGAGTAGTGTTGAAGTTTGCAGCATTGCTGCTGCTTTCGCACTGTCAGTAGTCCTTAGCCGGTGTTCTGCTTGCAGGGCACCGGCTATTTTTGTTGCTGTTTCTATTTAGACACAAATAAACGAAGCTTTATCGACTTTGCTACATCAACTGATGTAGCAAAGTTCACAAGTAACTGTTATTCAGTAATTAACAATTTGTAATTAGTTGTTATAAAGTGTTATAAGTTGTAACAACAACACACCGCTTCTTAGACAAACAAAAAGCCCCAGCGGGTAAGGCTGGGGCTTTGTAATATGTTGCTTTGCGGATTACTCCTTCTTGCTGGGAGCAGGTATAACTGTCTTTTTCATGGGAGGGAAACCTCCTATGGGAATACCACCAGGATTGCCGCCATCATCTCCATCAGGACGATAGAAAACATAGCAGGTCTTATAATTAGTCGAAGTGAGTGCGGCATTGTACAATTGTATGTACCCACTTGCTCCGTCATTAGTGATAAAGATTTGCGTTGCATAAAACGAAAGAGCATTCCCTTCGTTCTGCCAGCCAAGGCTAATTAGTTGACAGTTCTCTGGGGGCGTTACGTCATAAGCTGCGCTGCTAGCCCCATCAAGCTCACTCCAATTCGAATCTTGATACGTGTAGAATCCCATAATAGTCAATATGAAAGGTTGCCTACTCTATCACGGCTTTTCGGCATCTGCCCAGCCTTGCGCAACATGTGCTAAGGTTGGGCCAAGAATAACGTATTTATACTGTAAGTAGCAATTAGTCAATGGATTATTTTCTTCTTCGTTGAAGCTAAAAGAAGATACTGTAGCTGCCTAGCCGCGAAGCCTGACGTGTAGGAAAAAGGCTTTTAAAGTCTTGGGTTAATCCTCTTTATCTAGCCCTAATTTCTCAATAATGTACTCGCTACGCCCCAAGCCAACGGCAGTAGCTAACCTTTCCAGTTTATCATACTCAGCATCAGTGAACGAAAGCGTTCTACTGCGCTTGTGCCGTGTTTGGTCTTTTGGCGGGCGGCCGGTGCGCT
Source organism: Hymenobacter sp. GOD-10R (assembly GCF_035609205.1). Lineage (NCBI taxonomy): Bacteria > Pseudomonadati > Bacteroidota > Cytophagia > Cytophagales > Hymenobacteraceae > Hymenobacter > Hymenobacter sp. GOD-10R. The sequence continues at coordinate 4,722,678 of NZ_CP141184.1, forward strand.
TGGGCTTGTCTTCCATAGTGTTACAAAGGTAAGGAATATATTGATTACACAACGTGTAAAAACACTTGTAAAAATATTTATCAAAGTGTTTTTACACTTTAGAAAAGCCCCTATCTTTGTAGTGTTCAAACGGAACAATCAGCGCTTAGGGCAAAAAAAGAAGGGCTAACCGGTGACACGGCTAACCCTTCCCAGAACAACCGGTGACACGGTTGCCCTGTGCTGAGGTCTCTCAACCCCATTCATACCGCAAATTACATGGAAAATCATGTAACGAAGCAAGCCGCTGGTGACACAGCCAATGTTTCAACCCCAACCTCACCAAAGGTTAGCGCTACCCTACGCCGTTATACTGGCCCACTCAGCCGCTTCCTCGAAAAGCAGGCCGAAGCAAAATCTCAGGCAGTCGCCGAAGCGGCCAAAGCCGACACCTTGCGCGCCATGCGCAACAATGTGCTCAGTCTAGTTGAAGACACTGCCCTCTTCACCGACACGGAGCGCCTGCGCACGAATGACAGTGTATACCAAACCACTTGCGTAGCTCAGCTACAGCGCTGGTTTCGCAACGTGTACCGTGTGAGTCAAGAGCGCACCGCCCGCGCCCTGCGCCTCGGCACGAGTGACCTTGCCGGGGAACTCGCCTACAATAGCCGTTTGGCGGACTTGCTCGATGAATCGGGTCTAACGCATTCCGAACTTCTTAGCCTGTAAACCGCCATGTGCAGCTACTATAACTTAGCCGCGGCATTGGAGAAACAGCGCCAAGCCGAAGCCGAAGAGAAAGCCCCAGAAACCCTCTTCCTGAAGCCTATAACCGAAATAACACTCACCACTGGCACGGAATCATTCACCGTGCCAGTGAACCCTAAAACGGGCTTTTTAATCATTCACAAGCTACAGACATCTGACGACAGCAAAGTCGGTGTAAAGAAACAAAGCCCAACATTCTCGATCTTGAGGATGCTGGGCTTTTACCCTAGGTCGAGCTGGCAACTACAAACCAGTGGGCTTACTCAAAGATATGATATTGGCGTAAAAGATTACCCCCTTAGCTTATTAGCTTTTCTCTTGAAAAGCCAAGAAAACGGTTAGTCCTTCAAACTGTGTACCCCTGAACGTACCCCTTAAAAGAAAAAACCCTGTTTCCAATACAGAAACAGGGTTTTTAGTGGGCCCACTTGGAATCGAACCAAGGACCTACTGATTATGAGTCAGTTGCTCTAACCGATTGAGCTATGGGCCCTGTGCAAAACGAACCTAGACGGTTGGTTTCGGCGCTGCAAACTACGAAGTTTGCGAGCGAATTTCCAACTAAATAGCTAAATGGATGAGTAATTGAAGGATAGGACGCCGGTCGTAGAAAATCTAAGCAGGCCGCTTGCTCCTTCAGTCACTTATCTCACACTTTGTACTTATGTCCGGGAAGATCCCCAACCTGCTCTTCGACTTTGGCGGTGTTATTATTAACATCGATTATCAACGCACACTAGACGCCATGCAGTTGCTTAGTGGTGAAGGCAACACCATTGGCTTTACACAAGCAGCGCAAGCAGAACTGTTTGACCTACTGGAGACAGGTAAGCTGACCAGCGAACAGTTCCGGGCGGGTTTGCGCAGCGGCTATGGCCTGCAAGCTACCGACGACCAGCTCGATGCTGCCTGGAACGCCATGCTATTGGATGTGCCCGCCGAGCGCCTCGCCCTCATTGCGGAGTTGCGAGAGCTAGGCCACGAGACGGCGCTGCTCAGCAATACCAATCACATGCACATCAACGTCATCAACCAGCAGCTCAAGACGCAGTACGGCTTTGCGCACGGTATTGCCGATGCGCTCGACCGGGTGTTTTACTCCCAGGAAGTAGGGTTGCGCAAACCCGGTGAGGACATTTTTCGGCACGTATTGCGCGAAATGAACTGGAAAGCGGAAGAAACTCTTTTCATTGAAGATAGTATCCAACATATCGAGACAGCGCGCCGCCTAGGGCTGCATACGCTTTTCTTGGCTCCACCCCTTACGCTTACCGAAGCTCTTCCCGCTGCCATCCGTGCCTTCTCCTCTACCGCTCCCTGAGGCGCCAGAGTTCACTTCTGACGACGCCGACTATTTCCTGCCGGAACCTGCTTCCTCATCCCGCTGGCGCACCTACGCCCTTCATCTGCTCCTGTTTGTTGTTACGCTCATCACCACTACGCTTGCTGGCGCGGAGTGGATAACGGGCAGAACCTTTTTCGGACAGGTTAGCTCGTGGCCATTCACTATTCAGCTTTCCACGGCGGAAATGCTAAGAGGGCTGTGGTTTTCGGTGCCGTTTCTGGGCGTGCTCACGGTGCATGAGTTTGGACACTACTTCACGGCTGGCCATTACCGGGTACGCGCCACGCTGCCGTTTTACATTCCCTTTTTCACGGGTGTGTTTAATACAATCGGCACGTTTGGAGCGGTTATCCGCATCAAAGACCGGATTTTCTCACGCAAGGAGTTTTTTGATATTGGCTTAGCCGGGCCACTGGCTGGCTTTCTGGTGGCGGTGCCAGTGCTTATCTATGGCTTTACGCACTTGCCGCCACTGGAGTACATTTTTCAGATTCATCCGGAATATCGTTTCTACGGGGCAAAGTACGCGCACTATGTGTACCGCGGTGGCGACACGCTAGCTTTGTCTAGGCCGCTGATTTATAGTTTGCTGGAAAAGTGGCTAGCTAACCCAGCGCGCATTCCCCACCCCAACGAACTGATGCATTACCCGGTACTGCTGGCAGGGTTGATGGCTCTGTTCTTCACGGCCCTCAACTTACTACCCATTGGGCAGCTCGATGGAGGGCATATCTTGTACGGTCTGCTTGGCTATCGCCGGTTCAATCGGATTTCGTTAGGGCTGTTTATCGTCTTCATTTTCTACGCGGGGCTAGGTTTGTTCACCCTTCATAGCAGCCGCGACACCTGGCTTTACTGGAGCGTACCGTATTTGCTTTACTTATTCCTGGTGTTCCAAAAGGCTTTACCTACCCCACAGCGTGGCTTACTCCTAGCCCTAGGCGTGTGGGCCGCGCAACTTGCTGTGGCCTTGGCCATACCGGGCATTCAGGGTAATCCGGGGTGGCTGGTATTTGGCTTGTTGCTGGGGCGGGTAACGGGCATTTTTCACCCGCCGGCTCCTGACGAGCGCCCGCTGAGCACTGGCCGCAAAGTGCTGGGCTGGGTGATGCTGGTCATTTTTGTGCTGTGCTTCAGCCCATCGCCATTCGGCTAATGGTAGCTAGGTTGCGTATACGGATTGGTTTGTTTGCTTTAAGCTTCTTCTTCCGCCCTTATGCCCACTGACTGCAACTCGCCCGAATACCGCTGGGAACTAGCCGCGCGCATTGCCAACAGCATGCTCGGCGCTGGCCTTAGCCATCGTGACATCAACGAAGCAACCACCTGCGACGACCTATTGGAGCTGGGAGAGTTACCCAAAACGGAAGTCACGTATTTGCGCGGTCTGCTCCTGCTGGCCGACCATGAAGCGCGCGACCTATTCACGCGCCATGCCCGTGGCAAAGCCACGCCCGAAGACCCAGCCGAATGCAATACGTTCAACTTTTTCCGCCAGCTCGTCTGGATTAACCTGTACAGCCGGCCCGATGCCGAGGATGGGTTACCGGTATAGCTCCTACAGAACAAAAAAGCCCGTGTGCAACGCTGCACACGGGCTTTTTAATGGCTGATACCTAGCTTAAACTATGCTTCCAGCGCCGCTACGCCAGGCAGCGTTTTGCCTTCCATGTACTCCAGCAGTGCACCGCCACCGGTCGAGATGTACGATACCTTGCTAGCGTAGCCGAGCTGATTCACGGCCGCGGCCGAGTCGCCGCCGCCGATGAGCGAGAAAGCACCGTTTTGAGTAGCCTCGGCAATGGCGCGGGCCACGAACTCCGTGCCCACCGAGAAGTTCGACATTTCGAACACGCCCATTGGGCCGTTCCACAGAATGGTTTTCGACTCCCGAATGATGTCGGCGAATAGCTCGCGCGAGTTTGGCCCGATGTCCAAACCCATCCAGGTAGCCGGAATATCAAGGTTACCGGCAATATCTACGTCGGCATCGTTCGCAAAGCGGTTGGCGATGACGCTATCTACTGGTAGCACCAGGTTCACGCCTTTTTCTTTGGCCTTTTGAATCAGCTCCTTCGCTAGGTCTACCTTATCGGCTTCCAGCAGCGAGTTGCCGATTGAGCCGCCCTGCGCTACGGCAAACGTGTAGGCCATGCCGCCACCGATAAGCAGGTTATCTACTTTATCGAGCAGCTTTTCGATGATCAGAATCTTATCCGAAATCTTGGCTCCGCCCATAATGGCGGTAAAGGGGCGGTCAGCGTTGGCGAGTACGCGGTGAGCGTTTTCCAGTTCACTCTGCATCACGTAGCCTGCCACGCGGTTTTCGGGGGCGAAGTACTGCGCCATTACGGCCGTGGAAGCGTGGCTGCGGTGGGCGGCGCCGAAGGCATCGTTCACGTACACATCGCCAAGCTTAGCTAGCTTTTGCGCAAAAGCGGGGTCACCTTTTTCTTCTTCGGGATGGAAGCGTAGGTTGTCGAGCAGCAAAATTTCGCCGGACTTCAGCGCGGCGGCCGCCGCAACAGCTTCCTCGCCAATCACGTCGCCACCGAACTTCACTTCCTGGGCGTATTCGTGTTGCAGGGCCAGCACAAGGTTGCGCATCGAGTTCTTCTTGTCGGGTCCGCCCTTCGGCCGACCTAGGTGCGACAGCAGCACTACGCTGCCGCCATCGGCCAGAATTTTTTTAATCGTCGGCGTCGCCGCATGGATGCGGGTGTAGTCGGTGATGCGCAGCTCCTCGTCGAGGGGCACGTTGAAATCCACGCGTACCACGGCTCTTTTGCCGGCGAAGTTGTACTGATCGAGGGTTCTCATGGAATCGGAAATGGGTTGAAGGAAGTCCGTATACGGGTTTGCGGCCGCAATGTACCAGGAGCGCGGAAATTGGCTCTATTCCGAATTGGTATTCGTGCCGTTAACAGGGAGCTTTGCGGCGACTAGGTGGCTTCGGACTTTTGCTGCCACTTTCCTGGCGTATTCCGCGTTACTACGCAGTTACGCATTTGACTTACCTTTGCGCTACGTATGAAAATAGGCATCTTCTTTGGCGGCCCGTCGCGCGAGCGGGAAATTTCCTTCGCGGGTGGCCGCACCGTATACGACAACCTCGACAAGTCGCTGTTTCAGGCCGTTCCGATTTTTGTGGACAGCCTCGGCAACTTTATCCTGCTCGACTGGCAGTACATTTATAAAGGAACCATTCGCGATTTCTACCCGCCGGTGGCGGCCCTGCCCGCTTCCGAGCACAAGCTGCAAGTGTATCTGGAGAGCCTAGGTGCGCTGAGCATCGAGGAGCAAGACCAGATTATCAGCCAAGTGGGTCGGCGCGTGCTGCCCCACGAGCTAGCCTCGCTGATGGACTTTGCCTTCCTGGCGCTACATGGCCCCAGCGGCGAAGACGGCGCTATTCAAGGTTTGCTCGAATGGTATGGTATCCCCTACTCTGGCTCCGGCATTCTCCCTTCCGCATTTGGCATCGATAAGATCGCCCAGAAGAAATTACTGAAAGCCCTCGGCCGCCCTACGCCCGATTTTCGGGTGATAACCGCCGCCGAATGGGACGTTGCCAACCCCGAGGCCACACTTGCCTACTTGGTACGTGAACTAGGTTTGCCGCTCGTGTTCAAAGCGCCGCGCCAAGGCTCCAGCATCGGTGTGAGCATTCTGCGCGAGCAAGATGTAGCCAAGTTTGCGGCGGCAATAGAGCGCAGCTTGTTCCGCAAAACCATGAGCCGCGCCGAGTGGCAAGACCTAGGTACGCAAGGCCAACTCGCCTGGGTACAGCAGCTTACCGATATCCGCGAAGGAATTGGCCTGCCAGTGCAGCTAACCGTGAGCGGCGAACAATTAACCGCTGATACGGAGCTAGCTTCTAGCGAAGATGCCGGCATTATCTTCCATCCGGAAGCATTGCTTAATAAGCTCAACGAGCTTTTCCAGACGGCGGGAACCGTGCGCCTGACCAACGTGGACGGCGAGACCCAGGTGCTCGTGGAAAGCTTTGTGGCCGGTCGGGAGTTTTCGTGCATTGTGGTGGAAGACCCGAACGGCGAACCCCTGGCGTTGCCACCGACGGAGATTGTGAAAGGCGAAGAACTATTCGACTACCGGTCGAAATACCTGCCAGGCTTGAGCCGCAAAATCACGCCCATCGACCTGCCCGAAGCCGAAATTCAGCGCATTCGCGAGGCTTGCCAGGAGATGTTCACCACCTTCGGCTTCCAGGTATACGCGCGCTTAGATGGCTTTTTGGGTAAAGATGGTCAGTTGTTCCTCAACGACCCGAACACCACGTCGGGCATGCTGCCGGCTTCGTTCTTCTTCCACCAGGCTGCAGAAATCGGCTTAAATCCGTCGCAGTTCCTGACCTACCTGATCCGTACGTCACTGGCGGCGCGGCGTCGGGCTGGCATGCGCCCCGTGAAGCTAGCTTCGCTGTTACAGCAGCTCGACGAAGCCGTAGCCTCTCGCCAACAGGAAGAAAAGCAGCGCACCAAAGTAGCCGTGATTATGGGTGGCTACTCGTCAGAGCGCCATATTTCGGTGGAGAGCGGACGCAACATTTACGAGAAGCTCAGCTCGTCGGTGAAATACGAGCCGCTGCCGGTGTTCCTCACCGGCTCGGCTCAGGAGCACAAGCTTTATGTGCTGCCTATCAATGTGATGCTCAAGGACAACGCCGACGATATTCGGGAGAAAATCGAGTACGCCGAAGCTGGCCATGATCTGCACCCTATTTTGCAACGCATCCGCCGCGAAGCCGAACCGATTACCAGCACGTACGCCGGTCAGCCTACGGCGCAGCCCCGGCGCATCTCGTTTGCAGAGCTAGCTGAGGCAGTCGATGAAGTGTTCATTGCCCTGCACGGTCGGCCCGGCGAAGATGGCGCGTTGCAGCGTGAGTTGGAGCAGTATGGCTTGCCGTACAACGGCTCGGGCGTAGCGTCGAGTAGCGTCACTATCAACAAGTTCGAAACGAACAAGCGCCTGCGCGAAGCGGGTTTGCGCGTAGCCGAGCACCGCATGGCCAACCGCCTGGAGTGGGAAGCCGATGCCGAAAGCTTCTACCGCAGCCTCGAAACGCAGTTCGCCTATCCCTTCATTGCCAAGCCCGCCGATGACGGCTGCTCTTCGGCCGTGAAGAAAATTAAGAACCGGACGGAGTTAGAAGCCTTCTGCCGCCTCATGTTCCGCGACCAGGAAGACCTGGAAACGGCCGCCGCTGAAACGCTGCACCTAGGTTTTAAGGAGGAGTTTCCTCAAAAAGATGCCTTCTTAGTTGAAACCCTGATTGACCGTGACGGCGCCAAGCACTTCCTCGAAGTTACGGGTGGCCTGCTCACCCATTGGCGCCCCGATGGCACGTACGAGGTAGAGGTGTTCGAGGCCTCCGAAGCACTGGCAACCGGCGAGGTGCTGAGCCTAGAAGAGAAATTCTTGGCTGGCGAAGGGCAGAATATCACGCCCGCCCGCTACTCCCCCGATGTGCAGGAGCGGCAACGTATTTCGGAGGAAGTAAAGTACGAGCTAGGTCGCGTGGCCGAAGTGCTGAACATCCAAGGCTACGCCCGCATCGACGCCTTTGTGCGGGTGCGCGAAACCGGCGCGGTGGAGGTCATCATCATCGAGGTAAACTCATTGCCCGGTATGACGCCAGCCACCTGCATCTTCCACCAAACTGCTCTGAACGGCTACACGCCCTACGACTTCATCGACCGGATCCTAGAGTTTGGCAAGGAGCGCACCAACCGCTTGCAATTGGAAGAGAAAAGCTAGGTTAGAAGCTAGCACCCCTCCTTTTTTCAAGGAGGGGTGGCCGAAGGCCGGGGTGGTTCGGCTAGAGCTATAAGATTGGACCTAGCCTGTCGTTCAACGATGGTAACCACCCCCAACCCCTCCTTGCAAAAAGGAGGGGAGCTTGGGCCTAGCTCTTTCTCTCAACAATCTAGCTTTTAGCGCTAATTTCGCCTCCTAACCCTTAGCTTCTAGCTCCTTCCTAAACAATGGCTTTTCTTAAATCAGACACCCCCTTCGACGTTGTGAAGCACCTGCTGGTGATGCTGGTGGTCGGGGCGCTGCTGTTATTTGCCTTTTTCTTTGTCTACTTACCCATCACCACGCATCACGGCGAAACCATTGTAGTTCCGAAGATCACCGGGATGCGGCTGGAAGCGCTGGAAGATTACTTGGACGAGCGTGACCTGCGCTACTTCGTAGACGACTCTAGTTACAACCCCAGGATCCAGCCGTTTACGATACTCACCCAAGACCCCGCACCGGGCGAGCGGGTGAAAGAAGACCGCAAGATTTACATCTCGGTGAGCATGAAACACCCACCGGTGATCAAGATGCCGAAGCTCACAGAAGGCACTGAGAAAACAGCGTACATGATCCTGGAAAGCTATGGCCTAGCACTAGGCAAATTGATAAAAGTGCCTGACTTGCGGCAAAACCAAGTCCTGCGGCAGCTCGTCGATGGCAAGGAAATCGCTCCGGGTGCTCCTATTGCCAAAGGCACTCGCGTAGACCTAGAAGTAGGCGACGGCCTAGGTAACCAAGAGTTTCCGGTGCCCAACGTAGTGAACATGCCAACCGACGAAGCAACCACCTTGCTGGTAGGCCAAGGCTTACAAGTAGGCGAGATTTTCTACCAACCTGCCGAAGATGACCAAACCGATGGCACCGTGGTAAAGCAACGCCCCACGCCAGGCCCCGGCGCCACCATCCGCATGGGGCAGCTAGTCGACTTATGGATAGCGGGCGAGGAGCCAGTGAAGCCTGTTCGGTAGGACTTTTTGCCACTACGTTCCCTTAACTTCAGCAAAGAAGCCGTGCGATTTGTACGGCTTCTTTGCTGAAATTCTGTTTTGTGAACCTAGGTGCCATACTAAATCGTACCTCTCTGAGGTTAAGCTTAACGGCCAACTGCGTAAGCTCCGCGGACGCATTGGAAGCCAAGCTATTCAAACACCAATTTATGCGCTATTCCAAACAACTACACCGCGCTTTTTTCCTGTTTTTCTTGCTCCCGCTGGTTGGCCACGCCCAGACGGTAGCCCCGTTGGAAGCTGACCCCAGCCGCACAGCGCCAACGGCTGAGCGTAGCGTTCGTGCCCGAGGCACGGCGTTGGCTTTGCCCGTATTCGACGATTTCACGGGACGTGAAGGGCAGCCCAATACGCAAGTATGGCTTGCGCGGGGCGGCACGCTGGTTAACAACCGCTTTCCGGTAGCGCCGCCCTCCCGAGGCGTAGCTACTTTCGACGGCCTTAATGCGAGCGGCCAACCCTACGGTTCTGCCGTCAGCGACACCGACACGCTCACCTCGCAACCCATCGACCTAGGTGGTCTTACGGCGAGTGCCCAAGTGTACCTGAGCTTTTTTTGGCAAGCTGGCAGTGTAGTTGGGGCGCCATCTCTGAATAGTAGCAGCCGACCCGTGTACTTGTCTCTGGAATTCTTGGATAATACGGGCATCTGGCGCCAAGTCTGGATTGAGCGGAGCACCAGGGTACAAACGGCGTTTCAGCAGCAACTTATTCCGGTGACAGATAGTCGCTACTTGCACAATGCTTTCCAGTTCCGCTTTCACTCATCGGGCAATCAGGCCAACACCAACGATGCTTGGAGCATCGACTATGTCTACCTCAACCGCGACCGTTCAGCCACCAACAACTCTTATCGCGACATCGCCACCAGCACCCCGCTCACCAGCCTGCTGAAGACGTACACGGCCATGCCGGTGTGGCAGTATAATGCGAGCACCTCACCTACTAACCTGTTGAATGACAACACCTCCACGACCATCAACAACTTCGACGTAGGTCCGGCCAACACCCCAGTTACTTGGACGGGCACCCTGCAAGTGCTACCTAGCAACGCGGCCACCACGTACTTAAATGGTACTTCTTCCCTGCAACCTAGCCAGCAGCAGTTCGCTGTGACTGGTAGCATACGCAACACGCCCTTGCCCATTTCTGATGTAGGAAAGCGCGTGCGGCACACCATCACGCTTCTCACCAACGAATCCAACCAACGCACACTTCCCAACGACACCATCAGCCGCATCACCGAGCTAACGGATTATTATGCCTACGATGATGGCACGCCCGAAGCGACGGTAGCGACTAGCGCCCTCAGCTATTTAGTTTACCGCTTCGACCTTAACAAGGCCGATCAGGTGAAAGGACTGCGCTTGCACATGCTGCCATCCCCTACGGCAACCAGTCGCGTACTCACCATTGGCATTTGGGATGAAAAGGACGGCAAGCCTTCGGGAGTAGCTAAAGCTACCCAAGCGTACACCGCACCAGCATCACCGCCGGCCAACTACGTTGATATTAACTTCCCAGCCCCCGTACCAGTAAGCGGCTCGTTCTATATCGGTTACGCAGCTAGTGGCAACTTTCTGCAAGCAGCCCTAGATTACAACAGCACCGTTCCTGCTAATTACATACTCGTTTCGCAGGGACCAGTTACGGCTACCAGCAACAACTGGTCGGCTTCTACGCTACAAGGGGCCATCATGATGCGTCCAGTCCTCACCAACAACATCGTTGTGACGGCAACGGCCGATGCCGCGACGGCGGCCACGTTTAGCGTGTATCCTAACCCTAGCTCTGGCCTCGTGCAGGTGCAGGGTAGTTACCGCCGTGCTACGGTGCTCGATGCCGTGGGGCGGGCAGCTTGGGTTCAGCCTGCCGCTCAAGCTGGCCAAGCAAGCCTGAACCTAAATGCTTTACCAGCTGGTGCCTACGTACTACAGCTAGAGCTTCCTAACGGCTTGAAGGTGACCAAGCGATTGATTCTGACGGAATAAGACAGCGCAGAAGCACTTCGTTCTTCCATTTTTTGCGAAATTGCACACTTAACGCTCCTGTCTTTCTTTCCTTTTTACCATTCCATGCCCGATATTACTCCTGCTGAACTTAAAGAGCGCCAGCAAGCTGGCGAGAAATTGAACATCATCGACGTGCGCGAGCCGTGGGAAAATGCCGAAGGTCGTATTGAAGGCAGTCAAAATATTCCCCTCGGTTCTCTTCCCGGAAAGCTAGATGACTTAGAGGACCTGAAGAGTGAAGAAGTGATTGTGCACTGCAAAGGCGGTGGTCGCTCTGCTTCGGCCAAAGCCTTCCTAGCACAGCAAGGTTTCACCAACGTACGCAACCTAATTGGGGGCTTCTCTGCATATCAGCAGTAGATTACCAAACCTACTTCGACGCTCGGGCGCTACCTGCTAGGTAGTGTCCGAGCTTTTTTATTTTACTAATCAGCATGTTATGGAATTATTTTAAACTATTCGGTTGTATACAATTAAATTTAGCAAAACCACACTACCTTTGCTCACGAAGATTATGAACAAGCCTGCTCTCAACGACGCCACCGAACTTCTCAAACTGGATAACCAGCTTTGTTTTCCGCTGTACGCGTTGTCGCGCATGTTCACCAAGGCTTATCAGCCGTATTTGCAAGCGCTGGATATCACCTACCCGCAGTATTTGGTGCTCATGCTACTCTGGGAGCATCAGGAGCTAACGGTCAAGGAGCTAGGCGAGAAGTTGCTGCTCGATTCTGGCACGCTCACGCCTTTGCTCAAGCGCATGGAACAGCGGCAGTGGCTGAGCCGGCACCGCGACCCACGCGACGAGCGTTCTGTGGTTATCACGTTGTTGCCCGCTGGCAAAGAATTGCAAGCGCCAGCCTGCAGCATTCCTGTGCATCTTCTGGAGAAGCTTCAGCTCTCCCCCACCGAATTTGAAACCCTGCGCACGCAGCTTCAGCAGTTGCTGACGGTGCTGCGCTAATTTTTTACTTTACCCCTCTATTTGCCATGAAAATTGAAAAGGTCTTCACTGCACAAGCGCTTGCCAAAGGCGGCCGCGACGGTCACGTTAGCTCTGCCAATCAAGTATTAGACCTAGACCTCAGCACCCCCAAGGAGATGGGTGGCCCAGGCAAAGCTGGCGCTACGAACCCCGAACAACTATTTGCCGCTGGTTACGCCGCTTGTTTCGAGGGTGCCCTAGGTGTGGCAGCCCGTCAGGCTCACGTGAAGCTGGAAGGTGTAACGGTAGAAGCGTTCATTGGCTTCGGCAAAGCTGAAGATGGCGGCTATGGCATTTCTGCTGATCTGCACGTGAACATCCCCAACGTGGAGCAAGCCCAGGCCGAGCAATTGGTAGAAGCCGCCCATGGTATTTGCCCTTACTCGCGCGCCACTCGCGGTAATATCGAAGTATCGCTGAGCACCACGACCAATCCTGCCTAAGGGGCTAGGATACATCGTAAAATAACAAAGCCACCTATCTTACGATAGGTGGCTTTGTTATTTTACGTCAGTTTACCGTCGGCGGCGTAGCGCAGTTCACCCCGGTCCACCAATTCTCGCAATAATTCCGTGACTGTGCTAGCCTGAGCCGGAGTAAACTGGCTGACCACTTGGCGCGGTGTCTGCGGGTTAGTGCGTACTAGCTGCAAGAGTTGCTGACGTAGCGCCGGCGATGCACCTGCTGGATGTTGTTGCTTTTTCTGCTCTATGCAATAGTCGCACACCTTGCACATGGGTGCATTCAATTCACCAAAGTACGCCAACAACAGTTGCTGACGGCAGCGTTCGCCCGTCGCATAACGCACCACAGCGGCCGTTCTTTGCTGCGCCAACTCTCGGGTTTCGCGCAGGTGTTTTTGATCGAGTGGCAGTTTGTCGGCGTCGTAACGAGGCGTCGTGAACAGCGCCTGCGGGGAGTCGTGCTTAGGTTGGTAGTGTATAATACCCGAGCGGTGCAGAAACAGCAGCATTTTGCGTACGTCTACCACGCTCAGGCGCAAGTACTGAGCTAGGCTATTTTCAGAAATACGCTGAAAGCTGGTAAAGATTTCTCCTCCATTGAGCCGTAGCAAGGCCTTGATAAGCTTGTCATGCTGGGCATTAGCCACCTGAAAGCGGTACAGATCATTATGATCGATGGGAATGTGCACGCGCGCCGGGTTATTCACGGCTTCGTTTACTTGCACAAAGCCTTCCCGCTCCAGCGTCCGCAGGGCGTTGTGCGCATCTACGGCCTTGATGCGGTACGTTTCGGCAAACTGCTGGATATCAAAATCGAAGGCCACCAGCTCACCGCCACCCACGGCCGTCCGGGAAAAATTAGCCAGCGCCTGATAGACGCGCCGCACCGTGTCGAGCGGTGGGTGAGCGAGTTCCGTGCGCCGACGTAGATCTTCGGCATCGTTCGGGCCGGTGAGCAGTACGGCAAAGGCGTATTTTTCGTCACGCCCGGCCCGACCCGCCTCCTGATAATACGCTTCTAAGTTATCAGGTGCGTCGAGGTGCACCACGAGCCGCACGTCGGGCTTGTCGATACCCATTCCGAAGGCATTAGTTGCCACCATAATGCGCGTCCGGTCTTGCATCCAGTCCTGCTGGGTACGGTGGCGCTGCTCGGCGGGCAAACCCGCGTGGTAAGCTGCCGCCGGTAGCTGATGCTGCTGCAAGAAAGCAGCAGCTTCTTCGGTTTGTCGGCGCGTACGGGCATATACGATGCTCGTTTTGCCCGGCCCAACGCCGCGAACAATCTCTAGCAAGCGTCGCAGCTTGTCTTCCGTCTGAAAAACCGAGTATGAAAGGTTTGGCCGGGCAAAGCTCTGCTGAAAAACTTGACCGCCGGACCGAAAACCTAGCTTCTCTACAATATCCTGCTTCACTAGCGCCGTGGCTGTGGCAGTAAGCGCAATGACGGGCACGGTGGGTAGCAACTCGCGCAAGGCTGCGATTTGTAAGTATGGCGGCCGAAAGTCATACCCCCATTGCGACAAGCAGTGGGCTTCATCAATGGCCAGCAAATTGACGCGCATACGCGCCACCCGGGCCCGAAACAAATCGGTGAGCAAGCGCTCTGGCGACACATACAGAAACTTGACCGGGCCATACACGCAATTGTCCAGCGTCTGGTCAATTTCCTGGTGGCTCATGCCCGCATAAATGGCCTCAGCCCGAATGTCGCGGCTGCGCAGGCGCTCTACCTGGTCTTTCATAAGCGCAATCAGCGGCGACACCACCACGCAGATACCATCGCGGGCCAAAGCGGGGACTTGGAAGCAAATGCTTTTTCCGCCACCAGTAGGTAGCAGAGCTAGCGTGTCACGTCCTGCCAATACGGAGCGGATGATATCTTCCTGTAACGGCCGAAACGCCGTGTGCCCCCAATGGTGGCGGAGCAAGTGCAGAATATCATCGGTAGGCGCAGGCACAGGCAGCAAAGCGTTAGCGGAACCACGAAGATAATACCAGTGCCACGTAAATAGAATACACTGCTACGCTAACCACGCTGAGTACTTTTTAGGCTTCGAGCAAAGCTAGGTCATGTAGCATCGTAAGGCCTCTTGGCCTTCTTATTTAATTTATATTACGCTTTTAAATATGGTTTATCATTAATATTAAGAATTTAGTATGCTTTTTGAAAGCTCTGTTTGCTCACAATAATCTAGCAAAGACACATCTTCTCGCTAGTCCCCGTTCTTTCCGCTCTTTTCCCCTACACGCTCTTTTTGCAAAATGTCGTCCCCAGAAGTGAAACCATTATTTATGGCCTCGCACGTCAGTGCCTACTATGATTCTACCAATGACTGGCTCTACTTAGATTGGCACGGGGAGCTAGATCTTGATGCACTTCGCAAAAACTGTCTGCAATTGGTACTGTGCTTGGTAACAAAGCGATACAAACGAATCTTGAACGATAACACTAACCTCACGAAAGCGACTACTGATGTAGTACCCTGGTTAGCGACAGAGATACTTCCCTACATGAAGCTCGTCGGGATAGAATATATGGCCTGGATACTATCACCAAATTTGGATGTGCAGAACGAGGCGAAAGAGGCTATTGAAGAGTTAACGAAGCCTGTTGTGGTGCTCTTCGATGATATGGCTTCGGCCTACGAATGGTTGAGCTCTGTCGACTTCAAATCACCAGCAATGCTCGCACCCGCTAGCAGCATCGAGCAGATTATGTCAGTACTCAAAAACCGAGTTTCGTACTTAGGTGGCAAGATGTGGTAGCCCTAAATAATGCTAAAAACAAGAGCCCGGTTCTAGTTAGAACCGGGCTCTTTATATGATATATGATCAGCTACGCCTTATGCAGCAGCCGACTCGCCGTTCTCACGGTCGTCAATGGCTTTGCGCAGCTTAGCAATAGCCTGCCGAGCACGCTCTTCGTCCAGACGGTTAATGTTAAGCAACATCTTAGTCTTCTCCTGGCGCGTGATCACCGGATGATTCAGCAGACGAATGATCTCTTCCTTCTGCGCAGCTGTAGCATACGCTACAGTTGGTGTTTCGACGGGAGCAACTGGCTCAGCTGGCACAGCCTTCATGGGAGCAGGAGCTTCAGCCGCTACGGCTACTGGAGTAGCTTCAGGAGCAACAGCTAAAGCTGGCTTCACCTCAGGCGTGTTGCCGGCATAGTCCATCTCTTCGGCAGGAGTAGGCTCGTAACCAGCAGCCCGGATGATCCAAGCCAGAATGTTACGGTATGCCTTGCCGATGGCGCGCGTCTGCGCCATACTCATAATGGCAAACTCCTGGTAGAATTTCTTGCCGTTCTCCTTGTTCGAGCACACGGCAAAGCCGGCGCCTACTGTGTGACCTGAGCGCAGGTCAAATAGTGTCACCTTAGCCTGGTACTTCATCTCCGTGTCGGTGCTGACGTTGATGACGTGGTCGACGATCGGCACGATGCCGAGACGCGAACCGGCATATTGCCAACCTTCCACGTTCACAAACTCTTTGCCCTGCACTGTCGTCGAGAGCTTGTTATCCTTGATGAACTTGGCTAGGTCCGTAGCCAAGTGCAGCGTCTCGTCGGAACGGGAGATGTCGTAGCTCTCAACTTTATTCTTGCGAGCTGGCTCCTTGGTGGTTTTGATAGCTTCGTTCATGGCGGTTTCCATAAGTGTCCTGTAGTACGTTGTGATGTTCAGATATAGAACTAAATATAGTCTATAAAGGTGCAAAAACCATCTTGTTTTTTAGTAAATTTTCTATCTGTAAATCAGCATGTTATAAATTAATTTTTATACACACTTACTAAATTACTTAGACAAACATCTACTAAATCTATTATCAGCTAAGAAAACTAGCGTAGCTACTTCTTTTAGCCACGCTAGTTGCCACCGTTATAATTGAAGCGACAGCGGACTGCTTGGTTGCGTAACCGAGCAGTCCGCTGTACCAGCGGTCCGTTGCCACAGCGGACGCGTTCCGGGGAAAGAAAAAGCCCGTAGAAACCTAGGTTTCCACGGGCTTTTCAACGTGTTTCAGTTCAATAAGTTACTCCGAGATGTAGCCGTCCTTCATAATGATTTTGCGGTCGGCCATTTCGGCTAGCTGGTCGTTGTGGGTCACAATCACAAACGTCTGCCCTAGCTCCTTGCGCAGCAGAAAGAAGATCTGGTGCAGCTCTTGGGCATTCTGCGAATCGAGGTTGCCGCTGGGCTCGTCGGCAAAGATGATTTCGGGCGAGTTGATCAGGGCGCGGGCAACGGCGGTGCGTTGCTGCTCGCCACCACTCATCTCGCTGGGCTTGTGGTCGGCGCGGCGCTCTAGGTTCAGCATGCCAAGCAGCTCGCGGGCTCGCACGCGGGTTTCTTTTTCCGAACGTCCTGCCAAGTAAGCTGGCAAACACACGTTTTCGAGCGCCGTGAACTCCGGCAGCAAGTTGTGAAATTGAAAGATAAAGCCGATGTGGCGGTTGCGAAACCGAGCTAGGTCCGAGCGCTTGAGCGAGCTGACCGACTCTCCATCAAACAGCACCTCGCCCGAATCAGGGTTATCGAGTGTGCCGAGGATGTGCAGCAACGTGCTTTTGCCAGCTCCCGAGGAGCCGACAATGGAAACGATTTCCGACTTTTCAATCGTCAGGTCGATGCCTTTGAGTACTTCCAGCGTGTTATAGCGCTTGCGAATATTAATGGCCTGCAGCAAAGTAGGTCAGGGTTGAATGAGCGGGACGAGACAAATCTACGGATTGTAGGTGGTTGTGGGGGTAGTAGTTGTGGGATAATTGTCGGGCCAGGGAGCTAGCTTCCACGCCACTACTAGCGTGAAGGCAGCAAGCTAGGCCAGACTCCGCCCCCATTTTTACACTTCCGTGCTCCGTTATTATTACCTACTTTCGTGCCTAGTTACCACTTTCCACTGATTGACCCCCTATGAACATTCACGAGTATCAGGGTAAAGAAATTTTAAAAAGCTACGGCGTCCGGGTGCAGGAAGGCATCGTGGCCGACACGCCAGAAGAAGCCGTAGCCGCTGCCAAGCGCCTGACCGAAGAAACCGGTACGGGTTGGCACGTAATTAAAGCCCAAATCCACGCCGGTGGCCGCGGCAAAGGGGGCGGCGTGAAGCTGGCTAAAAACCTGGAGCAGGTAAAAGACATTGCTGGCCAGATCATTGGCATGCAGCTTATCACGAAGCAAACAGGTCCGGAAGGCCGCAAAGTGCATAAAGTACTCGTAGCACAAGATGTGTACTACCCCGGCGAATCGGAGACCAAAGAGTACTACATGAGCGTGCTGCTCGACCGCGCAACGGGCCAGAACGTTATTATCTACACCACGGAAGGCGGCATGGACATCGAGGAAGTAGCTGAGGCGCATCCCGAGAAAATTCACCGCGAGCATGTTGACCCACGCGTAGGTCTGCAAGCCTTCCAGGCGCGCAAGATTGCTTTCAATCTAGGTTTGTCGGGCGATGCTTTCAAGGAGATGGTGAAGTTCGTAACAGCTCTTTATAAGGCCTACGACGAGACTGACTCTGCGATGTTCGAAATCAACCCCGTGCTCAAAACCTCGGACAATAAGATCCTGGCCGTTGACGCGAAGGTGAACCTCGACGACAACGCTCTGTACCGCCACAAGGCTTTCGCCGACCTACGTGACACCAACGAGGAAGACCCCTTGGAAGTAGAAGCTTCGGAGTCGCACCTGAACTATGTAAAGCTCGACGGCAACGTGGGCTGCATGGTAAACGGCGCGGGCCTAGCTATGGCTACCATGGACATCATCAAGCTATCGGGCGGCGAGCCGGCTAACTTCCTCGACGTAGGCGGTGGGGCCAACGCGCAAACCGTAGAAGCTGGTTTCCGCATCATCCTGAAGGACCCGAACGTGAAGGCTATCCTGATCAACATCTTCGGTGGTATCGTTCGTTGCGACCGGGTTGCTAACGGTGTGGTAGAAGCCTACAAGAACATCGGCGACATCAAAGTGCCGATCATCGTTCGTCTGCAAGGCACCAACGCCGAAGAAGGCGCGCGCATCATCGATGAGTCGGGTCTGAAGGTATTCTCGGCCGTATTGCTGAAAGATGCCGCACAGAAAGTAAAAGAAGTACTAGCCGGCCAGACTGCTTAGTCACACCCAAAGCTAGCTTACACGAAAAAGCCCGTCTGATGCGTCAGACGGGCTTTTTTATGGTCTTGCCTAGGTAAGCTAGGCTATACAGCAATTTTACTGAACGCCGCCTTTTTCGGCTACGCCTGCATTTTCTTCAGCTTCAACAGGAATTGCTTGGCCTTGTACTCGTAGCTCTACTTCCATGTTGCCACGCGTACCTACCGAATACGGACAGATTTTGTGGGCCTGGCGCACCATGTCCACAGTTTTGTCGTGGTCGAAGGATTTCAAGTCTACATCCAACACGGCAGACAGGCCATAGCCTTCGCCTTCTTGGAAGAGCGTTACGGAACACTGTACCGTCGTTTCAGAATCAAGCTTATCGCCGGCCCGTTGGGCAATTACGAGCAGCGCTTGCTGGAAACAGGATGAGTAACCAGCAGCAAATAGCTCTTCAGGGTTGGTAGCACCTTTCTTTCCTCCTAGCCCTTCTGGCACCGACATATCCAGGTCGATGATACCCGTTGCAGAGCGTACGTGGCCGCTGCGGCCGCCAATGGCCGTAGCATCGGCCGTATACAAATTCTTTTTCATGGTGTAGGTGGTGATATAAGCAGAAGTATTTTTCTGATTAGCTTAACTGGCTTTCGGTCATTTAGGTTACCTGTTCTTTCAAGACTACCGTGTAGCGGAAGTTTAAGCCAAATGTGCGCTGGGTTTGGCAACACACATTTTTCTGTCTACTTTTGCGCCACTCTAGGTCGCGTCGTACAACGGATAGTATTAGAGTTTCCGAAGCTCTCGATCTAGGTTCGATTCCTAGCGCGACCACCAGAAACCGTGTTTACAAGCTGTAAACACGGTTTTGTTTTTTTCTGGGGTACAGGTAAGAATATAAACTTG
Organism: Hymenobacter sp. GOD-10R; assembly: GCF_035609205.1. NCBI lineage: Bacteria > Pseudomonadati > Bacteroidota > Cytophagia > Cytophagales > Hymenobacteraceae > Hymenobacter > Hymenobacter sp. GOD-10R. The sequence goes on from NZ_CP141184.1 coordinate 4,742,077, forward strand.
CGTTCTACCTTCTTCTGCATTTTTGGGTAGATCATCGGACCTAGTTTTCTAACTCCCTCTCCAGGAAGGTCAAAGACCCGCATTGTCAAATGGCGGCGCGGGCCTTTCTCATTAGTACTAGATACACATGGAGGAGCTGAACAAACAACTTTGTTTTTCAAGCTAGATTAAAAGAGAAGACCAGCTAGGTTATCCAAACGAAAAGGAACTTGATCGTGTAGGAAGGTCTTTCTGATTCTGACTCCCCTGCTGAGTAGTGCAGCGATTCGTTTGCCTATCGGTTATCCTAGCGTTCTTGTTACCGTGAAGTACTACTTGTCTTCCTATAAGTTTGGTAATCAGCTAGACCAGCTTCCCTCACTGCTGCCGCTAGCTGCTAAAATCGGGCATATTCACAACGCGCGTGACTTCACGACTGCCGACGTCGAAAGAAAAGTGCGCAGCCAGCAGGAAGAAATCGCGCAGCTACAGCAGCTCGGCTTTGCGGCGGAAGCGTTGGACCTGAAAGATTATTTCCACCGAGAAGCAGCGTTGCGAACCAAACTCAACACCCTACACGGCGTGTGGGTGAGCGGGGGAAATACTTTTGTCTTGCGGCAGGCCATGCGCTTGAGTGGGTTTGACTGCGTTATTCATGAGCTAGCGCAACGGAACGACTTTTTATACGCGGGCTATAGCGCCGGCATCTGCGTGTTATCCACGTCGCTGCAGTATTTGCACCTGGTGGATAACTCAGATGATTTCCCCTACCCCGACTGCCAGCAACCCCTGTGGCAGGGGCTAGGGCTGCTCGATTACGCATTGCTACCGCACTATGACTCTTATCACCCGGAATCAGAGGCAATCGGGCGAACCGTTACGTACTGTATTGAACAGAAGCTGTTGTTCAAAGCACTCCGCGATGGTGAAGTACTGGTAATGACAGAGAGGGATGCTAGCTAGCGTGTACCTGCTGGCTCCTTACCGCGTGTTACCTAGGCCATTATTGCAGGAAGTCTCCTATGTTATGAAGGGCTATCTTAGCTAGTGACGTTCCAAAAAGCTGATAAGCGTAAGTGTACTGAGCGTGGGCGCCACGCGAACCTAGCACTGCAGGGCTCAGGGGGCAATGGGATGCAGCTTTTCATCTACCTCCGTCCCTTGGCCCGCCACCCGACACCAGCCCGTTTCCTTCTTGATAAACACCTCCAGCCGGCGCACTTTCAGGGCTACCTCGCGCCCATCGACCGTGAGCTGAACATCGGCCAGCCAATTCACCACAGCCGAAGTACCACTGTAGAGCCGAATAATTTCGCTGCCGGGCACGGGCTTCACGCTTCTGAATACCACCTTGTCTTTCTTTTGCACTGCTCGCCATTGCGGCACCGAGTAGGAAATGTCGCCTTTCGCGCCGACGGCCACAATATCGGTCGGGCAAGAGACGCGTTCCGCGCCGCCTGGGCTATGTAGGATGGCGCGTATTTGCTGCCGTTCCTTGGGGTAGCTCACCGTATCGATTTGGGCCGAGGCCACTGTGGCGGAGCAAAGGAATAGGCTGGTGGCGAACACAGTTTTCATCATCGCGGGGAGTGGATACCGGGCGAAGGTAGCAGGCACTAATCCGTCAAAATAGTACAAATACGACAGACTAAATCCGTAGGTCATCTTGCACCGTCAGGGGCGCGTGTTGCAGCTCCAAGGCTAGTTGCTTTGGGGTGCTGGCGGTAAACTCCTTGAAATCCCGAATCAAGTGCATCTGATCGTAGTAGCCACATTGGTAACTAATGGCTGTCCAACTCGCCTGAGGCTGGTTTACTTTCAGCCGGTAGGCTTGCGAGAAGCGGATGAGACGGGCAAAGAACTTGGGCGAGTAGCCTAGTTGCTCATGAGCTTTGCGCTCGAACTGGCGAGGGCTCAGGCAAGCCATGGCCGCGGCTTGGTCGATTGGATGGGCATATCCCCCGCTCACCATCCACCGGGCCGCCTGCGCCAAGGCGCTGCTCGTGGCCCTTGTCAGCTTGCGTAACAGGTAGGCTTCCACAATGCGTTTCATGTCCAGCGAATGCCTAGCTGCCTGGAGCTGCTCACTTACGTCGCCGATTTCTCGGCCTAGTAGCTCCATTGCCGGCAGGGGCACGTCCCGCAGTTCGTGCAGGGGCACGCGTACTAACTGAAACAAGCCGCCCGGGTGGAATGCCACCGACACAAAGCGATGATCAGGACCCATAGCCAGATCGACTTTTCTGGTTTGGGGCCCTACGATCGTACAATCGGGTAAGGCTAGGAAAGGATGCCCCTGTTGGCGGCTTTGGGTTGCGTCACCGGGATAGAAGTTTAGGCTGTGCTGCGGGGTGGGTGGGAACGGCGCTTGACGGCTGTAGGCAGCACCGCTTAGGCGTACCTGCAAGACCATGATGTGACTTACCCAGGGCTGTAAGGCGGGGTGAACCGCGTAGTAGTCAGGCTTCATACACGGGGCGTACGGGGGAGAAGGTGCGTCGTGCTTCTTGCGCTGGCTCGTACGCAGTGTAAGATAGGAAAAGGGAGCGGATCGATTTTCCTGCCGCCGTTCCTAGGATATCATCTCTCGCACGTCCACGGCACCTTGCGTTTAAGTAACGCTAAGGTGTGCCGGGTGCCTATTGGTACTGAAGGACTAGTCCCTATCCTGCGCCGAACAAACTAGCAAGTCTACTTATGCAAGCTCCTTACAGGAAGAGCTTGTTAGTTGCTGACTATTAGACTTATTGCTTTACCCTAAAATAAGAGACTTCTGCTGAACCTGTCTTTAACTTCTTGCTCAAGTACGCACGAAGGGGAGTATCTACGAAGCGCATAATGCCATACGCTAGTAACAGCAACAAGAGCACACCGAGTGGAATCAGCATGGCTAGGGTACTCAGCGGTGGTTTCTGCTTTTCTATGTAGCTCAAAAAGACCCACAGGAAGGGATAATGAATCATGTAGAGCGGGTAAGAAATTGCCCCTAAGAAGGTGCAGAGCTTTGCGGCACGTATCGTCAAGCGTGCTCCGGCACCTAGGGCTACCAGCAGGGGGAAGTAGAAGAGCACGACCACTGAGTCGATAAGCCAGTTCACCTGCTTGGAGAAAGGAAGCAGAAAGGCCGCCATCAGTAACAACGTAAGGGCGAGAAATCCTAGGCGTGTGGGGATGATCCACTTAGCGCGATACACAACGATGCCCACCAGAAACGAATAGCTGACCCGCACGGCGCCACCGCCAACGTTGTCACCACCCCAGCCTACTGCCAAGTTTGTGGCTGCGTACGCCTCGTAACAGAGTGCCATAGCTGCTAGCACCGTGAGAACATGCAACGTGCTTGGGCGCATACGGACTAGCACCACGGCATACACGAAATTAGCTACGTACTCCCAGAAGAGTGACCAAGTCGGCGGGTTGAGGTGGAAGAGGTTGAAATACCGTTCTGGCACTAGTGGATAAGGAATCAGCAGGCACGAGGCGACAAAAAGCGGCAGTACTTTAGAGGCATATGCGGTATACAAATTACTGAAAGGATCCAGGCGAAAGGTCAGCAGCCCTAGGAACGACCCAATCACTACCAAGGGATGCAAACGAATCAACCGGCGCATAAGAAAGGAAGCAACTCCGATTTTTTCTAGGCGTGTGTCATAGGCACAGGCGATGACAAAGCCCGATAAGCAGAAGAAGAAATCGACGGCAAAGTAGGCGTGGGCAATGAAGTTGTCGGCGTAATCGGGAACGGCAAACTCCATGAAGTGGAAGACAACGACGGCAACAGCAGCAATGCCACGTAGGCCATCCAAGATGCCGAAATAGGGAGTTGTTTCCTGGTCAGCAGGGAGGGAAGCTGTCTGGGTCATGGCCTGGGTGGGAGGGCAGAAAGTGCTAAGACAGCAACTTAGCACTTAAAAACAGAATGGGTACAACTCTACCTCTTCTGGTTACGCCTTTGGTGTAGCACGTAAGTCTCCTGCTGAGTACTTATGCGTCAGGGTCCCTTCTTCGACTAGCCGACCTATGCTTCCCTGCCTAGAAGTTCACTGTCGCTTCGTTACTTAGATCAGGCAAGCAGAAATAAAAAAAGAGCCATGTACACATCCTTCCTCAGATTCAGACATACGGTAGCACTCGTGTTCTGTACCCTATCATCCGCTATTCTTGCTTCCTCTCCCCTACTGGCGCTAGGCCAGCAGGCGCCTGTGGCACACCGTCCTGCAGCAGCTACGTGGAAACCCACAGCGGATTCTGTTACGATTCCGAACTACCTATACCGGACCCGGTTTCGCAAAGCGGTAACGCATCCGCTAGGGGCAGCGGGCCGCCCTAATGTCCGGTCAATCTATTCCTGTCCGCCTAGGGCAGCTGTGTACGTGCTGGGCCAGAGCCAAGGAGGGTACACCAAAGTAGCGGTGAATGGTCGTGTTGGGTATGTAGCCAGCGAGTGGTTGGCGGATATCCGGTAGGTAATTTTTCAGTAATGCTCCTACGCAGGGTCATATTCATCACCTTCACAAAGTCTAAATAGAAAAGTAAAGTGAAGAAACAAGCTAGCTTACTCCTCTGCCACCAGCAGCGTTTGGGGTGCGGCTTGCTTGATACGGCCGAGTAACCAGTCGCCCTGACGCTTGGTGCGGGCGCTGCAAAATGCATAACACGCCTTAAGCTCTTCGTCGCGCAGGCCCAAAGCCGCTTGACGGATGACAATCCAGCACAGCTGCACTTCCTGGGTCAGCAGCCACACATCGTGCAGGTCGCGCAACAAGGCTAGGCTGCCGCTACGCTTCTGAGTAAACAGGTCACGCTTCAGGTTCGCTGGCTCGTTGCTTTGTTCTTCCGAATACTTTTCAACGAAGCTCATGATTTTGCCGTGGTGCTCACGCGACCAGGCCGAAAGCTTTTGGCATATCTGCTCGATGTCGGGCTCATCTTTGTGCTTCCGGGAAACGTGCTCGAAGGCATCGGTAAGCTGCTTTTCGCTGTTTTCGAGCAGACCTAGGTAGTGGCTAAGGAGCATGGCGAGGTAGAGACAGGGTTAAACCTTACGAATACGGACGGCGGCATACTTGAAGTGGGGCTGCTTGCTCACCGGGTCCCACTCAGTCAGTGTCAACTCGTTGGCTGCGCGTGGCCGATCGGGCTTGTCCCAGTAGCCGTAGTGAAAGGGAATAAAGACCAAACCGGGCTCAATATCGCCGATGCGGGCAGGCTCCAGCACCTTGCCCCGCCGCGACGTCACCTCTACCATATCGCCTTCGGCGATGCCGTAGCGGGCCGCATCCTCGGTGGCGAGCTGCACGTAGCTGTCGGGCGCCGCGTCGTATAACGCTTTAGAGCGACCGGTTTTAGTGCGCGTGTGAAAGTGGTACACCAACCGGCCAGTAGTCAGCCACAGTGGGTAGCTTTCGTCGGGCTCTTCGTGGGGAGGCTCGTAGTCTACGCCTTTCAGAAAGGCCTTGCCTTTCGGGTCAAGGAGCTTGTAATCATCCTTGCTGCGGGGGGCGCCGGTTTCGAGGTCGTGGCCGTAGGTCTCGCAGTAGTCGATATCGGTGCTAAAGACGCCATCTTCGTACAGGTGGGGCTTGCCATCGGGGTACTGCTCATTGCAGGGCCACTGAATACCGGAGCCACCGGTGAGCTTGGCGTAGCTCATGCCAGTATAGTCGCAGGGGCGGCCACGGGTGCACTCGCGCCACGCGTTGAAGGCATCTTCTGTAGTTTGCCAGGTGCTGGTCAGCAGCGGGTTACCATCTTTGTCGCGGAAGTCCATGCGTTGGGAGTAATCCACGAAAATGTCGAAGTCGGAGCGCGCCTCGCCGGGCGGATCAACAGCTTTGTGGGAGATGTGCACCGTGCGGCCTACGTTGGTAAAACAGCCCGTTTTCTCCCCCCAAATGGCTGCCGGCAGCACGACGTCGGCCAGGGCCGTCGTTTCGGTGGGAAAGGCATCCTGCACGATGACAAACAGATCTTCTTTCGCCAGAATCTTACGGGCTCGGGCTAGGTCTGGCAGCGAAACCAGCGGATTGGTACCGCTGATCCAGAGCATCTTGATGGAGCCTTGCTCGCAGTAGCGCCAGAGTTGCATAGCGTGCGTGGGCGGTGACCAATGCGGAATCTGATCCGGGTGCACGTTCCATAAGTCGGCCAGCTGCTGAATGTGCTCTTCGTTGCCCCAGTTGCGGAAACCAGGCAAGTCACCATCGGCGCCGCACTCGCGGGTGCTTTGGGCCGTGGGCTGGCCATTCATTTGGTAGATGCCACTGCCGGGACGACCAATCAGTCCGCGCAGCAGATGAAGATTATTAACCTGCACGGCCGAAGCCGTCGCCTGCATGGACTGGTATACGCCCTGCAAAGCGGTTGACACTAAGCTATTGCAGGTACCTAGGATGTGGGCCGCTTCACGCAGCTTATCAGCTGGTACTCCGGTAAGCCGCTCCACGCGGTCGGGCGTCCACTTGGCCACTATCTGCTTCAACTCTTCGAAGCCCAGGGTATGAGCGTCAATGTACTCTTGGTTGATTTGCCCGGCCTCGATGATGAGGTGCAGCAGCCCGTTCATCACCGGAATATTGGTACCCACGCGCGGAGCTAGGTGCACGGTCGCCTTTTCGACGGTGTAGGTAGCGCGCGGGTCAATCACGACCAGCTTGGGCGGGTTAGGCCCAGCCAGCCGATCCAGCACGCGCATCCACAGCACGGTTTGCTGGGAGGCAATATTGTGGCCCACGTGCAAAATGGCTTCCGTGGTATCGAGGTCGGAGTAAGAGCCTGGTTGCCCATCGGAGCCGAAGGACACTTTCAGGGCCGCTGCGGCCGTAGCCGTGCACAGGCGCGTGTTGCCGTCCATGTGGGGCGTACCGAGGCCGGCTTTGCCCACAACGCCCAGGGCGTAGTACTCTTCCAGAAATAGCTGCCCTGAGGTGTAAAAGCCAATGGAGCTAGCGGTATGCTTATCAATCAACTCCTTCGACTTGCTCACGATCAAGCTCATGGCCTCGTCCCAAGTGGCTTCCTCCAGCTTGCCGTTGCGGCGGATAAGGGGCTTGGTCAGGCGGTCCGGACTGTTGTTGGCAACCCAGCCGTGCAGCCCCTTCGGACCTAGGCGGCCGTGGTTGACGCTATCAACCGCTCGGCCGCGCACGCCCACGATGCGGCCGTCTTTCACGCCGATGTCACAGCCGCAACCATTGGAGCACAGCACGCAGGCCGATTGTACCCAGTGGTCGGGCTCTTCCTCCACCCGTTCGTCGACGCGTACGGGCCATTGTCCTTCGTAACCGGTGCGCGAGCCCCAAATGTCAGCAATACTGTCGCGAGTTTCTTTCATACCTAGCACATTCGTGGAAGTCACTGCGGCTGACCGTCCATCCTAACCGTAGCTAGGCGAGCAATAGGACAGTGGCGTCAGCCAACGTTTCGTGCGTATTCTTACGAAACTCAGCCTGGGAAAGTAGCTGGGATTTTAATATAATTTTAATCTAACCTCTGATAACCGCCTCAAGTAAATGCAAGCCAGCTAGGTAAGCCCCTTACCTACCTAGGCGATACTTCCTTACAGTGCGGGATCAACAATGGCTTTGCAAAGGGACCATATACTTTATAACTCGTTTGATCCTCCAATTAAGAGAGAAGGCGAGTATCCTTTGCCTACTCAAGCCGGATGAAGTAAGTCTATCGTGTGGGCACCGGCGCCTGTTCAATAAATTCCTATTTACTGACCTACAGGCCAGCTTAGAACCGTTTTCGTAGAGACAGGAGCACCGAAACGCGGGGTGCCATCAGGGTTCCAACTGAAGGGCTGCATGCGCAAGCTTCGCTGTTCGCACTTGCCTGTTGGGGCATCTTTGGCGTGGTACACAATCCAATCTTGCCGGCCATTGGGTGAGGTGGTAAAGCTGTTATGACCAGGACCGTAGACGCTGTTAGCGACTGATTTGCAGAACACCGGTTCAGAAGACTTCGTCCAGGAGCTAGCTTGCAGCAAGTCGCTTTGCCCAGAGGCCGTGAGCATGCCCAATGAATAATTATCATCCCAGCAGGCACTGGCCGAATACACGATGAAAACCTGTCCTTTCTTACCGCGCAAAAACTCGGGTCCTTCCAAGATTTGGCGGCCGCCCCCTTTCTCCCAGGTGTAGGTTGGCGTAGCAATAACGACTTCCTTATCGGCGAGCAGCGTCCACGGGTTTTGCATGGGCGCAATGCAAAGCACGCTCTGTGGGCCGACATACGCAGAGTAGAGAAAGTATAACTGGCCCCGATCCTCAAACACCGACCCATCTAGGCCTGGGTAACGGGTGTTAATTTTGCCGCGGTCGATCCACTGACCGGTGGTTGGGTCGGCAGCGCTATTTTCTAGCACGAATACGCCGCGGGTATCGTCGTTAAACTTCTGCGCATCGGCCGCCGTGTAGTATAGGTACCATTTCCCGCGTTGGAAGTGCAGCTCAGGAGCCCAGATTCCGCCCGAGTTGGGGCCCGTGGCGGGAGGCGTCCACACGGTTGTCGCCGACGCCGCCGACACTTGGCTGAGCACCTTGGTTTTGCGAATCACCAGCCGGTTGCCCATGGTGTTCATGTAGTAGTAATAGCCGTTATGGCGAGTTACCCAAGGGTCAGGCCCATTATCCAACAGGGGATTCGTGAAGGAAGACCCTAGCTGTTGGGCGGTACCTAGGTACTGAAAAGCGAGCAGGAAAACAGCCAGAAAAGCAAGCACTCGGTAGTGACGCATACAAATTTGGTGGGGATGACCTGACGGTAGAGTATCCCCCGTAATGTAGTAAATGCGCTGGAAGAGCACAGCCCACATACATATGGAAGCGTGGCTACCTAGGTAGCAGCTCACCCATTACACCGATGTATTCACGCCGCAGCTGATCGTTGTCACTGCTTCGGTACAGAAAAGGGTTGCCTACGACCTTATCGGCCATAAGCAACCCTTTTTAGCGGCAATCCGAGAAGGTCGCCACTTTATGAATCAGCATGAGAGCCTAGAAGCAGAGCTAGGCAGGTATTATCACCGCGATAATTCTCATTTGCTTGCTGCTTGTTTTACGCTTCACTCACGACTTTGCCCGTTGTTGTCGCCGTGCTTTCTGTCAGGATGCTGGCAACATATTGCCATTTGGATGTAGCGGCGGCGGCGGTAAACTCGGCTAGTACGTAGCCCCGTTGGGAAGCATCGAGATAGTTGAGGTCGTCGATCAGCAGCTCCGTGGATTGAGCAAAGCCCTGGGCCGCTGCTGTATTGCCACCAAATAACGCTTCGAAACCGGGCGAGGAAACGGAAGCGCAGGCAAACTCAGCCCCTACTTTGCGGCCACTGGCATCGCGCAGGTCGTTGTACCAGGCATTGTGCGTGTCGCCGGCCAACGAAATAAGCTTTTTGCCGTTGGCAGCGGCGTAGAGCTTTTCCCGTTCGGCGGGGTAGCCATCCCAGGCATCTAGGTTGTACGGCAGCACCGTTTCGACGCGGGCACGCTCGGCGGGGGTCACTGTGGGGTCGCCCTGCTGAATCCGGGTTTTGATAGCGATAAGCTGCGTGGAAACCGCCGTGTACTGCGCCAGCAGCGCCGGAGTCGCCCCGCCAGAAGCTAGCTGCGCAATAAGCGACAACAGCTCGGCTGGAATGTACATTTTGCCCATCAGCACCTGCGAGCCAAGCACCTGCCACTTGGCCTGACTGCCGGCCAGCGAAGTAGCTAGCCAGGCGCGTTGCTCGGCGCCTAGCATGCTACGATTAGGGTTGAGCCAAGCCGCTGCGAAAGCCGGCGCGTTGAACACGTTGCCCGGCCCGAAATAATCTGAGTAGCTCAACTGCTTGTCGCGCCCCAGCATGCGCGTGTCGAGCATGAGCAGGTTGGCTAGCCCACCTAGGTCGAAGCTCCGGAAGATCTTGTCTCTGCTGGCTACGCGCGCCGGCAAGTACTCGTGCCATACCTGCTGCGCATTCTTCTTCCGCTGCTGAAAGTCGCCTTCGTTGGGCTGGTGGTTTTCGGCCCCATCGATGTAAGCGTCATTGGCTAGCTCGTGGTCGTCCCACACGCAGATGAACGGCTTGCGCTGGTGCGCCTTCTGGAGCTGTTTGTCGCTACGATACTGTTTGTAACGGGTGCGGTAGTCCTGCACACTTATCACCTCCACTGTTGGCAAATGCCCTCGGTTCAGGGCGGCGGTGGCCGGGTTGGAGCCATATTCTCCGCGGCCGTACTCGTAGATATAGTCACCTAGGTGCACCACCACGTCGGCGTCGGACTCGGCTACGGCGCCGTACACGTTGAAGAAGCCCGCTTGGTAGTTGGAGCACGAAACCACGGCTAGCTTCATGCTACTTACCTGGCCGGCCGTGGGCAGCGTGTGCGTTTCACCCACCACTGATTTTGCCTGACTTAATTCACTCTGGAAGCGGTAATAATACTTTTTGTTGGCTACCAGTCCTGTTACGTCGGAGCTGATCGTGTAATCTGTAGCGGCGCCGGCCATTAGGCTGCCACTCTTCAGCACCGGCGCGAAGCTGCTGTTGTCGGCTAGCTCCCAGCGGATGGCTGTGTCGCCGGCTTCCGTCAACAGCGGCGTGTAACGCGACCAGATGATCACACTGCTTTGGGAGGGGTCGAAGCTAGCTACGCCTTCGAGGAACCCGAATGAGCCGGGCAATCCAGGCAGTTCGCCGTCATCATCGCAACTAGTGAGTACGGCTGGTAGCAGGGCCACACCACCGGAAAGGAGGGCCGTATTTTTAATGAACTCACGGCGGTTGAGGTTTTTCGTAATCTTCTCCGGCATAATAGGATTAGCTAGGTTTACCTAGACCAAGGTAGAGCGGTGCTATTACATGACTATTATGCCTGCGTTACATAATTAATTAAATTTAAACTATAAATATTTACACAAAAATCAGCTAAATCCTTCTGCTCTTTCTCGCATCAACCATCCCTCTTGTCCTTACGTCCAACACCTAGCTTTCCATTGGCACTCTATTTTGTATTTCTTCGTATATACGCTATACTTTACCGTAATTTTGTCCTAACCGGGAATCGCGGTAGTTACTTTAGAATAACCCAAGCATGGAAAACGCAGTAGCCGTTGCTAATTACTTCGTGCGGAAGTCATTGGAGTCCGGCATTCCGGTGACGCCCATGAAGCTGGTAAAACTAGTGTACGCAGCCCACGGCTGGTACCTAGGTCTGACGGGCGAGCCGCTCATTGCCGAAGGTGTGCAGGCTTGGAAATATGGCCCCGTAGTACCTTCCGTGTATGACAGCTTCAAGATCTACGGCGGCAGCCCCATTACGGAGCCAGCTGGCAGGCTGGAACCGAACGGACACGTGGTCTATTATGCCCTTAACGCCCCGAGTCTCACTAGCTTCTTGGACAAGATCTGGGACGTGTACAAAGACTATTCGGCCGTGGAGCTCTCAGCACTTACGCACCAGGAAAACACACCGTGGTTTGAGACCTGGCACCAGCAAGGTGGTCGCAACAATCGCTCCGTCGTTATTCCCAACGACGCTATTCAAACCTATTACCAGGACCTAGCGAGTGCCAACGCCGTCTGACACCCCGCCCCTACCCGACCTAAGTGCCATTCGGGGCGAAAAACGTCCGACTCGCAAAACCAAGTTGGCTACGGACGAGCAAGACTGGTTTGAGCAGGATAAGCGCAAAGGTGCCCACCGACGTGACCAACGCGCCAAAAACGTTATTCACTACACGGTGCTGAGCTTGGTCGTGGTGGCTGGTATCTGCTTGGCTGTGGGGATTGTTATCCGGGTTTGTCACTTGATATTACCACAGAACGAATTGTGGCTCACAAAGGAACAAACCGACTTTATCGACCATTTGGCTCAGCTCGCCGGCTCCGGCGTACTGGGCGGCTTACTAACTAAATACCTAGGTCGCAACATTGAAGGCTAGCTTCAAGCATCACCCTATAGAGTACCCGACATTTTGTTATCATGTTTATCTCCCCCTTCGTTAGCTAGCCTGTTTACGGTTAGTGTAATACTAGTGGCTTCTTTCGGGGCTGAAGCTCAGGTGAAATTCAGCCTAGGTCCGCGTGTTGGCGTTCAGCAGACTAGCCAAAAGAACTATTATCCCGATGACCTATATGGCCAGCTACAGGGAAGTACACCACGCTATGGTTTGCAAGCTGGAATAGTAGGAAGCATACAATGCGGCCACTTTGCTATTCAGCCAGCTGTATTGTACTCTCAAAAAGGCTTCCGCTACACGCAGGAAGGGCTCTATACATTTTTTTACGACAAGAGTACCTACGTTGTAACAGCTTCAACAGTAAGTAATTTAGATTACATCGAAGTACCATTAAACTTAGTCTACTCGATTAACCGTGAAGGCGGCTTCCAAATTATAGTGGGTTTGTACGAAGCTACTGGCGTTGGCGGCAAGACAAGCAGACGAGCTACTCTTGACGGTAAACCTGCGTATGGTGGTCCTATATATAGTGATGACTATGGCTCTTTTCGACAGGGGCTTCAACGTTACGATATTGGTCTGACCGGAGGAGTAGGTTACAAATACAAAGCGCTGCAAGTACAAGCTATTTACGGCCTGGGGGCCTTCAACGTCGATCAACAAACCAGACGCAACATAGCTGCCGCAAACTACAACTCGCCAAATCGTAGCCTACAGCTTACGGCAGCCTACTTATTTTCCTTTAATCCTTAGGACTAAATTTTGTCTAATAGAAAGGTAACAATCATTTGCTACCATCATGTAGCTAACAAAACAACCCCGCACCTGGCTAGGTACGGGGTTGTTTTGTTAGCAGAAGCTGTTTCTGCTGAAGCTAGGTTCTAGCCTTAGTAAGGCTTGGCGTCGTGCGCCATTTCCTCGGCTTGCTCTACTGCTTTCTCAGCTTGCTGGTCGTTATACTGGTTGCCGCCTTCGGTGTTGGCGTTAGCAGCTTTGATACCGTCGGCCAAGCGCTTGCCCCAATCGGCGTCGCAGTTGGTGCACAGCTCAATCATCTTATCCTGAATCACCTTCTCCGCATCAGCGAGGGCACCCACCATGTTGTTGATGAGGTCATTGCGCTCCCAATCTTCGTGCTTGCGGTACCGGTCGCCGGCCTGGCCGAAGTTGTTGGTGCGGTCGATGGTTTGACGGACCAAACGACCCGTGTACATCGGCTGGTGATCAGGGCCCTGTGAAGGCGACTCCTTCAAGCCGTTGAGGCTGCTAGGCTCGTAGTTCACGTGCGGGTTCTGGTTGGGTGCCGCGTCTACGTGGTACGTCATCTGACCATCACGCTGGTTTGTAGCCACGTGCTTTTTAGGCGCGTTGATGGGCAGCTGCAAGTAGTTAGGTCCTACACGGTAGCGCTGCGTATCCGAGTACGAGAAGGTGCGGCCTTGCAGCATCTTGTCGTCCGAGAAATCAAGGCCATCGACCAATACACCCGTACCGAATGCCACCTGCTCTACTTCAGCGAAGTAGTTCTCGGGGTTCTTGTTCAGCGTCATCATGCCCACAGGCAGGAAGGGGAACTGATCTTCAGGCCAGATTTTCGTGTCGTCGAGCGGATCGAAGTCCAGCTCAGGGTGCTCGTCGTCCGACATAATCTGTACGCACAGCTCCCACTTGGGGAAGTTGCCCTTCTTGATGTTGTCGAACAGGTCCTGGGTAGCGTGGTTGAAGTTTTTGGCCTGAATGGCTTCGGCTTCAGGAGCAGTCAAGTTTTTGATGCCTTGCTGCGGCTCCCAGTGGTATTTCACCAGCACCGCTTCACCCTGCGCGTTCACCCACTTATAGGTGTTCACGCCTGAGCCTTGCATCTGGCGGTAGTTGGCCGGAATGCCCCAGGGCGAAAACAGGAAGCTCACCATGTGCATGGCTTCCGGCGTGTTGGCGATGAAATCGAAAATGCGCTGGCCTGTCTGGCGGTTGAACACCGGGTCAGGCTTCTGCGAGTGAATCAGGTCGGGGAACTTGATGGCGTCGCGGATGAAGAACACCTTCAAGTTGTTACCTACTAGGTCCCAGTTGCCATCTTCGGTGTAGAATTTCACCGCGAAGCCACGTGGGTCACGCAGGGTTTCGGGCGAGTGACCGCCGTGGCCTACCGTCGAGAAGCGCACGAACACCGGGGTTTCTTTGCCCTTGGTGTTGAACAGCTTAGCACGGGTATACTTTTCAATGGGCTCACCACCTACGGTGCCGTAAGCTTCGAACACACCGTGCGCACCGGCGCCACGGGCGTGTACTACGCGCTCCGGAATACGCTCGCGGTCAAAGTGGCTGATTTTCTCGATGAACTGGTAGTTCTCGAGCGTAGCTGGCCCGCGGTTGCCTACAGTGCGCAGGTTCTGGTTGTTCGATACGGGATGCCCTTGACGGGTGGTGAGGGTCTGAGCATTCTCGCCGGCAGCAGTACGCTGGTCCTGGGAGGTGCCGGCACCCGTCACGGCTGTGCCCGTGCCGTTGCCCGAAGCGCCATTCTGATTTTGATCTTGGCTCATAAGGATGGGGACTTTGGTTGATTAGGTTTCGCTGCTTATACCAGTTGCTGGCGTAAGTATTTTCCAAATTAACGCTGCTTTTCGCAGACTATGCAAACGCTTACCCGGCAGACCGACAGTAGAAAGGGAAGCTTCTGAGCTGTCCTTTTGTTTAAAGATTGGCTGCTTTTCTGGTATTAGGGCGCTCAAATAGAGCCGTCGCTTTTGGGTTTAAGCATCTTATCCTACTTGCAGCTTACTTTCCACCTCGGGCGAGCGAGGCATCAATGTCACCATTTTATACGCAACTGGGCCCGCACCGATTCATAACAAAGCGCTTAGCGTGGCGTTTAGCAACTATGAATTATTTGAAAATGCTCGTTCTCGGCGGTGGCCTGCTAGGCGCCAGCGCCGTTCATGCCCAACAAGTAGCCGTTATCAAGCTGCCTGATCTTCAGAAGCGCCTCGCCCGCCCCAGCGACACAACGTACGTCGTCAACTTCTGGGCGACTTGGTGCGCACCTTGTATTAAGGAGTTACCTAGCTTCGAGCAGTTGAACACCACTTATGCCAAGCAGAAAGTAAAGGTGCTGTTGGTGAGCATGGACAACGCCTCACTGCTCGACAAGAAGGTAAAACCCTTCGTAGCCAAGCGTGCCCTGAAGTCGGAAGTGATATTGCTCAACGAACCTGACCCCAACTCGTGGATCACGAAGCTAGACCCCAAGTGGTCGGGCGCAATTCCCTTTACCCTGATGGTGAACAACCAGAAGAAGAAGCGCCAAGCCTTCGAGCAGGAGTTTACCCAGGCTGAGCTGACCACGCAGGTACAAGCTTTTTTGAAGTAAGGCTTAGGTCTCGCGCACAAGACTCCCTTCTAAGCTTTTGCTAGTAAGCGCCAGACGGTACCGTCTGGCGCTTACTGCTTGTACGCGCATACGTTAATTGCCATTTAGTCCACTGCCCTCCTGATCGTAAGTAGCTCCACCTCGCTCTACGGAAGACTCTGCCTAGTACTCTTTACTAAGCATAGCAATTATTACATCTATTGTAACCAAGTTTATAAATATTTAAATTTTATATAATTATTTTTTCAAATAATAGTATTAATTTTTATTAATATTATATAAAGCGCCGCAGAATATTTTACTTTTGGCTGAACGATGACCAAATAAGTTCTACCCAATCATATTAAAGTTATGCAGTATTCTGTAGCGCTACACTCTTTGCGGATTCTTCGAATAACACGCATATTAGTAGCTAGCTTACTTTTGAGCTTTTTCGCTTTTTCACAGGATGCGTGGGCGCAATGCGAGACGTGCCGTCCCGTCACAAACAATATTAATAATCTAAGTATAGTCAATGGCGAAACCGTTTGTATTGCGGCAGGCGTGACTGTTTCGGGCCGGATTACTTGGAATGGCACTGGCGGCGCTATTTGCAACAGTGGTACCATCACAGCCGATTTCGACGTTCCTAATCAAGGAATAGTGTACAACAATCAGGGAGCAACTATTAACATCGGCAACCTCAACCTAAATGGTGCGAACAGCCAAATTGTTAACAATGGCAGCTTCACGGCTCGTACTCTCTCTGTAAACCGTGATGCGCAGTTTTCGAACGGCTCAGGTGCAACAACCACGCTCACCAATTTGAACCTGAATAACGGGACCATTACCAATCTTGGTAACCTGCGTGTAGAACCTTCTGGCAACGGTAACATAACCCTGGGTGGTACTATCAGAAACACTATTGGCGCTACGTTCGCCATCACTACCTCTATTAATATCAACTCAGACGCGCAGATAGACAACCTAGGAACCTTCACAGCCAACAATATTAATAACAGCGCAACCATTAGGAACTGCGGCACTTTCCGGCAGACTGTTGCGGGAAACAACGTTGGTTTTACGAACAATGGTCTCGTTCAAAACTTTGGTCTTTTCGATATCCTCGGTGATTTTACTAATAATGGTGATTTTGAAGGTGCTACTCAGGGTGGCGTAGGCATTGTGCGAGTAGGACGGCAAAGCCGGCAAAACAGCGGTAAGTTTGCGGTGGTGGGCTATCTAAACTTTTGTAGAGGGTTTGACACTGACAATGGTACAACGAACGCTGCTAATGTTACTTGCTCAACTAGTCTTGCCACCGCTGGCTGCCGCAACAGCCCATTACCAGTAGAGCTGACTAGCTTCGATGCGAAGCTCAGCAAAGGCAGTGTACTCCTGACCTGGACCACGGCTTCTGAGAAGAACAACGAAAAGTTTGTAGTGGAGCGTAGCGCTAATGGCGAGTCTTTTGAGGCTATAACCGAAGTGGCAGGCCACGGCACTAGCTCAAGCAGCTACTCTTATAAGACTACCGATGTGGCGCCGCTGGCTGGCACTAGCTACTACCGCTTGCGTCAAGTTGACTTCGATGGTGCTACGGCCTACTCACCAGTACTGACCATCCAGAATGCCGCTGCCAACCAAACGAACAAGCTAGGTGTCTACCCGAACCCCGCCACTGACTACATCACCTTGGATCTGCCCAAGGGAGTTAGCGAAACGTACGAGGTACGCATCAGTACGGTGAGCGGCAAGCTCGTACGCCGCCTGGACCTGAGCGGCAGCAACCCGCAGCTTGACTTACACGCTTTGCCAGCAGGCACCTATCTACTGCAAGTACGCAGCGCCAACACGCAAACTGTGCGGCGCCTCATCAAGCAGTAAGCTTAATGGAAGTGATACTGCAGCTTGCTTAAGTGCAAAGCAAGCCATTAGTAAAAAGTTGTAAGCGCGACCAGATCTAGGATCTGGTCGCGCTTTTTTATTAACTATTTGGTAGTCAAATTTTTGCTAAAAATTCTATCAGACGTGTTTTATGGATTCATGTCTAATTCACTAACTAATATATAAAAATATCTAAGTTTTTTTGTCTTAAGCCTTGACATACTCCAAAAAGATAGTAAGTTTATACCAAAATAGAATTGTCCATCTTTTTCTCTGCTATATCCACACCTACCTCTACCCATGCGTTTTTCCTTCTACTCCCATATTTCTAAGAAGCTAGCTTCTGCCCGAGTCTTATTAGGGGCTTCCTTGCTGGTATTGAGCCCGGTTCTAAGTTGGGCACAGTATACTACCTCGCAGAATTTTGAGTCGGCCAATCGGGGCGGTAACCTACGTTATACGACTAGCGGTGATGGAGCCTTTTTCTCAGGCAATTCCGGCGATTCTTACTCACCAGAAAATAGTCCTTTGTACGTTCGTTCTCCTGATGCTCCTGCAGCTATCAACTCATTCGGAGTTAAGAATGAATCTCCTGCTAACAACATTGGCAACGTAGTCACTGCAGATATCAATTTCCGTAACGTGCAGTTTACAGGTACAAATAATGAAGCTACTTTGACTTTTCGCCTTGCTGTTTTCTCTATTAATGGCAATGGCAATGGCAACGGCAATAATCCTAATGGTCTGGAAAGCAATGGTTCGATTGTAGTTGGCATTAACCCAGATAGCGCAGCTAATCCCACAAACTATCAAGATGTACTTACGATTCGTGGGGGCGGCAGCGGCACAAAATGGAGCTTCACTGATAATCTTAGCACACCTCCTAGCACTCTACCTTCAACGCCAGGTTACAACAACGTCAAAGTTTTTTCTTCAAATAGTTTACTTAATACCCATTACACACAAATTCGAGTAAGTCTCGCTACCCTGTCGCAAGCCAAAATCCGGATAAGGCTGAATGCTAGTTCTAGAACCGTACTTCTAGTTGACGACGTATTAATCTCCAGCAATAGCCCCCTACCCGTTGAACTCGTACGCTTTACTGCCGAAGCGCAGGAGAAGAACGTGGCACTGCACTGGATTACGGCTTCCGAGAAGAACAGCGACTATTTTGAAGTGCAGCGCAGCACCAACGGCGAGATCTTCGCTGCTATTGGCAAGGTGCAAGGGGAAGGCACCACGTCCAGCATATCTAATTACCTGTTCACCGACCGTGCGCCGGTGAATGGCCTAGCCTACTACCGCTTGCGTCAAGTGGACCTAGATGGCACTGAAAGCTACTCGCCGGTACAAGCCGTGGAGTGGAAAGGTGATGCGGCAGTAGCATCCTTCTACCCCAACCCAAGCGCAGAATCCATTACGTTTACGGGCACTGAGGGCGTGCTCCACTACCGCATCTATAATGTAAAAGGGCAGCAAGTCGCAATCGGTGAGGCAGCAAGCGGCAGCACCGTAGACCTGCGCGCCGTGCCAGCAGGCATGTACTTGCTAGAACTGAGCAACAAAGGCCAACGCACCGTACAACGCTTCGTGCGACTATAAACCCTCCTGACCACAACCACACCGTTCCTGACCTGAGTAGCTTCTACACTAACTGTTCGCAAACGGCACCCTCAGTGAGGGTGCCGTTTGTCGTAGAAGCGGGAGTAGCGAGCACAACAAAATAGCCTACGCGGCCAACCCTACCGGACGAGCATACGTATGAGGCTCGACACTGCTCGAACTAAAAGCTAGGTCGAGTAGCGTCTCTCTCCAATTTCATTGCTACTCTTATGATGAAGCGAATGTTTTCTGCGGCCCTGGTAGCGCTCATGCTGACCGCCGCTGCCGCACCTGCTGTGCTGGCCCAAGGTGACACCACCAAAGTAAAATCGAACAAGAAGCACGCCAAGGTAAAGACCGAAGACGGCAAAGCGAAAATTGACAAAAAGGATAAAAAAGCCAAGATCAAGGGCGACCAAGTGCAAACGGTAACCCCATAGCTTGCTGCTATTTTAGTGATTCTAAAAGCCTTTGCAAACCGCAAAGGCTTTTTTTATGGCCATTGATTCACTAATCGTTGAATAAAAGCCCTAACTATAGTACATAATACTGATCCTTACCCGTTACACGTTCGTATACACGGTCAGCGCCACAGCGTTGAGTTTAGTAGGCGCCATCTTTCTCCCCACCTGGAAAACATGACTAAGTATTTCTTTCCTACTCTCACGCTTGCCCTAGCTTTAAACCTAGGTGCAGCTTCTACGACTTTCGCTCAAACCAAAACCAAGGAAAAATCGGACGACGAAAAGACCAAGGTGAAGGAGGACGGCGTGATGACGAAAACCAAAGTCTCGAAAGACGGCAAGGTTAAAGTAAAGGGCAAAACCGACGACGGCACCAAGGTAAAAGGCAAAACCCAACAGCTAACTCCCACCAGCTTCATTAGTACGCCTGCCGCGCCGATAGGCGTAGTAGTAGGCGGGGCCCTGATGACACCCGATAAAAATCTTGTTGCAAATGCCGTTAACTCGACGGAGCACACAACGCTAGTGGCCGTAGTAGAAGCCGCTGGGTTAGCAAAAACGCTGGAAGCAGATGGGCCTTTCACCATCTTTGCGCCTACTAATGCGGCATTCGACAAGCTTCCCGCTGGCACGGTGAACTCACTGGTGCTGCCTGGCCACAAGAATAAAGTAGCGAATATCCTCTCTTACCACGTCGTGCCAGGCCGCATCACCGCCGCTGATTTGCAAGACGGCCAGACGTTAACCACGGTAGAAGGCGAACAGCTTACCGTCGTCAAAACCAAAGACACCGTGATGCTGCGCGATGGAAAAGGCAGCGTAGCGAACGTTACCATTCCAGATGTACTGTCTAGTAATGGGGTGACGCACGTCGTTGATGCCGTGCTCATGCCCGCTAAGTAGCCGCTCCCGTAGCTTATTTTTTCGCCGAAGGCAGCAACCGTTAGGCAAAATTGCGTAAGAAGCAGGTGTCCGCTTTGGGCACCTGTTTTCATTTACTCCCTTCCATCATGCAAGACTCCGCGCAAAACACCGCCCAGAATCCTGACGAAAACCCGCCCCGTCGGGAAACCCAGAACCAACCGGCCACCATTGCCGACCCGAATGCTTCCTTTGAAGGAACGCAAGATGAGCATCGCCCAGGCGAAAACCTGTTTACGCTGCCCGAAATGCAGGATCCGCAGCCGCGCAATCCACCCAAGCCACAGGATGACCAGCCAGATGCTCCTCAAGAAGTAGATGCTCCCTCGATGCTCGACCGCGAAACGCACGGCCAGCTGCTCGACGAGCCTGCTGCCGATGGCACATCGGGCGTGTCAGATAGCGTGCTGCGCCCCATTATTGCGCAGTCCAGCAACCTCGACGATAACAATCGCGGAGAGGGGTCCTAGGTCTACGACCTAGGTTTGCCCTTTTTGCTACCTACATAAAGCGCCACTACGCCAGTATATCTTGATACTCAGCGTGGTGGCGTTTTACGTAAGCAGCCATGAACTCGCAGCTTGTGCGCACGCGCAAATGATGCTCACGGGCATACGCTAATCCAGCTTGTGCTAGAGCCTCTCCAACCCCTTGGCCGCGCAGGTTTTCGTCAACAAACGTGTGCACGAAGTCGATTAGCTCATGGGTTGGCTGGCTGTAAGCTAGCTCCGATTCGTAGCCGTCGAGCGTAGCGTAAAAGGTCTGGTCATCTTTGCTGTGGCGGATAGTGGGCTTCATTCGGTAAAAGTTAATAGGGTATGCTACTCGCAGGGTATCCCATACGTTTGCAGCAGAATACGGACTTATCCGAAAAAAGGCCGGAGTTTTTTGGAACCCCTAGCCATAGCCAGAATGAAAGGCTTTGCGTAGAAAGAAGGCGTTAGCGCTTCTTTGAATCTTACTCCTACTCCGACATCCTATGGAAACTCCTGAAAATTCTTCTCACTCCGAGAGTAACTACAACTTCGGTGATGCTGCTGAAAACCTCAAAGTTGGCCGAGACTTAGGCAAGAAAGACGGCGACGCTGATGAAGGTCAGCACCCGCATATAGCCGGTGAAGATGCCGTACCAAACACGGCGAGCCACACACCTAGCTACGGCACTTTCGGCGTGGCCGATTCTACTACCGAAGTACAAGATAGCGCTGGTAATAACCCCGGCGGCACAGCAGCGCCTTCTACCCCAGAACCTAGCCAACGCGGCAACGTGCCTCAAAACCTCAACAACGCCGACGTGCTAGACCACGTGGACGACAGCTACGAAGCGCAACGGGAGTCGTACCGCCGCGATGATCCGCGCTACGGCGGTGGCACCAGCAATTGGCCCACCAACGAGCCCGCTAATCGCACTACCGAAGGTCCCGACCCAAACGAAGACAATTTGTAGGCCTGAACTCAGCTCACCTACATTGGTTGCGCTGATTCATAAACACGATTCTAGACTTGACAATAGAAAAGCCTGCTCTGAAAGGAGCAGGCTTTTCTATTGTCTCTCGTTTAAGATTGAGCGGGCTATTCAGCAATTAGCAGTACATAGAAGATCGGCTCTGCAACTGGTAGGGCCCGCCAGCATCTAGGACTCAAATTTTCCAACCTAGGGTTGCTCCCGCATAATAATTGCGCCCAGGCGCGGGCTGAAAATAGCGGCCGCCGAAGGCGTTCAAATCGTTGCCTAGGCTGTAGCGCCGGTCCAGCGCATTCTCAATGCCCGCATAAATATCAGTCTCTAGGTGGCCTAGCACGGTACGGCGCCAACCGGCGCGTGTCCCGAACGTCCAGTAGCCGGTGACGTACGCGGTATTGGCATCGTTGAGCGGAATGCGTGCTTGGTGACTAACGGTTGGGTTGAGGTAAAAACCGGCCTGCCAATTTGCATCGAGACCAGCCGCCAGGGTCTGCGGAGCAGTGCCAGTCAGGCGCTTACCCGTATTATCTTGGTCGTTATTCTGGTAAGTGCCGAAGCGAAAATGATTGTAGGCAAAGCTCGCCCACGCCCGCAGTCCGGTAGCTTGGGCAGTACCTAGGGTCGCAGCTTCGGTAGTGGGGCGCCAGAGCCAGCCACTCACAGCAGCTTCGAGGCCACGCTGCCGCGTGTTGCCAGAGTTGAAGAACACGCTAGTGCCCGCATCGGTGGTGCGCGTCACGATGGTTTGTCGCAGGCGAAAGTCGAACAAAGCGAGGTCGAAGGTGAGGCGGTTGTTGAACGCGTTGCCTTTTGCACCTAGCTCGTAGCTGGTGCCGCGCTCCGCTTGCAAGGCTCGATTTAAGCTGCCATCCGAAGGACGAATTTCTTCGTCGGTCGGCGGCGAAAAGCCACTGCTCACGCTGGCGTAGGCCGAAATGCGCGGGGTAAGCTCCTTGAGCACGGCCACCCGTGGCGACACCTGCGGCTGGAAGTCGCGCTCAAATTGGTAATTAGTGGGTTGCTTGGCTGCATCCGAAATCCGGGCGATGCGGTAGCGCTGCCGGTTGTAGCTAGCTGCCACGGTAGCTAGAAAACCAGCCGGCAACTCCAATTCCGCCTGCCCGAATACGAACCCGGCTGCTGTCCGAATCTCGTCGTCGTAGCGCAACGTACCGGGTACACCTGCTAGGTTCTGGTAGCTACGCGAGTCTTCGAAGCTGTTTTGAAGCTCAGCCCCGGCACTCAGCCGTAGCGGACGTTGCGCTAGCGTTGTACGATAGTTGAAACTGGAGCGGCCGCCCCAACCCACGCCCGTATTCCGCTCAAAATCCACTAAGTAAGGCGTTTGGATAGTTGTAGCCGAATTATACAGTGTAGTTTTGTTCGAAAAACGGTCAGAGAATCGGTACTCGTGACTTACGCCGAGCAGCGCCGTACGCGATGCATATGAGGCCTTCTGCGCTACCGTACCGGGTGCCGTAGCCGTACTTGGTCGCGCTTGGCGCGGGTTCTGCTCGTACTGGGCCCGCGTGAGGCCACCGGGCAGTTGGTAATTGATATCGGTGTAGAGACCATGCACTGCGAGGGTACGCTTTTCGGAGGGCGCGAACTCACCATCTAGGGCAAATACGTCGCGACGCAGGGCGCTCTGCTCTCGGTAGCCATCCACCGATTGACGGGCATATTGCGCGCGCAAGTAGCCAGTCGCAGTACCGCTTTCCGCCACCACTGAGTAGCGCCGCAAGCCAAAGCTGCCAGCCGTGAACCCAACTTGGGCTCTGGCCTCCTCGGGCCTAGGCTTACGGTTTTCAAACAAGAGTACGCCACCTGTGCCGGCCCCGTACACGCTACCCGCAGGTCCTTTGATCACCTCAATGCGCCCAATAATGGCGGGATCGAGCAGATTGAGCTGCGTGGTGCCGGCAGCCTCCGTGAACGGAATGTCGTTGTAGTACACCTTCACGTTGCGTACGCCAAAGGGTGAGCGAAGCGTGCTGCCCCGCACGCTAATGCGGTAGCTCGCCGTGGCCCGTTCTTCCAACCGCACGCCGGGCAACGTGTTTACCGCCTGCGTGAGCGAAGTTTGATTAAAGCGCTCAATAGTAGTAGCATCGACCACGCCGATGGCAGCGGCCGTGCGGCGCAGCGGCAACCGTGTGCCGTAGCCAGTCACGGTGGCCTCAGGTAGGCGCACGGCGCGAGTTGTGTCGGGCGCAGAAGCTAGGTTTTGAGCGTGAGCAGGCAGCTGCACCAAAAGCAGCGACAGCAAATAGTAGCGTTGGGGCATGAATGAAGACGAATTGACTCTTGCCCAAACGGGAAAGAGGCCCGGATGTTTAGCCAAGTGCGTTCATGCCGAGTTGCACACTTGTTATACTTCCACCTGCTTTCCTTAGAACGCAAAAAAGGAGGCTGACTAGTCAACCTCCTTTTTTGTAGCTCAGACCTAGCTTTTAGTCCAGTACGTCCCAGAAAATCTTGGACGTAAACTGGTTGACATCTGCTGGCACATTTGAGCTATTCGTACTCACTTCCGTCTGGGGGTACATCAGACGTAGCGGTAATTTGTCGGTCCGCGGTGAGCTTGACTGCAAAGAGGCCGGAAATTTCGGATACGCTGTGCGGCGATACTCGTTCCACGCTTCGATGGCCGTTACTGTATTCATAGCCAAATACTTCTGGTAGATGATCTTATCCAGCTTATCCGGGCGGTCGGAGGCGACGTCCCAGTTAACCATTTTGTTAGCAGTATTAGTTGCCAAGTACTTGGTGTAGTCCGGTACCGCGTTGGCTGACACGTTGTTGGCCGTTGTCGACTGGCTCGGGGCGGGCGTGTAGAAATACACGAACGAGGCACGAATTCCATTGTTATAATCAGTTTTGGCGCCGGCGTCCCCTCCAGTCAGATAGCCGCGCGACTTGGCTTCAGCTTGCAGGAAGTAGCTTTCAGCCGCCAGTAGCAGCGGCACTGGCGCGTCGTAGCCCTTCAAGATGCCGCCGTAGTCTTTCCACCGCGAAATTTGAGTGCTACCGGGTAGCGGATTTGGGTCGCCGAGCACCACGCCTTTGTAGGTGCCGTTGAAGGTCCCAGCGGTGGCCTTCACATAAAGCTGCGACACCCTTGGGTCGTTGTTCTTATCGTATTGGTCGATGATGAACTGCGTACCGTTCTGGTAGTTACTCTGAGCAATGCGCGAACCCGTGGCGTTGGCACGGTAGTTACCCCAAAGAGGGTTTAGCTTGCCCGACGTTTGGATGTAACCAGGCTGCACTACCACGTCCGTCGTCACGAAGCCATCTGTGGCCGACTGGAGCTTAGTCATTTCGGTGCGCACGTAGCTATCTAATGATGGCACGAAGGATTGCCGCAGCAACATACGCAGCTTAAGTGTATTGGCAAACTTCACCCAACTGGTCATGTTGCCTCCAAACATAATATCCTCTGCTCCCACGGACTGGGTCGTGGTAGGGGCCGTTTTGATGGCTGCCACGGCTTCGTCCAACCGCAATGCCAAGTCTTTGTAAATGTCCTCAGCCTTATCATATTGAGGCGCAATGAGGGGTACTTCCGCATCGGCCTGCAACGATTGAGTATACGGAATGTTGTTGTATTGATCGACTAGCAGTTGGTAATTAAAGGCCTTCATGATCTTGGCAATAGCGGCGTGGTAGAGAAGCCCTTGTGCGGAGGCGCTTTTCTCAATACCGTCGTAATCCTTCAGGTTGTCGTACGTATTTCCCCAAAATCCCTGATAATACGTGGCACCGTAAGTGTAGGTACGCTCCTCGTTGTAGCCGTTTACGGTACCCGTCTTGCCCCAATAGCCAGCCGTCCAGCTACCGTAGACATTCAAAGTAAGGCCGTAGGTATCAGCCGTCACTTTTAGAGCCTGGGCCAGAATGGCAGACGGAACTACCTTATCTGGAGTTACGCTGTTAGGGTTATCATTAATGTCGTAAAACGACTCGCAGCCGGTCGACAGCGACACGAGGGTGGCAGCCACCAAAAGCTTTGCTATGGTATTTTTCATTTCTGTTGAGAAAATTAGAAGGTGGCCGACAAGCTAGCACCGTAGAAGCGGGTGGGCGGCGTCTGGCCCACGTCGTTGATGCCAATGGCGTTGCCGCTCTGGTTGCTGAACTCCGGGTCGGTCCACTGGTTTTCCTTAGGAACCCACAAGAACAGGTTACGGCCGTAGAGATTGAGGTTCAGCCCCTTGATGAATTTGGCATTGCTCAGCAGCGTAGCGGGCACGGCGTAGCTTAGCGACAACTCGCGCAGCTTGAAAAAGTCGCCCTTGGTGATGTAGTTGGCGGCAATGTTGCGATTGTAGGAGCTGTTGGCCCAGAACTCAGCTCCACCTGGCGTCAGGTTGGTGGTGTTGGCTTCGTAGTTTACGCCGTCAGCGGAGAGCACCGAAGAGTTCGGCATCACGAAAGGCAGGCGACCAGTAGAAGCACTGCGCGCCGAAGCCCCTGTGAAGTCCATAGTAGAGCCCACCCCGTGGTAGATATAGTAGCCCGTGCGGTACTCAGCCTGCGCGGCCAGGGTCAGGCCTTTGAAGGTGAGGCTGGTGTTGAAGCCGTACTTGTGCTTGGGCAGTGAATTGCCGAAGTTAGTTAGCTGGCTGGCCTGCGAGGGCACCCAGCCCTGGCGGTCATACTTGGTACCGTCGGCGGCGGTGGCCTGACCTAGGTTGATGTAAGTAAGGATAACACGGCCTTGGCTGTCGCGGTTGTAGTCGGTACCCTGGATAACCGGGTAAGGCTGCCCTTCGATTGCGTAGATCTGCGCCTGCCCATTGTCGCTGGTAGTAGACAAGGCCAACTGCTTGGTCTGGTCCGTAATCTTGAGCACCTTGTTGTTATTGTAGTTGTAGTTACCTCCAACGCGCCACGTGAAGCCCCCACGGCTCTCGATAGGCGTGAGGTTCAGTTCTACTTCCACCCCATTGTTCTGTACCCGGCCGGCATTGAGTAGGTACGAGCTGTAGCCCCCGGAAGGAGCAATGCTCGCCGCAATAGTTTGGTTGATGGAAAGCTGGTAGTAGTAAGTAGCCGCCAGACTCACGCGCTGCCGCAGGAAGCTTAGCTCGGTTCCTACCTCGGTGGAGTGCGTAAACTCTGGTTTCAGGCTAGGCTGTATTACCTGGTTGCTGAGCGTGAGGGAGGCGTTAGAGCCAAACGGGAAGCCGCTGCCCGTGTTGTAGACCGCCGCCAGGTTATAGGCGCCATACGTGGTAGCCACACCCGACGAACTATTAGGGAAGTTCACCTGCCCTACTTTGGAGTAGCCGCCGCGCACTTTGCCGTAGTCGAAAAAGGAAAGCTCCTTCAGCACGGGAATGGCTTCGGACAGTACCAGCGAGGCATCAACACTCGGATAAAAGTAGGAACGGTTGTCTTTGCTCAGCGTCGACACGGTTTCCTGCCGGCCGGAACCGTGCAGGTACACGAGGTCTTTATAACCGAGGGTAAGGTCGCCGAAGAAAGCGCCCTGGCGGTAGCGGAAGCTAGCCTGCCCGCCGGTCAGTTCGCCGATGCGGTTATTGACGTTAAACACGCCCGGCACGAATAGGGCGTTAGCCGCTACGCTCTGGTAGTTGGCGTTATTGACTTGGAGGTTATTGCCTAGAATGGCTTTCACCGAAATTACCCCAAACCTTTTGTCGAAGTTGAGGAACAGGTCGGAGTTGAGGCGGTTCACGCTGCTGCTCAGATCGGACACGGTCCCTGGGATGTTGGTACGGGAGTTGACCGGTCGAGTAAGCGTGTAGTTCGAGTAAGTGAATTTCTCCTGCCAACTCTTGCTGACCTCACTGATGGAAGTCAGGCCCACGCGGTACTGCGCCGATAGCCAGCTGGTCACCTTGTAGCCTAAGTCGATATTGCCGACCAATGTGTTGCGGCGGGTGCTGCGACGGTTATCGTCGAGGTTGAAGTAGGGGTTAGCGAAGTACTCGTTGTAATAGCCGTTGGGGTTAGCATACACGTCGGTTTGCCAATTTTTGTAACGAGAGAGCGGAATCAGCGACGAGGTGTTCAATAACTGGTTGTACACCCCACCAGTCGTCTGGTCGACCTTATAGGTGGTGTACGACACGTTCACACCGGCCGAGAGCTTGCCCATCTGGCGCGAAGCATTGGTGCGGAACGTGTTGCGGTCATATTCGTCCTTAGGTAGAATACCTTTGTTGTGAGTGTTCTGATAGGAAACGTAGATTTTAGTGTCTTTGTCGCCGCCCGAGAACGACACGTTATTCTGCATCTGGTAGCCGGTGTTAAAGAAATCCTTGCGCTCATTTGGCCGCGACACATACGGAATCTGTTGCACGTCACCTACCTCCGGCTTGTAGCCCAGTTCGCGGATAGTACCGTCGAAGCGCGGACCGTACTGCTGGTTCTCGTAAGGCGTATACTCCTGAATCCACTCCGATGAACCGGGCCCGAACTCATTCTGAAGCTTGGGCCAGAAGCTTATCTGCTCCAGCTGCGACGTGTGTGAGAAGGTAACTTGGGGGCCGGAGCCACCTTTTTTAGTTGTAATGATGAGGGCGCCGTTGGTAGCCTGAGAGCCGTAGAGGGCGGCCGCGTTGGCACCCTTCAAGATGGTGATGTCGGCGACATCGTCGGGGTTCAGGGAGGTTAGCACGTCCTGGGTAGTCTGCACGCCGTCGATTACTACCAGGGCCTGGTTTTCGCCCGTGAGTGAGCGGGTGCCACGCAACGTAACACGCACGCTGGGGTTGATGCCGTTGTTCACGGTCTGGATCTGCAAGCCCGCAACTTTGCCAGCCAGGCCGTTGGTCACGTTCGTAACGCGAGCTTGATTCAGTTCCTTTGCCCCAATAGTCGAGGTGGCGTATCCTAGCTCCTGGGCCTGGCGCTGAATACCTAGGGCACCCGTCACAACTACCTCGCCAAGCTGCTTGCTATCAGCACCTAATGAAACGTTGATTTTCGTAGAAGAACCAATTGGTTGCTCAACGGCTAAATAACCAATTGAAGAAAAGGTAAGAACGGAGGTAGTGGTAGGAAGCGTAATAGAGTAGCCCCCGTCGGCATTCGTGGAAACGCCAATGGTGGTGCCTTTCGCCAACACTGTCACGCCAGGTAGCCCCTGGCCGTTGGTTCGGTCCGTTACCCGCCCCGATATTTCCCGACTCTGCGCTGCTACCTGCTGCAACAGGCTAACAACGAGGAGAAGTGTTACAAGTAGTTTTTGTTTCATGTAGTTGCTTTAAATGGTTTGGTGGTGAGCTAAACGACATTGGTCCGCAATTATACAGTTCAGTTATTGTTTTAATACTATTACTTTCATTTTGAAAAAATGTAATTTCTTTGCACTTTATATGCAAACGTTTCAGTAAACAAACCTTTGCATTGAATTTATTACTCTATATGTTGGCTATTTTTATAAACGCTAGTCCCATTTTCAGAATCTACATAATCTGTCTAAAATAAATAATCATATTTTAACACAACGTTAACACAGCTTTCAACAATATTATATAAACAAAGTACAATTACGTCATATGTATTAATTGCTATAGACTTGCACTTATTCTACTTAACAGGCTGTTTTCTACCTAGCCTGTTGACCTACTGTACCTTGTTGGCTATTTGTATGTATCCGCTAGTGCCAAAAGACCCGTTTACCTATTATTTTATTCAGAGCATCTACCTCCTCTCTTCTTTTCGTTCCTATGAAACAGTACCTCACCCCTCAGGTGCTAGCTGCTCTCCAACAGCTTCCCACCTCTGATGCGCCCACTCCTACGACTCTGGCTACCACATCTGAGGAATTACAGCAGCGCGCCATCGCTCTTGATGACAAGCTCACGGACCTCTCCTTGGATGAAATCGAAGCGCAACTCCAAAGCATTTTCGACGACGACACCTGGACCCAGCAACAACTGCCCGCCGTGCCGGAGCAGGTAACGCACCGCTACACGTATGTATATGTGAACCAAGCGTTGCTCGGGAACTAGGCTAGGTTTATCCGCCGTAGCGAAGACGTTTTATTGCGCTATTTGAGTAATGGTCGTGTGGAAAATGTTGAGCCCTGGCATCAGCTAGCTATACAGGTTCAACCTTATAGCCTTCACCCCTATGTACTTCCCTCGTCGTTATCGTCGCAAGCTGTTGTTTCCGCCGGGGCTGCTGGCTCTTAGTGTTTTGTTGCTGCTCGGGTGCATGCGGATAGCCAAAGACCAGAGGTTTCGACCTCAGTATGTTTTGCAGTTCAGCACCATGTTGAATTGTGATAAAAACTATTCAATTCTTGATAATGGTCTTATTTCTCGTTGGTGCTATACACAACAAGAACTTGGTGCCTTAAGAATATGGCGTGACTATAGTTTTACTAGTAACGCTTTTTCTAACTGGTGGATAATCCAAGCATCTCAGCAGCATCTCGATAAACTTCAAAGGTTTCCGAACTCCGTTGATGGCATCAGATTTTGCTTTGGTTCGGATGCATTTTACGGTAATGTAATCCAAGTACTCGATATGCTGACAAAGCAGAAGAAGGATAGGTATATCGTTGATAACAGAGGTAAAATGCTCACTATTTATGCTTTTGCAGAGGAGATTGTGATGTACCCTTAGCACTCTCGGGTACATTCAGGTGCGGTTATACATTCCACATTACACCAGATACGCCTAAAATTCTCTCTCTCCAGCAATCATTATTCAATCCAGCTTGGCGCAACTCCCTCTACTTACTCCTGCTGCTAAGCATAGTCTCCATCTGGAAAATGATGTGACCTAGCTTCTACTAAGCTAGACCGGCAACCCTAGCGGCAACTCCACAGTTGAACAAGGCACACCTAGCTTATTCAACTAATGCGCCTGCTTACCCTCGCTCTTACTTGCCTCGCGGCTACCACCACGATTGCCCAAAACGTGCCGCCCGAGGCAACGCCCTTCAAAATGACGGGCAACATCTATTTGCCTTCTAAGCTGCCCGTAACCGACGCGCGGGTGGCGAGCTTGAAAGTGCCGGCCGGTTTCACCGTCAGCAAGTACACCGAAGGGCTCGATATGCCGCGCATGCTGGCCGTGGCGCCCAACGGCGACGTGTATGTCTCGAACCGGGTGAAGGGCACCATCACACTCCTTCGCGACGCCAACAAAGACGGCAAAGTGGAACTCACCAAACAGGTAGCCCAACGCCCCCACCTGCACGGCCTAGCCCTCAAAGACAACAAGCTCTACATAGCCGCCATCCGGGAGGTGTACGTGGCAGATATTCAGAAGGACGGCAGCCTAGGTGCGCTCAAAACGCTCTATAAGGATCTGCCCGACGCTGGTCAGCACGCCAACCGGACCCTGCACTTTGGCCCCGACGGCAAGCTGTACTTATCAGTAGGCAGCACTTGCAACGCCTGCGACGAGGACAACCCCGAAAACGCGACTCTGCTGCAAATCAACACTGACGGCTCGGGGCGGCGCGTGGTGGCCCGCGGCTTACGCAACACCATCGGTTTCGACTGGCACCCCACTACCAAGGCCTTGTTTGGCATGGACCACGGCATCGATTGGCTCGGCGACGAAGACCAGCAGGAGGAATTCAACCAGATCAAGGACGGGGCCCACTACGGCTGGCCGTCCATCATTGCCGATGGCAAGCATTACCCCGCCAACAAACCCAAGAGCGGGGAAACTTACGAGCAATTCGACGCCAAAACGCAGCGCCCTTTGCTCCTCTATAAGGCGCACTCCGCCCCGCTCGGCTTGATCTTCTATAACGGTGCGCAGTTTCCAGCCGAGTACAAAAACGACGCTTTCGTGACTATGCACGGCTCCTGGAACCGCGCGCAGCCTTCCGGCTACAAGATTGTGCGCGTGCGCTTCAACACCCAGGGCGAGCCCCAACAGTTCGAAGACTTCCTAACCGGCTTCCTAGTTGAAAACGACAAATCGGAGTTTGGGCGCCCATGCAGCATTGTGCAAGCCCCCGACGGCGCCCTGCTCGTGTCGGACGACGACAACGGCGTGATCTACCGCGTAGCGTATACGGCCGGCGCAAAAAAAGCTAGGTAACCTAGCCTAGCACGCTGTATGTGCTACTTTTCGGCGGCTCAGTCGACCTGCCGTTCTTTCTCCCTGGCTTTCCTTTTCGTTAGCTTGTGGCGTTGTACTTTGGTGAGGCAGCCTGCTTCTATCCATTTCATGAAAAAACTTGCTTCCAACCTCACCTTTCAGGTCCTCACGGCTATTGCCCTTGGCATCGTGGTCGGTTCGCTGTTCCCTAGCTTTGGGGCGGCGCTCAAACCGGTGGGCGACACGTTCATCAACCTGATCAAGATGCTCATTGCCCCCATCATCTTCCTGACGGTGGTGCTCGGCATTGGCAGCATGGGCGATATGAAAAAGGTGGGCCGCGTGGGCGGCAAGGCACTACTGTACTTCGAAATCGTGACGACCCTAGCTTTGGTGATTGGCATTACGGCCGCCAACCTAGCCAAGCCCGGCCACGGCATCGACGCTCGTGCTTCGGTAGCGAACCAAGGCACCGCCCAAGCCGCCGAAGCCGCCAAATACACCACCCAAGCCACTTCTGGCGGCATGGACTGGGTGGAGTTCGTCACGCATATTGTGCCGCACAACGTGGTGGGCGCCTTCGCAGAGGGCGAGGTATTGCAAGTATTGTTGTTCGCGGTGCTATTTGGCGTGGCAGTTAGCCGCTTGCCTACCAGCTACGGTCAACCGCTGATGAAAACCTTCGACCGGCTGTCGCACGCCATGTTTGGGGTGTTGGCTATCGTGATGAAGCTTGCGCCGCTGGGGGCCTTCGGCGGCATGGCTTTCACTATCGGCAAGTACGGCATTGCCACGCTGCTGCCGCTGGCAAAACTCATGGGCGTGGTATACGTGACCATGTTCCTGTTCATTTTTGTGGTCCTGAACCTCATCATGCGCTTCTATGGCCTGAGCTTGTGGCGCTACCTAGGTTTTATTAAAGAGGAAATATTGCTAGTACTCGGGACCTCATCGTCGGAGTCGGCACTGCCACGCATGATTGATAAGCTCGAGCGACTCGGCTGCTCGCGCTCCGTCGCGGGACTCGTCATCCCGACGGGCTACTCTTTCAACCTCGATGGCACCTCGATCTACTTATCCATTGCTGTCATTTTCCTGGCCCAAGCCTTCGATATTCCGCTTTCTTTAACCCAGGAACTGTCGCTGATTGGCATTCTGATGCTCACCTCGAAAGGGGCGGCGGGCGTCACCGGTTCGGGCTTTATTGTGCTAGCTTCTACCCTAGCCGCCACCAAAGTGATTCCGGTAGAAGGCGTAGCGCTGCTACTGGGCGTCGACCGATTTATGAGCGAAGCGCGGGCCATTACCAACGTCATCGGCAACGGTGTGGCCACGCTAGTCATTGCCAAGAGCGAAAACGAATTTGACGAAGTGCGGCACCAGCAAGCCTTGCGAGGGCTAGCCCTTCCGGCTGAGCAACTCCCCGAAACGCCCGCTCCCAAACCCGTGTTGCAGGATTACCAGTTTCCGCAGGAGAAATAAACCTAGCTTTTGCGCTTGAGTAGGAACGTGCCACGGTGCATTCCTCGTTAACTATCCTGCGCACATTGCCAGTAAGGCCCGCACCCTGGCGCTTGCCTTACTGCTCTGGTTCCCTACCCCAGACTCTATGCCTACCCTTTCCCCCGACCTGCGTAAAGCCCTACTCAACCTACCTCAGAAAGAAAAAGACCAGCTGCTCACCCGCCTGGTCAGTCAGAACGTCGTGCTGACCGAACAACTGGCTTTCCGCTTGCTAGAAGGTCCTAATGCCTTGGAAGACCGTCGGCAAGCTTTGCGCACGCAGATCGACGACCCAGTGCGTGGCTTTCACCAAACTCCTAATGACCTGTTGGTTATCGTGCGGCAACTGCAAGCACGCATTGGATATCACGCCAAGATAACGGGCGATGCGTTCGGGGAAGTAGAGCTAACCGTACGACTGCTTGGCCGCGTGTTTGAGCACCAACCTGCCGCCGTCGCACGGCTTCACGGCCCTACCCAACTTTTGCTCCAGCACCTAGCCAGGCGCACGCACGAAGCACTGCGGCAAGCCGACAAACTCCATCCCGACTACCATGTGGAGCTAGCTCCCTCCATAAATGAACTGCTGACCCGCGTGTGGCAATCGGCGGCGGCACCGCTGGCTCGCGAGCTAGGGGTACCGCAACAGTGGAATGCCTAACGTATTCTCTGTTGCTGATTGTGGTTATAGCACATGTTATTGCCCTAACTAGCATCCTTTATCCGGCAAATTCAGTACATGGATACGTTGCCAATTGCGCAGCTGCAACCACCAGCAGCCTACAAACTATCCTGCCATGACTTATACCCCGCACCCCGAACACATGCGCGCTCCGCAGCTCAACGAGCATGAGTTGCACCAAGCCCTCGATGAGCTAACGGCTAAAATCAAGGTTTTGCAAAACCGCGCCCACACGACCACGGCCCACTCCGAAGCCACTTACCACGAGCATATTGCGGCGCTAGAAGTGAAGCGCGCCCAACTCGAGCAGCAGCTAGGGTCGGCCAAGAACAACAAGGCCAACTCTGCCCAGCATGATTCCAGCGTGTGGGATGAGATACGCCAAGGCGTTGACAACCTGCGCAAGGATCTGCAGAACTTGTTTTAAGCACCACTTCATGCGGAAATATATTCTCACGATTTCGCTGGCAGCTAGCTGCTTGCTTGCCGCTTGTACAGCCCAGGAAAGCTACAAGAACGCCCAGTCCTGTGAGCAAGTCCAGATTGGCATGACGCAGGAACAGGTGCGCCACCTGATGGGCGAACCGACGGGTCAAGACAACAAAAGCGGCAATGGCACCACCTGGTCGTATTTGTTTGGCAGCGCCACCGACACCACGCCGATTCGTATCGAGTTCGGAGCTGATGGTAAAGTACAAGCCAAAACGTGCGCCCCACAAGCCTCGGGCAAAGAGCGACCAACGGGTAACTAACGCCCCTGCGTAGCCCGGACAGCTTGTCTATCAGCTGAGTCTTCCCTTTCTAAATGCCCCGGAGCAACCTAGCTTCGGGGCGTTTTGCTTTTAGCAGCACTCCTACAGCTGCTTAACTCTGCTTAGGCACGTGTGCTCATCTTGACGAGCTTTTCAGCTCCTCGTAAAACAGCTTTACTCTAGGTGCAGCCAGATTCTCAGATTCTTTCTACAAGAATAAGAAATTGTACCGTTTTGAGAAAATTGGCTAGTACACTAGCTCCTTCGCCATTGTTAAATATATAATTTTATATTTATAATACTCTTGCAACTTTGAATTATACCCATAAATCCTAACAATTGGGTGGAACATAGGCAGACTTGGAAGAAAGGATGAGAATTGTATAAAACAGAGCACACGGCACGAAAAATGTCTTTTGTAGCAGCATAAACTGTACTGCTATTCTTTTTCGATCCGCGTATGAAAGGATTACTACGTACCCTTCCATTAGTACTATTCCTTCTACTAATTAAGGCAAGCTCACTGTTTGCTCAAACAGCACTCGAGAAAAAACCCGGCACTCTCGTGCTGAAGCTTAAGCCCAGTTATACAACTTTAGCAGGTTCTGATCAGCCGAACATTCCTGTACTGGCCAATGTGCTAGAGCAGCTCGGTGCTTCAAACCTGCACCGTAAGTTTCCGCACTCGCTGTTTCCCGACCCTGACCAGCACGGCTCGATCAACTTACAGATGGTGTATCAGATTGACCTAGCCCCTGACTTTCCGCTGGAAAAAGCCTGCCGCGCCCTGATGCAAACGGGAGTGTTGGAATATGCCGAGCCGCTCTATCGCCGTGGGCTCCTCTCTCAGCCCAGCGACCCTCTGGCTGATTCGATAACGGGTCCGCAGTACCACCTGAAGAAAATCAAAGCGTACCGGGCTTGGGATGTCACGAAAGGTGACACATCCATCGTCATTGGCATCATCGACACGGGCACCCGCCTGCTGCACGAAGACCTCAAGAAGCAGATCAAATACAACTACGCTGACCCTATCGACGGCATCGACAACGACCATGACGGCTACGTCGACAACTTCAATGGCTGGGACATGGCCGACCGGGATAATGACCCAACTTCCAACCCGCTGATCAGCCAAAAAATTCACGGTATTCTGGTAGCAGGCGCTGCCTCCGCCAGCACCGACAACGGCCTAGGAGTAGCGGGCACCGGCTTTCGGTGCAAGTACCTGCCTATCAAAGTTTATCCGAGCACGTATGCCGGTGACTTCGCCGGTTACGAAGGCGTGGTGTACGCGGCCGACCATGGCTGCCAGGTCATTAACCTCTCGTGG
This sequence comes from Hymenobacter sp. GOD-10R, assembly GCF_035609205.1. Classification (NCBI taxonomy): domain Bacteria; kingdom Pseudomonadati; phylum Bacteroidota; class Cytophagia; order Cytophagales; family Hymenobacteraceae; genus Hymenobacter; species Hymenobacter sp. GOD-10R. The sequence goes on from NZ_CP141184.1 coordinate 4,778,007, forward strand.
GGCAACGAAGGTGGCCGCTCGCAATTTGAGCAGGATGTAATTACTTATGCAGCCGTTAACCGCGACGTAGTGATTGTAGCCGCTGCCGGCAATGGCACCACGGAAGCTGATTACTACCCAGCTAGCTACGAGCACGTTATATCTGTTGCCTCGGTGAATGCCAACGATGTGAGAGGCAACAACACCACGTATGGCTACCGCGTTTCGTTGGCCGCGCCTGGTTATGGCATCTGGAGTACGCGTGGTGATAAGCTTGATGACTACATCTACGCCGATGGCTCTTCGTTCGCCTCTCCCATCGTAGCGGGCGTTGCCGCGCTGGTTCGCTCCCGCTTCCCTAACTATAACGCCGACCAGATAGCTGCGCAGCTACGGCAAACCGCCGATAACATCAACACCATTGCCGGCAATACAGCTTATGCTGGCAAGCTAGGTACAGGCCGCGTGAATGCGTTGCGTGCCGTCACGTGCAACGACCGCCGCGAAGTACGCATTGTGCACAGCACCTTCACGCCCGCCCGCGAAGTATTCCTGGCCGGCGATGCAATGAGCCTTATCACGGAAGTGCAGAACCTGTTACTACCCGTCGAGAACCTGAAAATAACGCTTACCTCGCTGTCACCTTACCTCACGATACGTCGCAACACTTTCTCGGTGGGCGCGCTGAACACGCTAGAGCATCAAACCAACGACGCTGTGCCTTTCCTAGTTTCGGTTCAATCAGGCGTGCCTGCCAACACCAAGGCCATTCTTAAGTACCATTTTACGACGGCTGATGGCTACGAAAGCGACCAATTCCTGACGGTGCTACTCAACCCAGGCTACGTGCTGCTCGACGCAAATGACTTGCACATGACGCTCACCACTCGGGGCAACATCGGCTACGATGGCCTGGGCTCGTACCTAGGCGAAAGCATCACGTACAAGAACAGTGGCCTGCTGCTTTCGGAAGGCGGCCTGATGGTGGCTACCAGCCCTACGCGCACTTCTGACCGAATCCGCGAGTCGCCCTATAACAGCCGCACTGACTTTTATTCGGTCAGCCAACTTGCGATGAGCGAAGCTCCCCTGCGTGCGACCCAAGAAGCCATAGGTACCTTCCGCGACTCGCTGCCCGGTGCGGTGCGCAAGAACAGCGTTGGGTTGCGCATCAAACAGCACGCTTACGCGTGGTCAGGCGCTGGGCAGCGCAACTACGTGATAGTAGAGTACCGCCTCACCAACGTTACGCCCGATACGCTGCGCCCTCTGTACGCAGGCTTGTACATGGACTGGGACTTACCGCTCACGGTGACGCGCAACGCGGCTGCCTGGGATGCTAGCCGCTCGCTAGGTTATGTGTATTCGCCAGTTGCCACTAGCATCTACACAGGTGTCAAGGTCCTAACGGGCGGTACCCCCACGGTGTATTCTATCGACAACAACGCGACGGCAACTTCGCCGGTGTATTTGCGTGATGGCTTCAACCGCACCGAAAAGTTTACGGCTCTGAGCAGTGGCACCAGCAACCCTACCGCCGGTCTACCCAATGGCTCTGATGTATCGCAGGTGGTTGGCGCGGCTATTAGCAAGCTAGCTCCTGGCGACTCCGTGACGGTAGCTTTCGCCGTACTAGGTGCCTCCTCGCTTGCCGAGCTACAGACCTCTGCTACCAACGCTCAGCTTACGTACAACGGCAAGGTGTTGCCAACCCGAGAAGCAGCAACGGCAGCCCAGTGGCAGGTATATCCGAACCCAACGGCGGGCAAGACACGCGTAGAGGTGCCGCAAGCCTTCGTAGGCCAGCAGCTGCGTATTCTCAACGCGCTGGGCCAATGCATCCGGCAGCAGCCTCTACGCAGTACCAGCACCGAGCTCGATCTGAGTGGTTGCGCCGCTGGTATGTACGTGCTGCAGGTGCAAGGCTCAACGACTACTCTCTCCCGCCGCGTGCTGGTACAACCCTAAACCAGTAGTTGGTTTGCACTAGCCCCCAGGGCCCAGCTAGGTTAGGCTGGGCCCTGGGGGCTAGCTGTTTTAGCTAGGTACTTGTTTGCTTTCGGGCAAGTGCCGGTCGTTGGCCGAAAAGCGGGCTTCGACTGCTACCAGCGAATACGGGCAACTTATCACACTATACTGATAGCTAATTAGTTAAGTACTATTCACATGCATTTTGCCAATTGTTTTAGTTAAACACCCTATTGCAGGAACTTATTAAAGTAGGCATGCATAATAAATTTGCACTATATAGCTTTAGAAACTTGCACGTTAGTTAAAACCGAATTAAAGAAAAAAGCCTGCTTTAAAGCGGAATAGACGTTATTGGATAAAATATAAATAGCTAACATTTTTAGTTTTCGACGGATATTCGTATCTTTGGATATGTCGAAAGTAAAGCTTCCTACTCCGCTTCCTGTGCAGCAATATGCCCGCTGCGTGAATGACAGCAGCCAGCCCGCCGACTATATCGGTGACTGGCCAGTAGCTGGCAAGGTGTATCCTGTGCGCGTGTTGACCAACGCTCGCACCGGTGAGCCTCAGATTCACGTGCTAGGTTTCTATGCTGAGCGTCCTTATGGTGCTTTCGCCCGCCACCGCTTTGAGCCGGTGGCTGAGGTGTGGCTGAACTAACTGCTGCTTTGTTTTTAACTCAACCGGTTCTCCCGGCTTCTTCCGTTTCGCACACGGAGGTAGCCGGGCTTCTTTTTACTACCCGTTTCGCTGAGTAGATTTGGCTTTTACGTCCCTCGTATGAACCCAACCTCCGAACCCGAAGAAGTATATAGTATCCCGGTCGAGTACCGGAAGATGGAAAACATGCACATCTTGTTTTGGCTGGTGAAAGATACAGCTGGTGCATGGTCTGGAAACCGCTCGGCTTGCTGATGATTCTGCCTACGCTGGGCATTTCCATTGTTATTTGTTGGCGCACGCGTAATATGACTTCCGAGTTGGCCCACAACCTAGCTATTGTGTTTTGGATTACAGCCAACTCGTATTGGATGATCAGCGAGTTTCTGGGCTTCGATACGCTGCTGATTGGGCACACAATCGAAGGCAAACACCTAGCTATTATTCCTTTTCTGATTGGCCTGCTTATTCTGGCTTACTATTACCTGGTGCAAAAGCCTCGCGAGACCAAGCAGGAACGCGTAGCAACGCTTTAATATGACTAAGGTAGAAGCTAGCTACTCGTTTGTCAGACCCTGGCAGCCTCTAACGCTCAGAAAAGCTGGAGCTGCGTGAAGCTCTTCTTGGTAACAGCTGCGTATTTTATGCCATGCCTGATTTCCGTCTTCGCGTCTTCCAAACGGTAGCGCGCCATTTAAGCTTTACCAAGGCTGCGCAGGAGCTATTTATTACGCAGCCCGCCATCACCAAGCACATTCACGAGTTAGAGCTTAGCTACAAGCAACGCCTGTTTGAGCGGCGCAGTAACCGCATTTCTCTAGCCGAGGCTGGGCAGGTGCTACGTACGCACGCCGACGCCGTAGAGCAACTCGACCAAGAGCTAACCGAAACCTTGCAGAGCCTGCGTGGCGGTGAAGGCGGCCGGCTGCGCCTTGGTGCCAGCACTACCCTAGCGCAGTATGTAATTCCACGCTTGCTGCCGGGCTTCTAGACGCGTTATCCGGAAAGCATGCTCATGCTGCTCAACGACAACTCTGAGTAGATTGCGGAGGCGCTACTGCGTGGGCAGATTGACCTAGGTTTTGTGGAAGGACGCAGCAAAAGTCGCGACTTACACTATGAGCCTTTCCTGGAAGACGAATTGGTAGTTGTGCGCCGCGCCCAACCAGGCCCAGATGCTCCTTCCCTGACGTTGGCTGAACTGGTGCAGCTTCCGCTCGTGCTACGCGAACGGGGCTCCGGTACGCTGAAGGTAATAGAACACGCGTTGCGCATTCGGCAGGTAAAATTGGCCGAGTTGAATGTACTATTCCAGCTGGAAAGTACATAGGCAATAAAAACCTACTTGGAGGCGGCTCCAACCGCTCTAAGGTTTATTTCGCGGCTAGCGGTGGAGAAGGAAGTAGCAGCGGGACTGCTTGCCGTTGTGCCAGTGCCAGAACTGACTTTGTCGCGCCAGTTCGAGGCCGTGTGGGTGCAAGGTGCTCCTCTTTCGAAGGTGGCTGAACGGTTTTTGCGCCATGCTCGTCAACACAGCCATTCGTAGCGGTTGCAGCTTCGGGCGAAACATAGCGTGAGCTCTATTCACAACTTTTTATCCCCTCATTCAGCGCTTTATAATAGCTAGCCTGACACTGCGAAGCGTGGTCGGCAGACTAAACGGTGTAGACTACGTATAACTGAACAGTTATTCTATTCTCTCCTTACTTCTGTTTACCATGGAAAACACGCCCCAATCCTCCCCTGACCAAAACAATCAATCAGCTGATACGCCGCAGTATGGCGAATTTGGTAATGCCGATTCCGCTGCTCAACCTAGGTCAACTCACGAGTCGAACGACGGCTCAAATGACAACCCCGACGAATTCAGCGAGTTTCGGAAGAAGCGTTCGAACCTCACCGAAGATTACGGCCAAGTTAGCCAGCAAGCTGATCCGGCGGAACAGCGCGGCCACGTTGAGCAAAATCAAAATCCCGAAGCCGTAGCGGCGGCTCAAGACAGCGACGAAAGCACGCGCCGCGCCGCCTATGCTGCCGATGATCCTCGGTATGGCAGTGGCACATCAAACACTTGGCAAGAAGATCAAGCCTAGCTTGCAGCTACTAGCCCTATAAACATAAGGCCGAACGGAACTCCGTTCGGCCTTATGTTTATAGGGCATTCGATTATAACTTGTACAGTGTCGCTCTACGTTATTCTGCATACCGTCTAGCTAGGCGGCTATACGTCTCCTAAGCGCTTGCCCTGCTGCCGCCCCAAGCGCAGGTGCTTGGCCTGCCCAATGACTTGGGCCGAGTAGATACCTCGATGCCCGGAAAACAGATAAGCAACTACGCACGCTAGCGCCAAATACACGCCCGCCTGCGCACCAAACAGTTCCAATCCCATCAGCGTGCAGGCCAGGGGTGTATTGGCCGCACCCGCGAATACGCCCACAAAGCCCATCCCTGCCAGCAGCGCCACCGGCAATGGCACCACCACCGACAGCGCACTACCCAACGCGGCCCCAATAAAAAAGAGCGGCGTCACTTCTCCTCCTTTAAAGCCGCACCCTAGGGTAAGAGCCGTCAGGAGAAGTTTCCAGGCGAAATCAGTGGGGGCAAGCGGTGTGTGGAACGCTTCCACAATAACCGGTACACCCAACCCAATGTAGCGCGTAGTACCTAGCACCCAAACGCACACAACCACCAGCACGCCGCCTACCACGGGGCGAAACGGCGCATAGCTGATGCGGGCAAACTTTTTACCGATCCAATGGGTGAGTGCTGCGAAACTACGCGCCACAAGGCCAAACAATATGCCGGCTACTAATGCCCACAAAAGCGTGGCGGGCGTGATAAGCAGAGAAGCCAACTGCGGATAGTGGGTGTGGTCAACGCCCCAGGCTCTGGTAACCAGATCAGCGCTAACGGCCGCTAGGAAGCTCGGTAGCAAGGCATCATAACGCATGGATCCGAGCAGAAACACTTCCAGCCCGAACACGGCCCCAGCTAGCGGCGTCCCGAAGACCGACGCAAAGCCCGCACTCATACCCGCAATCAACAGCAGGCGCCGGTCGCGCGGGCGCAACCTCAAAAGACGCGTAAGCTGATCAGCCAGTGCGCCTCCCATTTGTACAGCCGTGCCCTCACGACCCGCCGAGCCGCCAAATAGGTGCGTGAGCAACGTGCCGCCTAATACCAAGGGCACAAGGCGCAACGAAATCAAACGTTGTGGCGCGTGAATCTCGTCCAGGATCAAATTATTTCCTCGTACAACCCTGCTCCCGAACAGGTGATACGCTAGGCCTATAAAGAAGCCAGCTACCGGCAACAACCCAATAATCCAGAGGTGTGTTTCCCGCCAATGCGTTGCCCAGTCCAGCGCTACCAGAAAAACAGCGGACGCCGTACCAGCTAGCCCTCCTATGAGCGCGCTAATCACCATCCAGCGTAGCAGGAAGAGCGCGTAAGTAGTGGTTGTAATAGCCCGCAAACGAGCAGGCAACCAATAGAAAGAAAAAAACTGACGAGCCATAAAAGCGAACGGCAAGATGAACTACCCGGAACGGCCTGCCTGACCGTTCGTCCCGTAGGAATCATCAGCGCGAAGCATATGCTTCGGCGGTTCGCGGTGGCAATCCATCACCGTACGCTGGCAAAGATAGACGGAGCTGACCTTTTTGATTCGTTAGCTCCATATTTTGCGAGACCTAGACCTGTTCAGCAAGCCAACTGATGGCAGCGGCTTCATCAGAAAAAAGCTGGTAAGTAAGCGGATAGGTGTTTAACTCCCGAATCAAGGCAGCCATTTCCAACCGAACCATTACATTTTGAGGCGATACAATAGCCCCATAGCGTAACCCTGAGCGCACAGCGCGAGGAAACCAATCGAGCAAGATCCAAGCTTGGTTCTCCGTACTGAAGACAGGCAACGACCGTTGGTCACCTAGCAGCTTGTGCCAGCTTTTTTGCTCTAGTTGTACCAAGGCTTGCTCCAGCAACTGACGCCATATCGCGGCCGAGGAGGGTTGCGAAGTCCAGTTTAAGCGCACATAGGCTTCCTGGGGAACAAGAGAAACTGATCCGGCCGCGTTGCCGAATTGAAAGGATGGCTCAGATGCTACAAACGCTGGAACGGGCATAACAAATGGCGCTTTATAAGTGTAGGAGAACTGATTATGCTAACAAGTGGTAGCATATCTTTATTTACGTAGTAGAATAAGGTATGGATGAGCCACTCTTAAAAAAATGATAATAGTAGTCCTATGAAAGCCCAGGCTAGCTAGGTATTTCGCTGACTGACCATCCTGCGGTCGCAAGCATGGACAGCAAGTGTCGGCCATGACTGGCGCTTCCTCCTACTAGTCCTTGAGGTCCTTCTATTAAAATGCCACTGCCTGAGTTGTTGTGGCGTACCAGCACCCGACCGTTAGTGGTGTCTTGGTGATAGGTGTTAGGAGCACTATCAGGACGAAAGCCTAGCAACTGCAAGAAATTTTCAATTTGGGAAAGCGTCATCATTACATTGGCAAATAGGATACGAGAGCAAGTAGAGCAGTACGCAAAAATACGTAAGTATATATTACAAAATATTAATATTTTAAAAAAATAATATATTCTTAGACGTAGCTAAGTTCAACCTTTTACTTGCTCGTCCAAATCTGAGAAACATGACCTAAAATGACAATCAATCTTTTAGGCTTTTTACTACTCTTTTACCTGCTGTGCTTGTGAGAATGTGCTTATTCAATCAGATCGGCTACCCCCATTCACAAAAAATGGCCGCTTCCTTTTGTTGGAAGCGGCCATTTTTTGTGAGTAAGATCTAGCTTACTTCTGCGAGAGCTGAGCACCGCTCGTTTCGCGTAGGCGAATCAGATTTAGGGCCGAACCAGCTTTGAACCACTCAATCTGACCTTCGTTGTACGTATGGTTCAGATAGATGAGGTCAGTGTCGCCATCAACGTGGTGCAGGCGAGCTTGCAGTTGCTGCCCAGGCGCAAACGAATTTAGACCGATGATATCGATGGTATCGTCTTCCTCGATCAAGTCGTAGTCAGCCTTGTTGGCAAACGTGAGAGCCAGCATGCCTTGCTTCTTGAGGTTGGTCTCGTGAATACGGGCAAACGACTTCACAATCACGGCGCGAACACCTAGGTGGCGTGGCTCCATAGCAGCGTGCTCACGCGAAGAGCCTTCCCCGTAGTTTTCGTCACCTACCACTACCGAGCCTATGCCCAGTGACTTATAGGTGCGCGCTACTTGCGGTACAGTGTTGTAAGGCGTGCCTTGGGTCAGCTGGTCTTTCACAGCATTAGCTTCACCGTTGAAGGCATTGATCGCCCCGATGAGCATGTTGTTGGAAATATTATCCAAGTGCCCACGGTACTTCAACCACGGGCCAGCCATTGAAATGTGGTCAGTGGTGCACTTACCTTGTGCCTTGATGAGCAAACGCAGTCCTGAAAGGTCGCTGCCTTCCCAAGGCTTGAAGGGCTCGAGCAATTCCAAACGGTCGGACTCCGGATCAACGATTACCTGAACACCAAGACCGTTCTCGGCAGGAGCTTGGTAACCAGCATCTTCTACGTCGTAGCCACGCGGAGGCGCTTCTACGCCGTGCGGAGCATCCAGCTTCACCTGCTGACCATCTTTGGTGGGCAGCGTGTCGGTGAGCGGGTTGAAAGTCAAGTCGCCGGCAATAGCGAAAGCCGTTACAATTTCGGGCGAAGCCACGAATGCGTGCGTGTTCGGGTTGCCGTCGTTACGCTTCGCAAAGTTGCGGTTGAACGAGGTAATGATTGAGTTACGACGCTTGGGGTCATCGGTGTGACGAGCCCACTGGCCGATGCACGGACCGCAGGCGTTAGCCAGCACCACGCCGCCCATTTGGGCGAAGGTGTCAAGCAGGCCGTCGCGCTCTACCGTGTAGCGCACAAGCTCCGAACCAGGCGTTACTGTGAATTCAGCATTCACCGTCAGACCCTTCGATACAGCTTGCTCCGCTATCGAAGCAGCACGCGTGATGTCCTCGTAGCTCGAGTTAGTGCACGAGCCGATCAAGCCTACTTCTAGCTTTTCAGGCCAGCCGTGTTCTTTTACAGCAGAAGCAAACTGCGAAATTGGCCAAGCAGCGTCGGGCGTGAACGGACCGTTTACGTGCGGCTCTAGTTCCGACAGGTTGATTTCGATGAGTTGGTCGAAGAAGTTTTCGGGGTTAGCGTACACTTCGTCGTCAGCACGCAAGTGGCCCCATACGCCATGAGCTAGGTCTGCTACGTCACCGCGGTTGGTGCTACGCAGGTACTCAGATTGCTTGTCATCGAAGCCGAATACCGAGGTAGTAGCCCCGATTTCAGCACCCATGTTGCAGATGGTAGCCTTACCGGTTGCCGACATGCTCTCGGCACCTTCACCGAAGTATTCCACGATAGCGCCGGTGCCGCCTTTTACCGTCAGGATACCAGCTACTTTCAGAATTACGTCTTTAGGAGCCGTCCAGCCGTTTAGTTTGCCGGTCAGCTTCACGCCAATCACTTTGGGGAACTTCAACTCCCACGCCATGCCGGCCATTACATCAACGGCATCAGCACCACCTACCCCGATGGCAATCATGCCGAGGCCACCAGCGTTCGGCGTGTGCGAGTCCGTACCGATCATCATGCCGCCTGGGAAAGCATAGTTCTCGAGTACTACTTGGTGAATGATACCAGCACCGGGCTTCCAGAAGCCAATACCATACTTGTTAGAAACTGAAGCTAGGAAGTCATATACCTCCTTGTTTTCAGAGTTAGCCTCGGCCAGGTCTTGGTCGGCACCCAGGCGAGCCTGGATCAAGTGGTCGCAGTGTACGGTGCTGGGCACGGCGGTTTTGTCTTTGCCGGCTTGCATGAACTGCAACAGCGCCATCTGGGCCGTGGCATCTTGCATTGCTACGCGGTCGGGGGCAAAATCGACGTAGGAAACGCCCCGCTCGTACGCACTGTTGACTTGGCCGCCATACAAGTGAGCGTACAGAATCTTTTCGGTTAGCGTGAGCGGACGGCCAACGGCGGCACGGGCGGCTTCAATGCGCTGGCCCATACCGGCGTACACAGCCTGAATCATTTCTATGTCAAACGCCATAATAGAGAAATGGAAAGAGTGAAAAAGGATGCTGTTTTTTGAACAGTACGCAAATATAAGAGCCCCTTGTTGCGGCGCCCAAACTTTATATTTGCGCGTTTCTTATATAAACTAATTCCAAATTAGAGTAGTTTACTTAAACACGCTTTTCTCCTGAACGTATGTCCCCTTCCTCCGCCATTCGGCAGATCGTAGCCGGAGCTAGCCTTGCGCTGGTAGTGGCCAGTTGCCAGTCTAATTCCTCCGAGCAAAAAGTAGCTAGTGCCCCCGCCGCTGCAGCCGATGCAAACGCCAACTATCTGCAAGATGGCACTTGGCGCGGTGTGCTCTCGGCTCAAGGCCAGGAAATTCCTTTCTTGTTTGATGTCGAAACCGGCAACAACAACCAACCCGTGGCCGTGTACCTGCGCAACGGCGCCGAGAAGCTGAAGCTCGACGAAATAGCAGCCGCCGGCGATTCTACCACCATCAAGCTAGGTGCCTTCGATGCCGCCTTGGTGGTGCGCAAGGATGGCGAGGACAAGCTAAAAGGCGCCTGGGTGAAGTACGACGCCAAAACGCCCTACCGCGTGCCGTTCACGGCGACGCATGGAGAAAAAGAGCTATTCCCTGTTCAGGCCAAGCCTTCCAGCGACTCCAAGGAGACGATGAAAGAAAGCACGTTCCAAGTGGAATTTAAGGACGAAGAAGGCAAAACGTATCCTGCCGTGGGCATCTTCAAGGAAAGCCCTGAAACTGGAAATATGACGGGCACCTTCCTAACGACCACCGGCGATTACCGCTACTTGGCCGGCCGATCGGTTGGGAACCTGCTGCGCTTATCCACCTTCGACGGTAGCCACGGATTTTTGTTCACCGCGACGAAAGGCCCGAACGGTACCATGAAGGGAGACTTCTACAGTGGCAAAAGCGGCCACGAAACCTGGACGGCCAAGCTTAACCCCAACGCCAAACTTCCCGATGCTAACTCGCTCACCTTCATGAAGCCGGGTGAGAAGAAGCTAGCGTTCAAGTTCCCCAGCATCCACGAAGGTGGCTCGGTTTCCCTCTCCGACCCAAAGTACAAGGGCAAGGTGGTAGTGGTGCAGTTGCTCGGCTCGTGGTGCCCCAACTGTATGGATGAGACGAACTTCCTGGCGCCTTGGTACGAGAAGAATAAGAGCCGCGGCGTGGAGATTATCGGCCTAGGCTACGAGCGCAGCCCTGAGTATGCTAAAGCCGCCGAGCGCCTGCGTAAGATGAAAGACCGCTTTGGCGTTAACTATGACTTAGCCGTAGCTGGTGTGGCCGACAAGGATGCTGCCGGCAAAACGCTACCACAAATTGCGAAGGTTCTAGCCTTCCCCACCACCATTATCATCGACAAAAAAGGCGATGTGCGGAAGATCAATACTGGTTTCTCTGGTCCCGGCACCGGCAAGTATTACGATGAACTGGTAGCCGATTTCAACCAAACGATTGACCAGTTGGTGAAGGAATAGAGAACTAACTCCACCATCGATAGAACGTCATGCTGAGCTTGTCGAAGCATCTTTACTGCCAAAGTAATCTAGTCACTACTGCGGTAGAGATGCTTCGACAAGCTCAGCATGACGTTCTTTTGTGCTCTTGCGAAACCTAGCTCCGCGCCCGGAACCGCAGCTGAATTTCTTGACGTGGGCGAAGTGTGATAAGCGGTTGCAGCTGAACAGGTGGCTGCTCAATCCATCCGACTTCAAAACGGCGCAGCATTTCCAGCAGCACCAACTGCATTTCGGTTAGCGCGAATTGGTTGCCAATGCAAAGGCGCGGCCCCCCACCGAACGGCACGTAGGCATAAGGCGGCTGATTTTTCACGAGCTCCGGGGCAAAACGCTCCGGGCGAAACACTTCGGCATCTTCCCAAAGGCTAGGTGCATGATGAACACCAAGAAGGTACGCGGAAATCAGAGTGCCTTTGGGTAGGCTAATGCCGTTGTAAGAGTCATCCTCTTGTGCTACGCGGTCCAGAATCCAGGCGGGCGGGTACAAGCGCATGGTTTCCTGCACGATTTGCAGGGAGTAACCTAGGTTCGGCAGGTCGGCGAATGTAGCGGCCCGGCTGCCGAGCACCTGGGCCATTGAAGCGCGCATGGTGGCTACTACCTGCGGATGCTGGGCCAGCAAGTACCACATCCACGATAAGGCGTTGGCTGATGTTTCGTGGCCTGCCACGAGTAGGATGAGCGCTTCGTCTACTACTTGGTCTTCCGTCATGGGCTCGCCGGTATCTTCGTAGCGTACATCGAGCAGCATCTGGAGCAAGTCGTCGTGGGCGTCGCCGATTTGCTGGCGCTGACGGACGTAGCCGCGCACCATTCCGCGAAGCTCCGAAGCTAGCTTGTCGTGCGCCCGGAACTGGTTGCGCAACGACAGCCACGGCCGCAGATACGGCTGCCGAATGGTGCGCACATAGAAAGCCTGAATGGCCGTAAGCAGCGCCGACATACGCTCCAGCTCGGCATTATCGACGTTGGTGCTGAAGGTGGAGCGCGCAATGATGCGAAAGGCAGTGTTCGTCATGAGCCGGTGCACAGCCACTTCCACGGCGCCGCCCGCCTGCTCTAGCTGCCGTTCGAGCGGCTTCAAGCATTCGTTAATCTCAGCCTGCATCACGCCTACCAACCCCGCCACACGCTGGCGGTGAAAGCCGGGCTGAATCAGGCGACGCTGCTGAAGCCAGTAGCTGCCTTCACTCGTAAGCAAGCCGTGGCCTAGGTACCGCGCAATACCGTGTGAGAATTCCGACTTCGGGTAGTTACGGTGGTTTTTCTGCAAGATGTGCTGCACCAAGCCAGGGTCACGGGTAAGCAACGTCGGGCGCACCCCGCCGATGTACATGATCAGCGTATCGCCGTAGGTATCTAGGTAGCTGTTGAGAATCGGGATGGGGTTAGCGGCCAGTAACATCGAGCCAAGCAACGACCGCATACGCGGCACCACGGGAATTTTCTGGGTAGCTAGGGTGGTAGCAGACATACATAACAAACGTTAGGCAGCTTCAAGATAGCGCAGGACGCCATGCTTTTGGCGCCTATCGTTCTGAGCAACCAGAAAACGCAGCGAATCTTGCCTCCGATTCTGCTGGTTGCTGGGCATGGCAACGCTATTCTCTTGCCCAAAACACAACATAAAGCCTAGTTTCGTTCGTACACTTCTCACAGGCTAGCCACTGGTGGCCTGTCACCAGTTCTGCCTACTCTCCCAAAACCAACCTTCACCGCTTATGTGGACCCAGCAAAAAAACGATACCCTAGCCCCGCTCGAAGAACTACAAGGTCGTACCGTGGGCCTCAAGTTTGAGTGCAATCAGTGTCATACTGAAGTATTTACCGACCTACTCGGCGTACCGGCACCCGATTCTGATGCCTCGGCGCTCGATGAAACAGATCAGTTTGAAACCGAAGAAATAAAGTGCCCTGGCTGCGACATGATTCACAGCATCACCGTGAAGAGCACGTTTGACGGTGTGCAGTTCGACGTTTCGGATGTTGCCTCTGATAAAATAAGCTACCAAGTAGCTGAGCCAGAAGCCTAAACCAATACTCTTGACCGAGCAAAAAGGCCACTGCATCCGCAGTGGCCTTTTCTGTTTAGCGAAAAGCTAGGTTTACTTCTCTCGCTCGATGGTGTAGTTGATCAGTTGCTCGAGCGAGTCACGAGCCGGTGAGACGGGGAACGTATACAGCAGTTGCAACGCCTCATCACGATACCCCTGCATGCGGCGCACGGCGTAATCGAGGCCACCCGATTTTTTCACGAAGTCGATGACCGCTTGCACCCGGTCTTTACGGCCGTCGTTGTTCTGCACGTTGAAGATAACGCGGCGCTTGGTGAGCCAATCAGCTTGTTGCAGCGCGTAAATCAGCGGCAGCGTCATCTTTTTCTCTTTGATATCGATGCCCACCGGCTTGCCAATTTCAGCGGTACCGTAGTCGAACAAGTCGTCTTTGATCTGAAAGGCTATACCAACCTTCTCACCAAAAAGGCGGGCGCGCTCAATCATTTCCGCGTTGGCACCCGTCGAGGCCGCACCTACGGCGCAGCAGGAGGCAATTAGGGAGGCAGTTTTCTGACGAATGATGTCGAAATACACGTCCTCCGTGATATCGAGGCGGCGAGCTTTTTCAATTTGCAGCAGTTCCCCTTCGCTCAGCTCGCGTACCGCGTTCGACACGATTTTGAGTAGTTCAAAATCGTTGTTCTCCAGGCTTAGCAGCAGGCCTTTGCTCAGCAGGTAGTCGCCCACGAGCACCGCAATCTTGTTCTTCCAGAGTGCGTTGACAGAGAAAAAGCTGCGGCGATAATTCGATTCGTCTACTACGTCGTCGTGCACGAGGGTGGCGGTGTGCAGCAGTTCGATGAGCGCCGCGCCACGAAATGTGGCCTCGGGCAAGGTGTCGGCTCCGCTGATTTTGGCCGTAAAAAACACGAACATCGGCCGAATCTGCTTGCCCTTGCGCTTCACGATATAGTTCATGATTTTGTCGAGCAAGGAAATCCTGCTCTGCATGGACGCGCGGAATTTGTGTTCAAATTCCTCCATTTCGGCCGCAATCGGGGCCTTAATAACGTCCAGGCTAATTTTCATGCGTAAAGCTTGAGCAACTCAAGGCGCCGCAATGATACGGCGAGGCAGAGCGGTTTCCTAACAGTTAGCTCAGCAGGGTGGTTTTGTTATGCCTTCTTATACGCAGACGCTAAAGTTGGAGTAACCTTATTGGTGTATCCAAACAATTACTATCCGATGATAGTCCTACTACGACTTCAAAGCCGTAGTGCCGCTTATCATACTAGTTGCCTGCTATTTTTACGCACCCTTACCTAGCTTTTCGCATGTCCCTCGCTCCTACTGTTGTCGACTTCCTTCTGACCAACCCTTCCCACTCCCGTTCCTTCGCGGCTGATGCACGCTACCTCGCTAACGGCCAACCCAAGCCGGTGGTGGTGTTTGTGCATGGTTTTAAAGGCTTCAAAGATTGGGGGCATTTCAACTTGCTGGCAGACTACTTTGCACTACAGGGCTTTGTGTTTGTGAAGCTCAATCTCTCCCACAACGGCGTGGTACCGGGTGGCACCGGCGATTTGGAAGATATGGAAGCTTTCGGGCACAACAATTTCAGCATCGAGCTCGACGACCTAGGTTCCTTGCTCGATGCGCTGTACCAACCTGGTGCTACGCCGCTGCCCGCCACGGAGCTAGACCTAGGTCGCTTGTTCCTGATTGGGCACAGCCGTGGCGGCGGACTCGTGCTGCTGAAAGCTGCCGAAGACCCGCGCGTGACAGCCGTGGCCGGCTGGGCGCCCATGAGCGACTACGATCAACGCTGGCCCGCCGAAGTAATGCGTCAGTGGCAAGCCAATGGCGTGCAATACATTGAGAATGGCCGCACCGGCCAACGTATGCCGCTTTACTATCAATTAGTGGAGAACTTTCAGGCAAACCGCGAGCGGCTGGATATCCCGCTGAACGTGCGTACTAAGCTGCGGCAACCCTTGCTCATCCTCCACGGCGACCAAGACGAAACCCTGCCCCTGCAAATGGCCCACGACTTGAAAAGCTGGAAGCCCGACGCGGAGCTAGCTATTTTGCCCGGTGGCAATCATTCCTTTGGGGGTAGTCATCCGTGGCAGCAGAATACGCTGCCGGCCCAAGCTCAGGAAGTGGCCGACCGCACCATTGCCTTCTTTCAAGACCTAGGCTAACTCGCCGCCCAGACCGCTTATTGCGTTGGAAGCACTGACAGCTTATCTGCTGCTGGGCAGCAACTTAGGCGACCGAGCTGCGACGCTCCGGGACGCCATCACGCACCTGCAGGCGCTGGCAGGGCGCGTCACGGCCCAATCAGCCTATTACGAAACGGCTGCTTGGGGCCTAGAAGACCAGCCTGCCTTCCTGAACCAAGCCGTGCGCATGGAAACCACCCTCGCTCCGGAGGCGCTGCTAGATGCCTGTCAGCAAGTGGAGCAGTTCGCTGGCCGCGAACGACTTATCCGCTGGGGTGCCCGTACCCTCGATGTTGATATCATGCTCTATAACACCGCCGTGCTGGCTACCCCTAGGTTGCAAGTGCCGCATCCTCGCCTGCCCGAACGCCGCTTTGCCCTAGTCCCGTTGGCCGAAATAGCTGCGCAAGTAGTTCACCCAACGTTGGGGCGCACAGTAGCAGAGCTACTAGCGACGTGTGCAGATACGCTAGCCGTAACACGCATCAATAGCTAAGATATACAACGGCATTAGCCCCACCACTCAGCGGCAGTGGGCACTTCCTTGTGTTCCGGGCGGCCTTCTAGGGCCTGTCTGAATGCCGCTTCAGTCTGCTCCACTAGTCCTATCTAGGTACGCTGATGTCCTGCCAAGGAATAGGATAATTCTAGTGCCAGAGCAGTAACCCAGCAGAATAGTCGCTGCAGGATGCTAGCTGGGCTGAAACGTAATAAGATGAATAATATTTTATCCTGGATTTGTATACAATCGTTTCCGGGAACGATTCCGATCCTTTCATTTTCATCTGCCTACCAGAATAGGTAGCGCTGACCTTGGTGGCTGCTATCTTCCATAGTAAATGCTGCTCAAGGCCTTATGGAGCGCCCCAAGACCATCTGGAGTTTCTTTGCAGCCCACGCTTTTGTAATTGCATTTTCATCGGAAACGTTTGCGTGACTTCGTTAGAGGTTGTTTCCCGGTGCTGTTTGCCTGTATTCTTTTTCACCCCTCACAAAACCCTGCCTATGAAAATGTACGCTTGACCTACTACTCTTCCCACAACCAAAACAACCCATTATGAAAACAATGCTTTCCCTTCCCACAAGTAAATTATCAGCGCTGCTAGCCTGGCTTCTGAGTTTTAGTTGCTTAAACGTGTTAGCACAAGCGCCTCCCCTAGTGTACACGGTTGAGAATACGGGAGGAAGCTGCGCCGCGCCGCCGCTTCCTAGCTTCGACCAGCTACCTGCCATCCAGCCCTTAACCGACCCCTTTATGTGGTCAGATGGGCGGGGGCGCTCTACCCAGTTCAGCGACTGGGAGTGCCGGCGCAATGAGATCAAAGCCGAAATTGAGAACTACGAAATTGGGCGCCGGCCTACCCGCCCCGAAACCATTACAGCTAGCTACGCTCCCGGCACAGGCACTGCCAATGGCACCCTTACCGTGAACGTAACCGTGAATGGTAAAACGCTTACGCTGACTTCACAAGTGAGCCTACCAACAGGCCCTGGTCCATTTGCGGCTATCATTGGCATGAACAGCTTGTCGGGGAGCGTACCGGCGGCGGTTTTTACTAGCCGCAACATTGCCCGCATTCAGTACAACCACAACAACGTCACGACCTACGGAGCCCCGACCTTGAACGACCCTTACTTCCAGCTGTACCCAGATCAGAATTTGGAGAACTCAGGTCAATACGCGGCCTGGTCTTGGGGTGTGAGCCGTCTTATCGATGGTCTGGAACTAGTGCAGGCTAGCTTGCCGATCGACCTGAAGCACATTGGTGTAACGGGTTGCTCCTATGCTGGCAAGATGGCCTTGTTCTCCGGAGCTATGGATGAGCGCATTGCCTTAACCATTGCTCAAGAGTCGGGCGGGGGTGGCGCGCCGGCTTGGCGCGTCTCCGAGACCCTAGGTGCAGTGGAAAAGCTAGGTGCCACGGATTACAAATGGTTCAAGGATGACATGAAGCGATTCTCCGATGCAAACGTAGCCAAGCTGCCCGAGGATCACCACGAGCTGATGGCCATGATTGCACCCCGCGCCTTGCTAGTGACGGCCAACACAGATTTCGAGTGGCTGGCCAACCCCTCCGCGTATGTATCGGCTCGGGCCGCACACGAGGTATGGAAGACCTTTGGTATTGGCGACCGGTTTGGCTTCTACATTGATGGCGGCCACAACCACTGCGCCGTACCGGCTACCCAGCAGCCGGCCATGGAAGCTTTCGTCGACAAGTTCCTGCTAGGCAATACCAGCGTCAACACCAACATTACCGTGAACCCTTTCCCTGGGCTGTATTACCAGCGCTGGTTTAAGTGGTGGGGTACCAATAACCCTGTTTTACCCGCGGAGCCTCTCGGGAAAAGAACATGGCTGGAAGCCGAATGCGCCGCGACAGGTGCGAGCTGGGATATAGTGGCAGACCCTGAGGCTTCTAATGGAAGATATGTAAGGGTAAAAAGTGGCTTGAGCAGCCCCACAACCCCACCGACCGATCCATCTGCCTACTTGGTAATGCCATTCACAGCAGATAGTACCGCCGTTTATAATTTTGTTGCCAGGCAAAATGTGCCCGTTGGGGAAGATTATGGCTATTGGCTAAAGATTGATAATGGTGATTTCCAAAGTGTAACGAGTGAATTAGTGTCGAATGGTGGATTCGAAGCTGGAACTGGGAATACGTTAACGGGCTGGAGTGTTCTCAACGGAGGAGCTGCCGTTACCGCTACTACTGTGCCGGCCGAGGTTCATAGCGGGAGCCGCGCCATGAAAGCGGTGAACGCTACCGCACAAACTGACTATTGGAGAGTACAAGTGTCGAGTGCAGGAATCCCAACTACCATTGGGAAGCAATATGTGATTTCTTACTGGGTAAAAGCTCTTGCACCAAACGGATCTATCAGGATTTCTACCGGGACGAGCAATTCCCAGTTTCAGCCAGACCAAACCATTGGTACTGAGTGGCAACAGGTTTCCTGGACGATAACGGCCAACATTACTACTACTACTTTCTTGTTCGATATGGCCAAGGTAGCTAACACCTACTACATCGATGATGTCAGCATAAAAGAGGTAAATACCGGCAGTGGTTGGGGCTGGATCAAGTTAAAAGAGGCTCCACTTACCGCAGGAGCGCACACACTAACCGTTGCTTACAATGCAGGTGGCGGCACGAAACTAGACAAGATGGTAGTGGCTACCTCCCTAGCTTCCATTAGCGGCCTAGGAGCACCCACCACGTGCGGCACCGTTACGGGAAATTCGAATGCGTTGGCAAATACGGGCATCGAAGTTTACCCGAATCCTGCCAAAGACAAGATCAACATCAACCTAGGTCCTGACCAACTCCATGTGAGAAGCATCGATGTGGTAGATGTAGTAGGCAGAACCTTGTCGCAGGTGAGCGTAGGCAGACAAACCTCGCTGAGCATTCCGAGCGACAAACTGAAGCCAGGCGTTTATATCATTCGCTTTAAAGGTGATACAACTAAAACTCAGCGTGTAGTGATTCAGTAATAGACCAAGAAAGAAGCCTCGTCGTGGGGCTTCTTTCCAATGGATTTTTGGTACGTTACTTCAAGATAAAAGCCCCGGTTCACTGGAATGCAGTGAGCCGGGGCTTTTTGCTGTTCTTAAGAAAACCTATACCGCCGCCGAGCTGACGGCTACGGCCGGCGCAATCTTCTTCACTAACCCTTGCAGCACCTTGCCCGGTCCGCATTCCACGAACTCAGTAGCACCATCGGCGGCCATGTTCTGCACCAATTGGGTCCAGCGCACGGGCGCAGTGAGCTGACGCACCAGGTTCTGGCGAATTTCGTCGGGGTCACGGTGTGAGGCGGCGTCCACATTCTGATAGATGGGGCAAATGCCGGCGGCAAAAGGAGTTTGCTCGATAGCACGCGCTAGGGCAGCTTCGGCCGACTGCATTAACGGCGAGTGAAACGCACCACCTACGCTGAGCGGCAAGGCCCGCTTGGCCCCGGCGGCCTTGAGCTGCTCGCAGGCAATTTCGATTCCGCGCTGGCTACCGGAAATGACGAGCTGACCGGGGCAATTGAAGTTTGCCGCTACCACCACGTCGCCCGCCGTGCTAATTTCCTGGCAAATGCGCACTACCGTATCGTCGTCCAGACCTAGGATGGCGGCCATCGTGCCAGGCTGCTCCTCGCAGGCCGCTTGCATGGCTTGGGCGCGCTGAGCCACGAGTTGCAGGGCATCTTCGAACTTGAGCACCTTGGCGGCAACTAGCGCCGAAAATTCACCCAACGAGTGCCCCGCTACCATAGCTGGAGCTAGGTCGGGCAAGCTAGCAGCCAGGGCTACTGAATGCAGAAAGATAGCGGGTTGGGTAACGTTCGTTTGGCGCAAGTCTTCATCGGAGCCGGTGAACATCACGTCGGTTAGGCGGAAACCTAAGATTTCGTTGGCCTGATCCATGAGCTGACGAGCGGCGGGTTGTTGCTCGTACAAGTCGCGGCCCATGCCGCTGAACTGGCTGCCTTGGCCAGGAAAAATAACTGCTTTCATTGTCTAAATCAGAAGATTGGGCGGTTTGGTCGAATTAGCAGCCGAGGAAAGTACCCTTCCTCGGCTTTCGCAAAAGGTCCCGCAATCTGCACATTCTCGCTTCAAAAGTAAAAAAGGCGCACCTAGGTGCGCCTTTTTTACATCGTGTGCTTTGCTGACCTCAGCAGGCCACTGTACTTAGCTAGTGGTTGATTTGGACCCAGCCTTTAAAGATCTTCTTGGTGCCGTTCAGGTCAGCAAACTCCACCTCGGCCTGGTAGTAGTACAAGCCATCGGAGACCTTTCCGCCCTTGGCTCCCTCGGTGTTTGTGGCCTCCCCACTCCAGTCGATCAAGGGGTTGCTCCGGCTCTCGTATACCTTCACGCCCCAGCGGTTGAAGGCGGTAAAGTGCACCCGCCGTAGCGGGCTCGACACCTTCGGCCGGAACGTGTCGTTGATGCCGTCTCCGTTCGGCGTGAAGATGTTGGGCAACACAAACAGCTGGCAGTTGTCCACGCACACTTCCGCGCTCAGGGCGCTGCGCTGCCCGCGCACATCCACGGCTTGCACCTGATAGCAAGCTGCTTGCGAGAGCAGCCCGGTGTGGTTGTAATTTAGCTCGGGGCCACGGGTGGAGTCCAGCAGGGTGAGCTGCGGCTGGTCAGCAGGGCGGTAGAAGAGGCGGTAGTAGGCAATGTCAGTGGCACAGCCTGCGGGTGCATTCGTGTCTAGGGTCCAGTGCAGGTGGTTGGTGTAGGTTTCGCCTGGGCGCGGGAACACGCCGCTGCGCGTGCTAACCGCTGCGTTCAGGCTGTCGCAGTTGTTGACCAGCGTCAGCACCGGCGGGCACGGTATAGCCGCCAGAACCACACATTGCTGCTGGCTTAGGTTAATGAGAGTATTGAGATACGAGTTGCCGGGCAATCCATAACCACCCTCCGTCTGCACGTAGTAGCAGTAGCTCTGGCCTTTCTGCAAGGGCGCCGTGCTCGTGCCCGCGTCCACGTAGCTACCGCCAGTAGCTCCGCCCGTCACTGTGGCAATCTGCACAAACTGCGCGCCGGGTGTGGGGTCACGCCGGTACACCCGCGTGGGCCGCCCGGCGTTGCTCCAGGGCACATTGTAGATCCAACTTAGGTTCACCTGCGTGGCCGTCAGGTTGGCAGCCGCACTCAGGCGCACGCTCGAAGCAGGCTGTGTGGCCTCACTCTGCGCACTGGCTTGCCCAGGCGTGCCGCCCACGAAAAACTCCAGCTGGTAAGTATAAGCGTTGGCTTGCGTGTTCAGGCCCGTGTCCACGTAGCTCGTGTCAGCTAGGTTGCTCGTGTTGAATACCGACGTGAAGCTGGTGCTCTGCCCCACGGCCCGCGAGAGGCGGTAACTGCTAGGGGTCGGGAAATCCGCAGTTAAACCCGTCTTAGGTGCTGTCCAACGCACAGTGATGGCTCCAACTGTTGTACTAGTCTGGTCCACGGTCACATTTTTGAGTAGCGCGCTCTTGCCTAGCATATTCACGCAGGCTTCGATGGAAGCTAGGCTCGCCCCGCCGCCGGGAAGCGGGAAGGTGGCGTAGATGCGGTAGGAATAAGACTTTCCTCGCTCTAGGCCCTTGGTGTCGATGAACTGCTGCGTGTCTTTAGCTACAGAGCCCACCTGCACGTACCCTAGTGAGGCAGGTAGGCCCGTCTGGCAGGCATCGGGTGTGAAAGGAGTGCAACCCTCCTTGCGGAAGATCAGGAGTTGAATCCCATCACGGCCCGTGCAGTCGGCTAGGTAGCGATTCCAGCGTAGCGTTACGGAGGGCGGAATCGTTGCGTTCTGCTGCGCCACCAGCCCCGTTGGAGCAGGCCCCACCACTGTGATTCGCCAAACCTTCTCGTCAATAAACGGGTCAACTCCTGCGGGAGGCTGATCAGTAGCTTTGAATACAACTTGCGTTGGTTGATTTGAGATATTAGCGCAAGTAGGCGTCCAATTGAATACGCCACGTGCCCGATTAGCAGGGCTGTTCGACAATTGGCGGAAGGTAGCCGGAGGGATAATTCCGCTGTAAGCAGCTAGCGTAATCGGCTGGTTCTCGGGGTCTGTAGCCGTGACGTTGCCTTTAAACGGCGTACCCGCTACAACGCAGGTATCTGTTGGAATAATAACTGTAGGGCGCAGATTCGTGCTAGCTCGCACGATGATCTGCATGTCGCGCACGACTTGCCCAATCCGGCGGGCAGGCGCACCGGGCACCCGGCGCCATTCCTCTACAACAAATGCCACGTTGTAGCACCCCAGGGTGTTAGGGGCATTCCACACGATCTGGCCCGTGTACTTATTTTGCGTGAAGGTCACTGGGTTGCCGCCGGGGTTAGGACCCCCACCTGCTTTGCCTGGCTCAGCATCCGGACTACCCGAGGGATTACCCGCGAAAGCAACTGTAGTACCGCCAAACCTAGCAGCATCCGGGTACACATAGTCAGTGCAAATGGAAACAAGTGGTTGGTTGGTGCCTGGAGGGCTAATTGTACCTTTAACTTCGAGGGGCACTTGCTGGCTTTCCAACCGAACGTAAGCGAGTGAGTCACCATCGGCGTCGTAAGCCGCGGGGTTGTGAAGGAACACCTGCCCACGCGCAGCTAGGTCGACGGCGGGAGCAGTCAGTACAGGTGAGCGGTTTATGCCTAAAGCTGGATCTATGACGAAGGTGGTGCGAATGTAGAAGGTCTGGGTTTCAGGCCTCGTCATGTTGATAACGCAGTCATTTCGATACTCACCAATGTAGCTAACAGTGTAGGTACCAACGGCATTGTAGGTGTGCTCGAAGTAGAAAATGTTAACGTCCGTGTCATTTCCTATAGGGGTACCGTTGCCACCCGTTGGGTTGATGGAGCGTACTATCTGACCCAGCCCACTACTCGTGCCATCGCCAAAAAAGATGGTTTCTTTGTACGCATCAGCTGGACTCGAAGACTGTGTGTACAAGATCATCTTGAAAAAGAAGCGGCGTGGGTTGCGGCCCGCCGTCGTGTCGGACTTCACTTGTATATCACCGGCACGCAAGTGAGAAGCTTGTGCGATAGGCAAAAAAATTAGCCCTACCAGCAGCAAGGCTAGTAGGGCTAACAGGAACCGTTCAGAACGAATAGGTAGCTGAGGAAGCATATAGGAAACCTAGCAATAGCGTTGACTAGATTTCATGAAGGTAGGTAATAGGCTACACTATTACCATACCTAGCTAGCGGTTAATCTGCACCCAACCTTTGAAGGTTTTCTTGGTGCCGTTCAGGTCAGCAAACTCCACCTCGGCCTGGTAGTAGTACAAGCCATCGGAGACTTTGCCGCCGCTAGTTCCTTCGCCATTGGTGCCGTCGCCGGTCCAGTCGATGAGGGGATTATTTTGGCTCTCATACACCTTCACGCCCCAGCGGTTGAAGGCTGTGAAGTGAATGCGCCGCAACGGGCTCGATACCTTCGGCCGGAACGTGTCATTGAGCCCGTCACCATTGGGCGTGAAGATGTTGGGCAACACAAACAGCTGGCAATTGTCGGCGCATACCTCCGCGCTAAGGGCGCTGCGTTGCCCGCGTACGTCCACTGCTTGCACTTGGTAGCACACCGCTTGCGACAGCAGTCCTTTGTCGTCATAGCTAGTGATACCGGGGGCACGGGTAGAATCCCGTAAGCTCATCTGCGTCTCGTTAGCAGCCCGCGAGAAGATGCGGTAATAAGCAATATCGGTGACGCAGCCTGCGGGTGCATTCGTGTCTAGGTTCCAACGCAGGAGATTAGTGTACGTCTCTCCTGGGCGCGGGAACACCCCAGAACGACTGCTCACCACTGCATTGAGGCTGTCGCAATTGTTCACTAAGCGCAACACTGGCGGACACGGTATAGCCGCCAGTACCACACATTGTTGCTGGCTCAAGTTGATCAGCGTGTTCAGGTAAGAGTTGCCGGGCAACCCATAACCACCCTCGGTCTGCACATAGTAGCAATAGGTCTGTCCTTTCTGCAGGGGTGCCGCTGCCGTACCCTGATCCACGTAGCTACCGCCAGTAGCTCCGCCCGTTACGCTGGCAACCTGCACAAAGGTGGTGCTACCTGGGTTGCGACGGAAGACTAACGTAGGCCGCCCTGCATTGGTCCATGGCACCGCGTACGTCCAGGTCAAGTTCACCTGCGTAGCTGTTTGGTTGGCGGCGGCAGTTAAGCGCACGCTCGAGGCAGGCTGCGTAGCCTCACTCTGCGCGCCGGCTTGCCCAGGGATGCCACCCACAAAGAACTCTAGGCGGTAGGTATACGCGTTAGACTGCGTGTTCAGTCCCGTGTCCACGTAGCTCGTGTCGGCGAGGTTACTGGTGGTGAATACGGATGTGAAGTTGGTAGTGCTCTGCCCCACCGCCCGCGAGAGGCGGTAGCTGCTGGGAGTTGGAAAACCTACACCATCTAAGCCCGTCTTAGGTGCCGTCCAACGCACAGTAATAGCACCAGTTGTAGTATTGGTCTGGTCTACTGTCACGTTTTTGAGCAGCGCGCTCTTGCCTTTTAGTGTCACGCAAACCTCCTGTGAGGCTAAGCTAGCTCCTCCCCCAGGCAGCGGGAAGGTGGCGTAGATCCGATACGAGTACGTCTTACCTCGCTCTAAGCCTTGTGTATCGGTGAACTGCTGGGTGTCTTTAGCTACAGAGCCCACCTGCACATAGCCCAATGAAGCGGGCAAGCCTGTCTGGCATGCGTCAGGAGTAAAGTTCGTGCAGCCTTCTTTGCGGAAGATAAGGAGCTGGATACCATCGCGGCCTACGCAGTCGGCTAGGTACCGATTCCAGCGTAGCGTCACCGAGGGCGGAATCGTTGCGTTCTGCTGACCGGTTAGCCCCGTCGGAGCTGGCCCAATCACCGTAATTCGCCAACCCCGTTCGTCGATCAGCGGAGAGCCAGAAGTTGGAACATCCTGCGCCTTGAACACGATCTGCGTTGGCTCGCTTGCGATATTATTGCAATTGGGCGTCCAGGTAAATGTTCCGCGTGCCGTGGGTGGCCCCGATGTTGTTTGTCGGAAAGTAGCTGGAGGAATGATGCCACTATAAGCAAATAAGGTGACCGGGTTTCGGTCGGGATCGGTAGCCGTAATAGTGCGAGTGATGGTTGTTCCCGCCACCACACACGTGTCGTTTGGTATTTTGAGAAGTGGCCGCAGGTTCTCGCTGTTCTCCACGATAATCTGCATGTCGCGAATTACTTGCCCAATGCGGCGGGCGGGCGCTCCTGCTACACGACGCCATTCACTCACCACAAAAGCGGCGTTATAATACCCTAGCCGGAATGGCGAATTCCACACAATTTGCCCCGTTCGCACATCTTGCGAAAACCGTACAGTATTCCCGCCGGGGTCACTTGGCGGGCCGCTATAAGGGACGCTGGTGCCGCCAAAGCTAGGATCGTCAGGGTAAGTATAACCTGGGCAAACTTGGTTGTTTGGCCGGTTGTTGCCAGTAGGTGATGCGGTGCCTTCAATTCCTTCAGGCACGTATTGGCAGCGCACTAGCTGATAGCTCAAGGAGTCGCCATCAGCGTCGAAAGCAGCTGGGTTGTGCAAGTACACTTGATTGCGAGCAGCGCGGTCGATGGCCGGTGCTGTTAGAATTGGCGACCGGTTTAGTCCCAACGCAGGGTCAATCACGATAGTCGTGGAGATGTAAAATGACCGGTTAAAAGAATCCGGAATGTTCAGAATGTCCCGGTTACGGTTCTCCCCAATAAAGCTAATCGTGTACGTTCCAACAGCGTTGTAAGTGTGCTCGAAGTAATAGATGTTGAGGTCAGTACTATTCGATATGCGAATAGGGTCAGCCGTAGAGCGCTTAATAGCATCTACCCCGCTACTAGTACCATCACCGAAAAAGATAGTAGCAGTAGGTTGCCTGACGCTCGAGGGAGAATTATCCGTATATAAGATCATCTTAAAAAAGATGCGGCGTGGATTACGGCCCGCCGTTGTATCCACTTTGGCTTGAATGTCGCCGGCGCGTAAGTGGGAAGCTTGGGTGTTGCGCGCTAAGAGCAGCAAGCAGGATAAGCTTATCCACAATGCCAGCAGCAACCGCCTGTTAGGAGCAGGTAGCGAAAGAATCATAGAAGATCAGGTTGTGTGCAGAGGGATGAAAAAGAGCAAAAAAGCCGTCGAGAAATCTAACAAAAAAGTAAGGGGCTAGGTTAGAGTAAAACTAGTAAGCCTTAACGGCGGGGGTTTAAGATTGATTCATGTACTACCCAAACGAATAATTTGGATTGTTTCGTACATAGTCCGCGCTTACCTTTGACCACTATAACCAACGTTTCTTTACCTACTAGTAGCTCCTATGAGTTGGATTAGTAATACGTTTTCCAGCAGCATCGGCCGCAAAGTTGTGGTGGCCATTACGGGTTTATTCCTATGCTCGTTCTTAGTGGTCCACCTGATTGGCAACTTTCAGCTGTTCAAGAATGACGGCGGCGCCGCCTTCAACATTTATTCACACTTCATGGGCACCAACCCGGTCATCCGCACTGTTGAGTGGGTGCTGTTGTTGGGTTTCGTTTTCCACATTTACGAGTCGTATACGCTAGCAGTCCGAAATCGGGCAGCTCGTTCGGTCGGATATGTTGAAAGCCGTCCTAGCCAGAACAGTCCCTGGTATTCGCGCAGCATGGCGCTGCTCGGCACCATCATTCTGCTCTTCTTGCTGGTACACATGTACAACTTCTTCTATCGGGCTCGTTTCGGCGATTTGGATCCCGATATCAACAACAACGCGGACCTCTACACGCTTGTGTATAGTTCCTTTAAGCAATGGTGGTACGTGTTGCTCTACGTAGCGGCACAGGTGGCCTTGTGCTACCACCTCATCCACGGTTTCCGCAGCGGATTCCAAACGCTTGGCTTGAACCACCGCAAGTACACGCCTCTGATTCGGGTCATCGGTTACGCCTTCGCCATCTTGGTGTGCGCTGGTTTTGCCGCTATGCCGTTGTATTTCTTCTTCTTCAAACCAGAACTCGCTCATTAAGATGCTACCGGATTCCAAAATTCCCGAGGGCCCATTGGCCGAGAAATGGGAGAAGCATAAGTTCAACGTTAAGCTCGTAAACCCTGCTAACAAGCGGAAATACGACGTTATCATTGTCGGTACGGGCCTAGCTGGCGCGTCTGCGGCAGCCTCCTTAGCCGAACTAGGCTATAACGTAAAAGCTTTTACGTACCACGATTCACCACGCCGTGCTCACTCTATTGCGGCACAGGGGGGTATCAACGCAGCTAAAAACTACCAGAACGACGGTGACTCTGTGTTCCGCTTGTTCTACGATACGATTAAAGGTGGTGACTACCGCGCCCGTGAAGCTAACGTGTACCGTTTGGCTCAGGTATCGGTGAATATCATCGACCAGTGCGTGGCACAAGGGGTACCTTTCGCCCGTGAATACGGCGGGTTGCTCGCTAACCGTTCGTTCGGTGGTGCGCAGGTAAGCCGTACGTTCTACGCCCGTGGCCAAACTGGTCAGCAGTTGCTACTTGGTGCCTACTCGGCCCTGAGCCGGCAGGTTGCTTACGGCAAAGTGAAGCTCTATACCCGTTCCGAAATGTTGGATCTGGTGGTAGTAGATGGCAAAGCCCGCGGCATCGTGACGCGTAACCTTATTACAGGTGAGATTCAAACGCACTCAGCACACGCTGTAATCTTGGCAACGGGTGGCTATGGCAACGTATTCTACCTGAGCACAAACGCTAAGTACTGCAACGTAACTGCTCCTTGGCGTGCGCACAAGAAAGGTGCCTTCTTCGCTAACCCTTGCTTTACGCAGATTCACCCGACCTGCATCCCAGTATCAGGTGATTACCAGTCGAAGCTAACGCTGATGTCGGAGTCGCTGCGTAACGACGGCCGCGTATGGGTACCCAAAGCAAAAGGTGACAAGCGCGACCCACGTCAGATTCCTGAGGAGGAGCGCGATTACTTCTTGGAGCGTAAGTATCCAGCTTTCGGTAACCTTGTTCCTCGCGACGTGGCTTCCCGTAACGCCAAACAGGCTTGCGACGAAGGACGCGGCGTAGGAACAACTGGCCTAGCTGTATACCTCGACTTTGCCGACGTGATTAAGCGCGACGGTGCCGATAAGGTGAGCCAGAAGTACGGCAACCTGTTCGAGATGTACGAGAAGATCACCGGCGAAAACCCGTACGAATTGCCGATGCGCATCTACCCAGCGGTACACTATACCATGGGTGGCCTCTGGGTTGACTATAACCTGCAAACCTCGATTCCAGGTCTGTATGCTACCGGCGAGTGTAACTTCTCTGACCACGGTGCTAACCGCCTAGGTGCTTCGGCACTAATGCAGGGCTTGGCTGATGGTTACTTTGTAATCCCCTACACCATTGGTGATTACTTAGCTCAAACGGCACCAACGCCGGTTACGACTCAGCACCCCGCTTTCGCTCAAGCCGAAGCAGAAGTTCGCGAGCGGATCAACAAACTGATCAGCATCAAAGGCAACCGGACTCCAACCGAGTTTCACAAAGCTCTTGGTCACATTATGTGGGAGTACTGCGGTATGGCGCGTAATGCAGAAGGTTTGCAACACGCCAAAGCTGAGATTCAGAAGCTGCGCAGAGAGTTCTGGAGCGACCTGAAGCTAACGGGTACGAACGAAGAGCTCAACCAAGCGCTCGAAAACGCTGGCCGTGTAGCTGACTTTATCGAGCTAGGCGAACTGATGGTAGACGATGCCCTGCACCGGAAAGAAAGCTGCGGGGGTCACTTCCGTGAGGAGTATCAAACTCCTGAAAACGAAGCCCTACGCGACGATGAGAACTTTGCGTACGTAGCAGCTTGGGAATATGCTGGCGAAGGCAAGCCCGAAATCCTGAACAAGGAAGAGCTTCAGTTCGAGAACGTGAAGCTCACGCAGCGCAGCTATAAGTAATGTTGGATTTTGAATGTTGAATTTTGAATAGCTGCTAGGCAGTCGAATGCTAAGCAGCTATTCATTGTTCATTCCTTAACTCATTCAACATTTAAAACTCAAAATTCAAAATTCCATATAAAATGGCTGGAAGTAACCCGAATGCCAAACCCATGAACCTTACCCTGAAAGTGTGGCGGCAGAAAAACCGCAATGCTGAAGGGCAAATCGTGGAATATCAAGTAAAAGATATCTCGCCAGAAATGTCCTTTCTGGAGATGCTGGACGTACTAAACGAAGATCTGCTCCACAAAGGAGAAGATCCAGTAGCGTTCGACCACGACTGCCGCGAAGGTATTTGCGGATCGTGCAACTTATTTATCAATGGCCGTGCGCACGGCCCGGAGAAAGGTACTACTACCTGCCAGCTTCACATGCGTAAGTTCAACGATGGTGACACTATCACCATCGAACCCTGGCGTGCGAATGCTTTCCCTGTTAACCGTGACCTAAGCGTAGACCGGTCGGCCTTCGACCGTATCATTCAGGCGGGTGGCTATGTGAGTGTAAACACGGGTGGTGCTCCCGATGGCAACGAAATTCCGATTCCGAAGCCTGTTGCTGACCGTGCTTTCGAGGCAGCTACTTGCATTGCGTGCGGTGCCTGCGTAGCAGCTTGCAAAAACGCGTCGGCTATGCTTTTCGTGTCGGCAAAAGTGTCGCAACTAGCTTTGCTACCACAAGGTCAGGTAGAACGCAAAACTCGCGTAGAAAACATGATTGCTCAGATGGACAAAGAAGGATTCGGTGCTTGCACCAACATCGGCCAATGTGCTGCTGAGTGCCCCGTAGGCATTTCGCTGGAAAACATTGCTTTGTTGAACCGTGAGTTTATTTCGGCAAAAGCTACTTCTAACAACCTAGCTTAACGCTTGATTGTCACTCGATAAAAAAGCGAACCAGCTAACTGGTTCGCTTTTTTATTGCCCTGTACCCAACTTCACCAACTAAATGTTGAGACTTTTCGCATTAGCTACTGTCATTATATAGCCAAACTGCGCGCTTAACTGTTATGGGGTAACTTCTCTCTACTACACACGCTGAATGATTACTATCATCGCGGGCACCAACCGACCCAATTCACGCGCACTTCGCATCGCTCATTTATATGCTAACCTGCTCCATGAGCGTGGTGCTGCTTACCAACTGCTCGATCTAGCGGAACTCCCAGCTGACTTTATTACCAGCGCACTTTACGATAAGGTGGGCCAACACCCAGAGTTCAACCAACTCATCAAGCTAGCCAACGAAGCTGATAAGCTGGTATTCGTCGTGCCAGAGTATAACTGTTCATACCCGGGCGTTCTGAAAGCCTTCATTGATGGTCTCCCCTACCCTGGTGGCATTCGGGGAAAAAAGGCAGCACTAATTGGGCTAGGTACTGGTAGCCAAGGTGGTTTGCTGGCCTTAAGCCACATGACCGACATCTTGATGTACCTAGGTACTGCGGTGCTCCCTACTCGAGTGCGCTTACCTTTCCTCGACCAGCATCTTACCCCAGAAGGTGAGCTTACCAATCTGCTGTACAAACAGTTGTTGGCGGAACAAGCCGAGCAACTTCTTGCTTTTTAGTTTCGAGTTTTCGGCAACAAAATTTGCGCGGCAGCTTGCATCCTAGGTGCAGCACCTATCTTTGTTCCTTCAACCACCTGCTGTTACAGCATGACGCGTGCTTTCGCTTGGTTTCTTTCCACTCTCATTCTGCTCCAGACGTTCAGTCAGGAGTTGATGGTATTGGACTACCAAGTGCACAAGGAGCGAATCACGGAGCTTTTTTGCGTGAACAAAGCTAGGCCTCAGCTCCACTGCAATGGCAAGTGCCATTTGGCCAAACAGCTCCGCAAAGCCGCCGAAAGTGAAAGCAAAGCTCCCGCAGGTTTTACCAAAGTAAAGTACGAAGCCTTAGCGCCGCTGACTTCGTTTATCAATGAGCCGGTTTGGTGGCCATCATCGCCACGCCCGTATGCGCTGCCAACGGCAGAAGCTTACGGATTCACACCTACACACAGCATTTTTCATCCTCCTTCTTTTCGGGTCTGAACTCCGCTTTACCTCGCGGTTTGCGGCTACTCCTGAGTAGCCGCGCGCGTCTGCGTTTTCTACTTACCCGATAAGATTTCTCGAAAAATGCTTTTCTCTAAACTCCCCGCGTTTTGGATAGCGCTGGCTATTAGCGCTATTACCTTTACTGGCTGCGACAAAGACGACTCCTCGCCCACTACCACCACAGGCACGCTAGACGTCGAGATGGAGAACATGGTGGGCACTTCCCCCCTAGCTCTAAACACCGGTAACTACACGACGGAAGCTGGCGACCATTTCACGGTTACAACATTCAACTACTATATCTCCAACATCAAGCTCACCAAAGCCGATGGCAGCGCCTTTGTACAGCCCGAAAGCTATTATCTGGTGAAAGAGTCGGATGCCGCTTCGCATCACTTCACCATTCCGGATGTGCCCGTTGGTGATTACACAGGCATCACTTTCACCATTGGTGTTGACAGCTTGCACAATGTATTTGGTGCACAAACAGGGGCGCTAGATCCTTCCAACAACATGTTTTGGAGTTGGAATACCGGCTACATCTTCCTAAAGATGGAAGGTACCTCTCCCGAGTCGCCGAGCAAAGCACTGGTCTTTCACGTTGGTGGCTTCATGAAGCCGTACAATGCTATCCGCACCGTTTCGCCTTCTTTCAATGGCAAGACCGTAATGGTGCGCACTGATCATAGCCCGGAAATTCACTTTCACGCCGATGTGCTGAAGCTATTTACCGGAATGCGTTTCGCAGATACTGGTAGCACGAGCCACAGTGCGGGCGCTAATGCGGTACGGGTAGCCAATAACTACAGCGCAGGTATGTTTACCGTGGATCATATCCACGCCAATTAGCAGCGGTGTTACGCTTAGGATTCATCCTGCTAGCTACTGGGCTGGCAGGATGCCTGGCTGGTTGCCAGCCAGACGCGGATGTGCTGCAACCCGAAACGGTCCCGGGCGCACTACTTCCTACTAATTTTCCGGCCCCCGTTTACACGCTGGAAACTAATCCGCCCACGCAGGAGGCTTTCGAGCTAGGTCGTACGTTGTTCTATGATCCTCGGCTTTCGCGCGACAATCAAGTGTCGTGTGGCAGCTGTCACCAGCAGTATGCGGCATTTGCCCACGCCGATCATCGGGTAAGTCACGGCGTCGATGGCCTATTGGGGACGCGCAACGCGCCGGCTTTACAGAAC
Organism: Hymenobacter sp. GOD-10R; assembly: GCF_035609205.1. Lineage (NCBI taxonomy): Bacteria > Pseudomonadati > Bacteroidota > Cytophagia > Cytophagales > Hymenobacteraceae > Hymenobacter > Hymenobacter sp. GOD-10R. The sequence goes on from NZ_CP141184.1 coordinate 4,810,192, forward strand.
CTTCGCTGGAAGAAGACTTTCTTCTGGGACGGGGGACCTCAAAACCTAGAGATGCTGCCGCTGGCGCCCATAACTAACCCAGTGGAAATGGATGAGACGCTGGAAAACGTGCTGCGCAAGCTCAACGCTGACCCCAAGTACCAGGAGCGTTTTGCTAAGGTATATGGTCAATCGCCTATTAATTCGCAACAGTTTTTGCGAGCTCTCGCGCAATTCCTGGCGTCACTCACGTCTGCTAATTCACGCTACGATCATTATGCGCGCCAAGAGGCAGGCGGGCAACTTAACGAGACAGAACTACGTGGCCGTACGTTGGTAGCGCAAAAATGCGCCGCTTGCCATGCCACTGATCTGTTCAGCGACGAATCATTTCGCAACAATGGCTTAAATAAATCTTTTGCGGCTGATTCCGGGCGGGCCCACATCACCAGTTTGCCCGCCGACCAGGGTCGGTTCAAAGTGCCTTCGCTGCGCAACGTAATGCTGACGGCGCCCTACATGCATGACGGTCGCTTTCAGACCCTAGCGCAAGTGCTCGACCACTACGACAAAGGGGTGGTTGACTCCCCCACGCTTGATCCGCTGCTGCGACAAACCAACGGCCGCCTAGGTATTGCGCTTTCGGCGCAGGAAAAAAGCGACTTGCTCGCCTTTCTGGCGACACTTACGGATGAGCAGTTCACTAAGGATAAGCGCTTGGCTGAGCGTCAGCCTTAGCGCTGACGCTGTGTTCTGCGCGACGCAACAGCTTGTTTATTCCACTCAACATTGATGCTTCTAGCTAGCTTCATGAAAAAATTCTTCCTCCTTCTGCCTTTTTTCCTTTCGCTTAGCCTTAAGAGTCAGGCTTGCGATATCTGCGGCTGTTTCATGGGCATCACGCCTTATGACAACCAGAGTGGCGTCTCGATCATGCACCGTTACCGTATCTTCAATGGTTACCGGCAGTTAGGTCAGACGCCGCAGTTCTTTCCGGATGGCGTGCGGCCTTTTTTCCCTGCTCACCTCAACAACGATACGGGCTACGAGCACTCACACAAAGGCGACCCGAACGACTACGAAGCCTTTCGCGTGATTGAAGTACGCGGCAAATACTTCCTCTCTCAACGAGTGGAGCTGAATGCCTTTGTACCCTACGTGATGAACACTTCCCAGATTAACGGCAAGCAGTTGAACGCTTCCGGCATCGGTGACGTGACGGTTTTCGCGGGCTACCACCTGATTCGCAATATCGAAACGGCAGGCGTGCAAAGCCGCTTAATTGTAGGCGGCGGCCTCAAGCTACCAACTGGCAACTTCCAGCGCGTGAACCAGGATGGCAAGCGCTACCCGTTACTGAACCAAGTAGGCACGGGCACCACCGATGGTTTCGTGTATGCCAATTACATCGGCAGCTGGCGTAGCTTAGGCTTAAGCGTAAACAGCAGCTACCGGGTAGCCTCGCGCAACCGTTTCGAAAATAGCATTGCCCCTAGCACTACTACGTTCGCCAGCCTGTTCTACCGCTTGCCCCTAGGTCAGAATTGGCAGGTGTACCCTTCCGCTCAGTTCTTTTATGAAAAAACGGATGGCGAAGAGCTAGAAGGGCGGCTCACCGGCGAACATGAGATGAACAATGCTCTCTTGGGGCCTGGCCTTGATGTGTACTACAAGAATTTCTCACTGAACACTAGCATGCAGTTCCCCGTGTACACAGCCATGACCGACCACCCTGCCAGTGCAGGCCGCTTCGTGCTAGCGGTAGGCTACAGCTTTAAGCAGACCAAGTACTTATTGAAAAGAAAACAAGAGTAAAGAGGCCGACAATCTTGCGCCGAGAAGCACGTTAGAACACAGCTTTGTGTGCGTGAAACCCAGCTGTAGCTGGCTGTGTTGTACGCGTGAAGTTGTATCTTGAAGTACACTCTTGCCTTGCTTATGTTGCCTAGCCTTACGCGTGTTTCTTCTTGGCTCTGGGCCTTGGCCTTCGTTTTCTTCTTGCTGGCAGCGTGCAGCAAGACGGATCCGGAGCAAGAGTCGGAGGATGATACGCCGGTCGTGACAACGCCGTACAGCTTGGTGCTGCCCAGTAAGTTTCCGCAGAGCGTAACGGTACCGGCTGATAATCCGCTGACGGAGGAGGGTGTGAAGCTAGGTCGCTTTCTATTTTATGAAACCAAACTGTCGCGCGACAACACCATGTCGTGCGGCAGCTGCCACCAGCAGAGCAAAGCCTTCACCGATGGGCGGGCTCGCGCGCTGGGCGTTGATGGACAGCAGCACCCACGCGGCGCGATGTCGCTAACGAATGTGTTGTGGGAAACCAGCTTAAACTGGGATGGCGCCGTCACGACGTTGGAGCAGCAAGCCCGCATCCCCATCGAAAATGCGGTGGAGCTTCACCAACCATTGGCCGACGGGGTGGCGAAGCTGCAACAAACGGACCTCTACCCTCCCCTGTTCCGGCAGGCATTTGGCTCCAAGACTATCACGGAAGAGAATGTACTGAAGGCCTTAGCGCAATTTGAGCGCACATTGGTTTCAGCGAACTCACGGTTCGACAAGTACAACAACGGCGACCGGACGGCTCTTACGCAAACCGAATTACAGGGCCTGACCTTGTTCAACACCCATCCGGTAGCTGTTACGCTGCCAGGCGCCAACTGCTTTCACTGCCACGGCGCTCCCCTGTTCACCGCCCGCGACTTCTTCAACAACGGCCTCGACGCCACGTTCACGGACCTAGGTCGAGGTAGCGTCACGAAGCAAAGCTTCGATAACGGCAAGTTCAAAGCCCCTTCCTTACGCAATATTGCCCTAACAGCACCTTACATGCACGACGGCCGCTTCCAAACCTTGGAGCAGGTACTCGACCATTATAGCGACCATGTGCAGCTCGCCAGTCCGAACATCGATCCGAATATGCTAGATGCCGCTAACTCCGCCTTTAGCAATCAGCTGACACTCACAGCAACTCAGAAAAAGCAGATCATTGCCTTCCTAGGTACCCTAACGGATTCGACGTTTATTCAGGACCCGCGCTTTTCAGACCCATTCAAACCATAGAGACCTAGGTCGGAATCTTATCTTGCGGATGTATCTGTCCGGCATGTCGCTTCTTTCCCCTCCACCTAGTCCTACGCCATCTACTACTCGCGCGAAAACGTACTTGCCTGCACTAACGGGTGTGCGGGCTTTGGCGGCTTACTTGGTTTTTTTACACCATTTTAACCCATTCCAATCCGAGGGTGCACCTCAGCTCCTACAGCGAATTGTGCTGGAGTTTCATATCGGTGTGTCCATTTTCTTCGTGCTTAGCGGGTTCTTAATCACGCTGCGCTATTATGGCTCAGAGCAATGGACTTGGTCGTGGTGGGGCCCTTACCTACGCAACCGTTTTGCCAGGATTTACCCAATGTATTTCCTGCTGACCTGCGCCTTTTTCCTACTGCGTTTTCAAACAGAAGGAGTTTTCGTCTTTCGGACTTGGTTGTTCAACGTTCTCTTTTTACGCGGTTTCTTCGATGAGATGAAGTTTTCGGGTATCGCGCAAGGTTGGACGCTCACCGTAGAAGAGTGCTTTTACTTATTCGCCCCGGTTGCTTTTATGCTGCTACGTAAGCGAATCAAGTTGTGGGTCCAGCCTTTCCTGTTGTTAGCGGTTGGCTGCTTGCTCGTTCTTACCGTTGGTCAGCTGCACCACCATGGCTTATTCGGGAACTTCAAATTTGTTCTACTCTACACCTTCTTCGGGCGGTGCTTTGAGTTCTACGCGGGTATGCAGCTTGCGTTTTGGTATCGCCAAGATCGTATTCGGCGATACTCTTTTCCGGGCTTGCTAACAAGCCTAGGTTTAGTAGTGATGGCCGCCGCCCTAGGAGGTATGGTTTGGACGAAAGGTGGCTACAGCTACGGACAGGAACACCCGTTCGGTGCTGCACTCAACAACGTGGTACTCCCCGGCGGCATCGTCACTTTTTTTGCCGGATTACTCACTGAGCCAACCTGGCTTCGACGGTTCTTTGCTTCGTCGCCGCTGCAGCTTCTGGGCAAAAGTTCCTACGTTTTTTACCTTATTCACATGGGTTTTATACAAAAGTGGCTAGCTACGAACTGGACAGAAAATTCGGGCAAGCTTTTTGTCATTCTAAATATTCTAGCTATTGTACTCTATTACGCAGTAGAACAACCGCTGAATCGTCTACTACGCCGCACTTAATCCTTATTCAACCACCCTTTCGCTTCGCTAATTTGCATGAACCTTACTCGCGTTTTTTGCCTTTCGCTACTCACGCTCCTAACGGCATGCTCGGTAGCCTCGCATCCTTTAACGACCTCTGCCGATCCGGAAAGAGCCGATCCGATCAAGATGAACCATGCACAACTCATGGATTCGACCAGCAACGGACAGCGCTAATGGTAAGCGTAAGAAAAAGCTAGGCCACCTGAAGATTCTCCAGATGGCCTAGCTTTTTTTGTTATTGCTTAAACCTAATCCACGTTGTCGTGCAGGAAACGGTTGTCACCTAGCAGCTCGTTGTCATCAGAAAGGTTGAAGCGCGAGATGTTCCGCTCGCTTGATGGCACTACGTTTTCCAGCTTCACATGGCGACGCAGGTAAGCCGGCGTATCCAACTGGTCTTTGATAGCGTCGTTAGAAAGACCATTGCTTAGTTCCTGCAAGCGGCGACGGCGCTCTTCCGCCCGAGCATCCAACGAAGGCCGTGGAGCAGGCATGGGAGCAGGTGCCGGGGCCGGTTGCTGCGGCGCAGACTGGTACACTACCGGCTCCGGAGCAGGCGACGAAGGCGCTGCTACAGGCGGTACAGGTGCCGAGTAAGGTGAGGTTTCTAAGTCAAACGTTACCTTGGGCGGCTCAGGCGCAGCAGCTACGGGAGCAGGCGCACTGAATGTAGGCACTGTGGGTGCTGGTGCATCCTGCCGATCCTTGTCAAACAGGTTAATCTGCGGATCGGGTCCCGACTCAGCTCTCGTACCTAGCCCCTGAATGCTGATGTTGTGCGTTTCGCGCGCAAAACCCGTCGCAATAACCGTTACGCGGATGCTCTGACCAAGGGTCGAGTCGATGCCGTGACCGAAGATCACCTCGGCGTCCTGACCGGCTTTGTCTTGGATGTACTCCGTGATTTCGGTGAGTTCATCCATTTCCAGTTCGGCTTGGTCGCCCGACATGATGCTGAGCAGAATCTTCTGCGCGCCGTGGATGTCGGTGTTGTTGAGCAGCGGCGAAGCCAGAGCTTCCTCGGCAGCACGATGAGCGCGGTTTTCGCCCTCCGTGATGCTGCTACCCATAACGGCAGCGCCACTGTCCTTCATGACCGTTTTCACGTCTTCAAAGTCCACGTTCACCTCGGCGGTTACCGTGATGATTTCCGCGATACTCTTGGCCGCCGTACTCAGCACATTATCCGCTTTAGCGAAAGCAGCACGAATAGGCAGGTTGCCGAAGATCTCGCGAAGCTTATCGTTGAGAATCACTAGAACTGTGTCACAGTTTTCACTCAACTCCTTGATGCCGTGCTCGGCCTGTTGACGTTTCTTCTTGCCTTCAAACATGAAGGGCGCCGTCACGATACCCACAGTGAGTACCCCTAGCTCCTTGGCCACTTTGGCAATAACTGGGGCAGCACCTGTACCCGTACCACCGCCCATACCGGCCGTGATAAAGACCATCTTAGTACCGTTGCTAAGCAACTCGCGGATTTGCTCACGGCTTTCAATAGCCGCTTGCTTACCGCGCTCCGGATTAGCGCCAGCACCTAGCCCTTCGGTTAGGTCAACGCCAATTTGAAGTTTATTAGGTACAGTGCTGCTTTGCAGTGCCTGCTTGTCGGTGTTGCAAATGACGAACTCAACGTCTTTGATACCTTGGCTGAACATGTGGTTGACGGCATTGGAGCCGCCCCCACCCACGCCAATCACCTTGATGATCGAGTTGGATTGCGCCGGGATGTCGAATTTATAATTCATTGTTGACAGGTCAGATGATAGATGACAGAATTGTTGAATAGCTAAATGATTAAATGGCTGACTTCTTAGGTTGAGCTAAAAACAACTATTCAATTAATTCAGACTTCAACAACTTGACAATTTAGCCTTTAAACTAGTATTGTTTATCGTCAAAATCGTCAATCAGCAACCCTTTTGTGCGGCTGATGATGTCCATGAAGAACTTGCCAGCACCCGAAGTCTTCTTCGGCGGGGCAGGTTGCTCGGGCTGTTGTTGCTGCTGCGTAGGCGCGGGCGGCGGTGTGGGGCGAACCTCAGGGGCCGGACGGTACGCAGGCAGCTGCGGCTCCTCTTCGTAGCTGCGAGTTACGCGCTCATCAATAGAGCGGTAACCCGACAGCACGAGTCCAACGGTAGTAGCGTACATCGGCGACTTCACCGCCTCAATTTTGCTCTTACCTAGGTGCTCGTTGGGGTAGCCGATACGAGTATCCATACCAGTGATATACTCCGTTAGCTGCACGAGGTTCTGCAGTTGCGAGCCACCGCCAGTCAGCACGATACCAGCCGCTAGCTTATCGCCATGGCCAGTGCGCTGAATTTCAGCGTATACCAACTCGATGATTTCCTCCATCCGCGCCTCAATAATGTGCGCTAGGTTCTTGAGAGAAATCTCCTTTGGAGCCCGGTCGCGCAGGCCTGGAATGCTCACGATTTCGTAGTCGCTGGCTTCCTCAGCAATAGCTTTACCAAACTTCACCTTTAGCTGCTCGGCCTGGTTCTGCATCACCAAGCAACCTTGCTTGATGTCAGAGGTCACGATGTTGCCGCCAAAGGGCAAAACAGCCGCATGGCGGATGATGCCGTCCTTGAAGATAGCTAGGTCGGTGGTGCCACCGCCGATGTCGATCAGGGCTACACCAGCTTCCTTCTCCTCTTCGCTCAGCACCGACATGCTCGATGATAGAGGTTCCAGAATCAGGTTGTCGATTTCCAACCCGGCCTTCGTTACGCACTTATTAATGTTGTTAATAGCCGTGCTCTGGGCCGTGATGATGTGGAAGTTGCCCTCCAAGCGCACGCCCGACATGCCCACAGGATCCAAGATACCTTCCTCGTAATCCACCTTGTAGTCTTGGGGCATTACGTGGATGATTTCCGAACCGGGTGGGGTCACCAAGCGGTACATGTCGTTGGTCAAGCGGTTCACGTCATCCACAGTGATTTCGTTATCTGAGGAAGCGCGCGTGATGCTGCCGTTGTGCTGCAAGCTTTTGATATGCTGCCCGGCAATACCTACGTTGACTACGCCAATGTTGATACCTGATTGTTCCTCGGCCTGACGGATAGCTTTTTTGATGGCATCAACGGTCTTATCGATGTTCGACACGATGCCACGCACGACGCCTTCCGACACCGCTTTGCCCATGCCGAGTATTTCAAGTTTGCCAAACTCGTTCTTTCGCCCAACTAGGGCGCAAATTTTAGTGGTGCCAATGTCGAGGCCGACTACAATCTTATCGTTTTGCATGGGTAGAGACGGGCGAGAGAGAGTGATAATTTAGTTGCAAGAGGTTGTTCTTCGAAAACGCATAGCTGCGCGTCGTAGCGGGAGTTCGGTTATTCGCAAATGATCTGGTCCTTGAATTCGACATTGACACGGTGGTACGTGTCCCAACCCAGGGCCGGCGGAATTTGCCGGTAAAATACCATTAGTTTCGCGAATTTTTCTGAAATATTATCAGGAGAGCCAAATTCGACACGTTGGTCTCCTACTTGTTGAGTAAAAGAAACCTTCCCATTCGGCGCGATAAATACCTCCGCCACCTGGGCACGCCAGAACGGATGTTCATCAATGTAGCGCAGAAATTCTAAATAACGCTGCCCAGTAGAGTCCCGAAAAAATCCAGGCTGCAACGGTGGGCCGCTCACCCGCGATACGGGTACTACCCGGGCGGTAAATAGCGGCGACAGCGGCAGTTGCTGGCCTTCCATATCGAGGTAGGTATCAAGGCGGGTATCGTTGTGCGTGAGACGGGCGATGGGGCGGTTTTGCCGTACATCGGCGTGCAGGTTACCGGCTAGGTCGCGGTACACTTGCGCATCCTTCACAAAGCTGTGAGCACGCAGGCGAGCCTCCAGCGCTTTTAGATCTAGCTCGCTGGGTTCAGCACCTATCAGGGGCTGCTGGCCGTTGTGGGTTAGTAGCGCCGTTACCTCCTTCTCGCTAATGAAGTAGTTGTTGAACTCATTGCTGATGTTCACGATAACATTGCTCACAGGTCGGCTAGCTTGCCGAACCCCGGCAAACACCGCTAACCCCGTGAGCAGCACTAGGCACACAGTAGCGAAAATCAGATTATTTGCTTTACGCTTCAGCTCCATTCCAGCGCTCCGTTAGGATAGTTCGTAAGTGTGGTACAAGTTGGTCAATATCACCCGCGCCGACAGTCGCCAGCACGTCAAAATCGGTATCAGTCTTGGCAGTTGCCAACACCTGTTCTTTGGTTTGTAAGGTCTTGCGCGGGGCTGTTACCTGCGAAAGAATCATATCCGACGTCACCCCCGCTATGGGCAGCTCCCGGGCTGGATAGATATCCAGCATCACCACCTCGTCGGCTAGGCTCAGGCTTTCGGCGAAGCCCAGCGCAAAGTCGCGGGTACGGGTGAATAAATGGGGCTGAAACACGACGCGAAGGCGCTGCTCAGGATAGAGCGCCCGCAGAGAACGTAAGAACGCCTCGATTTCGCGCGGGTGGTGAGCATAGTCATCTACATATACTTTCCGGCCCGCTGTTACGATAAATTCGAATCTACGTTTTACGCCTTTGTAAGCCGCTACAGCAGCTTTCAGCTTATCCGCCTGAACACCTTCTAATTGCGCCACGCAAGAAGCTGCTAACATATTTTCCACATTGTGGTACCCGGGCACCGCAAGTACCAAATCGGCCACTTCGCCCAGGGGGCCATGTAGATCGAATCGGAACTGATGACCTTGCGCCGTGATGTTAGTCGCGTACAGATCGGCGGCTTGCGCGGCCTCCAAGCCATAGCGTACCACGCGCACCCTAGTCGGCACGGCATCGGCTAGGCTAGGGTCGGCGGTATGATTTAGTAGTAACAACCCACCAGGCTTGATCTGCCCCACGAACTTGCGGAAAGAATCTACCAACGCCTCCTTATTACCATAGATATCGAGGTGGTCTGCATCGGTGCTGGTCACGATGGCTACGTCGGGGTACAGCGTTAGGAAGCTGCGGTCGTATTCGTCGGCTTCGACTACTACCGGCACATTGGCCGATTGTTCGCCTTCGGCCTTTGGAGGCAATAACAGGTTAGAACCTAGGTTCACGGCAATACCGCCCAGAAACGCTGCGCACGGCACGCCCGCATGATGGAGCAAGTGTGCCACCATCGACGAGGTAGTCGTCTTGCCATGGGTACCCGCAACGGCAATAGTACGCTGCCCAGCCGTCAGCAGACCTAGCACTTGGCTGCGCTTGCGGATATCGTAGCCATTCTCGCGCAGCCACGCCCACTCTTGGTGGTTGGCCGGAATAGCGGGCGTGAGTACGACGAGCGTTTGCTCCCTGTTATTTCGAACTTCGGCGGGGATGCTTTCTACCGCATCCTCATAGTGCACAGCAATGCCTTCCGCCGCCAATGCTTCGGTTAGTGGCGTGCTGGTCTTGTCATAGCCACTGACTTGGTGCCCATTTGCTTGGAACCACCGCGCCAGAGCCGACATACCAATGCCGCCAATGCCCAGAAAATAGACGTAAGGAAAGGCTGCTACCGGGTTCATGCGCGGTCCATCAGAGCTAATAGTTCGTCCACAATAGCCGTTGTGGCATCGGGATGTGCGAGGAGGCGCACGTTTTGACTGAGTTGTTGCTGGCGAGCTGGGTCCGCTAGTAATGCTAGGGCTTGATCGTAAAGCTTGGCGGGCGCTTCAGCATCGGTCACTAAAAGAGCCGCTTGACGCTCTACCAAAGCCAATGCGTTTTTGGTCTGGTGGTCTTCTGCCACGTTCGGCGAGGGTACCAGAATGCTCGGCTTACCCGTGAGACACAGTTCCGACACCGACAATGCACCGGCGCGGGATATCACCACATCAGCGGCGGCGTAAGCTAGGTCCATGCGTTTCACAAACTCTAGCACTTTCAGCCCAGCTTCCGCGTAGTCAGCGGCTTGTTGCTGGGCTTCGGGATAATACAATTTACCCGTCTGCCAGATGAGTTGCACTCCGGCTTCACGCAAGCGCGACAATGCAGCGGCGGTAGCTTGGTTGAGGGTGCGGGCACCTAGGCTCCCACCTACTACCAACAACGTTTTCTTCTCTGGCGAAAGCCCAAAAAATTGTAACGCTTCGATTCTGCTGCCGCCCGCAATTTCCGTCCGTACGGGGTTGCCGGTCAGCACGAGCTTGGTGGCGGGGAAGAACTTTTCCATGCCTTCGTAGGCCACACAAATGCGGTCGACGCGGCGGCTCAGCAGCTTGTTGACGAGGCCAGCGTAGGAGTTTTGCTCCTGAATAAGCGCCGGAATGCCCCGCGAAGTAGCCGCTATCAGTACTGGCGCCGAAGCATATCCTCCTACCCCGACGACAGCATCGGGTCGGAAGCTTTCGAGCAGTTTACCTGCTTTGCGCACTGAGCGGAATACCCGCACTGGGAACAATAAGTTTTGCGGCGTCAGGCGACGCTGCAAGCCACTAATATCAAGTCCTATTATCTCGTAACCGGCTTCGGGGACGCGGGTCATTTCCATGCGGCCATTGGCTCCGACAAACAGAATTTCTGCCTCGGGCTGCCGCCGACGCAGCTCGTTGGCAATAGCCACCGCCGGAAAAATATGCCCGCCCGTGCCTCCGCCGCTGATGATAACGCGGTAGGGCGTGGGAGACATTTTGGTCGGCTTAGGATTGAATCCTGACTCGGGCATGGGTGGGGTGGTGATGGTGGGTGCTGTGCTTTGCATGTTGAATGGGTGGTTTCAACTGTTTCAGACTAATGCTACCCTCTATTTAACTAAAGCGAAGGAAAAAAAGCTACCTGTTCTTTATTCATCTTTCAAAATACTAGGCTCGGATTTTTGCTAAGCATAGGCCGCTTTCTTAGGGATGCGTGGCGTGTCACTGGGCTGATCGTTCATGGGGCGCACTTCCATCTCACCACGGCTCACGCTTAGAATAATACCGATGCTGATACCGGTGAAGATCAGCGACGTACCTCCCATGCTAAGCAGCGGCAACGGCAGACCCGTAATCGGACCTAGGCCTACGGCTACGCCCATGTTTACCATGGCCTGCAAGACCAAACTGAAGCTCAGCCCGGCCGAGAGCAGCCCGCCAAAAGCACCCGCACTGTTCATCACCGTTTTCAGCCCTCGATAAAGAAAAGCTAGGTACAAGAACAGCACAAAAGCGCCGCCCGCCATACCGTATTCTTCAATGATGACTGCATAGATAAAGTCGGAGTACGGGTGCGGCAAAATGTTGCGCTCCGTGCTCTTGCCCGGCCCCTTGCCCGTCACGCCACCCGTTGCAATCGCAATATAGCTATGTTCCAACTGAAACGGAACTGGCTTCGATTTATCGGTGAAACTCGATATACGGCTCACCACCGTTTTGTAGCGCTGTCCCGAAGCTAGGCCTACTCCACCTACCACCAAACCAATAGCGACCATCACCGCCATTTGCTTGAGCGGCACGCGCCCAATAAACATCAGCAGCAGGCACGTCATGAACAGCAGTAGCGCCGTAGACGCGTTACTCATAATGATGATGCCGCAGATCAAGCCCACCCACAGCATCACGGGCAGTAGCGTCGTTTTGAAGTCCTGCACGTGCTGCTGGCGGCGACTCAACATACTAGCTAGGTGCGCAATAAGGGCGAGCTTGGCTAGGTCGGAAGGTTGAAACGTTTGGTTGATGATTGGGATGGTCAGCCAGCGCGAAGCATCGTTGAGCGTGGTGCCGCCAAAGAAGAACGTGAACAGCAGCAGCGGCACTGATATCAACAGCGCGTACAGCGACAAGCGTGAGTAGTAACGGTAGTCGATGCGGTGAGCGCCCCACATGAAGACCAAGCCTACTAGGATCAGGCCGGTGTGCTTGATGAGGAAGTACTCCGTGTTGCCGCCCATTTTCTTGTACGCCAGCGTGCCCGTGGCCGAGTACACCACCGCAATACTGATGAGGGAAAACAGGATAACAATGCCCCACAAAACGGGGTCACCTTTGAGGTTGCGTTGCAGCCAGAGCTTAATGGGTTCCATAGAAGAGTAACTGAGTGACTAATTGATTAAGAAGGAGTGATCAGCAGAAACCTAAGCGTGAGGGCTAGCTTCGCTACTTCGCTCCTTGACTATCGTTTCAACAGCGGCCGCAAACTGCCGGCCGCGGTCTTCGTAATTTTTGAACAGGTCGAAGCTGGCGCAGGCGGGTGAGAGCAATACCACATCGCCGGGTTGGGCTAGGTCGGTAGCGCGGCGCACGGCGGTTTCTATACTCTGGGTTTCCTCCAGATGCGGAACCACCTCGCCGAACGAGGCTTTGAGCTTTTCATTATCTACCCCAAGGCAAATCAGTGCTTTCACGCGTGCTTTGGCCAGCGGTATCAACGTGGTGTAGTCGTTGCCCTTATCGGTGCCCCCGGCAATCCAGATGATGGGCTGCCGGATGCCGTCGAGGGCGTACCATGCGGCTTCCACGTTGGTGGCTTTGGAGTCGTTGATGAAGCGGGTGTCGTTGATTTCACCGACGGGTTGCAGGCGGTGGTCGGCGTTGCGGAAGGTACCTAGGGCTACCTCGATCATTGCGGGCTCTACGCCAGCAGCGCGGGCCGCTAGCACGGCAGCCAAGGTGTTCTGGCGGTTGTGCTGGCCGATGAGCGGCGAAGCAGCCGTGCTCAGGTGCACGTCATCGTCGGTGCGCACGGGTGACATGGGTAAGCAAACCTCCTGCTCGGCACAATAGTAACCCGAGAGTTGAAAATCTGGGCGCTTGTGTAAGCTAAAGGGCAGCAAGGTCCCCTCACAGAAAACCGACTGAAATTGTTTCTGCGTTACGGCGTCGTCGGCGTTGTAAATGAAGAAGTCGCCTCCTTTCAGGTTCTTCGCGATGCGTAGCTTGGCCTGTGCATAGCTTTCGAGCGAGTAGCCGTAGCGGTCGAGGTGGTCGGGGGTGATGTTAAGCAACACCGCAATCCACGGGCGGAACTCGTGGGTGTCGTCGAGCTGAAAGCTGCTGAGCTCGACCACGTAGTACTCGTACTTATCTTCGATTATCTGTTCAGCCAGCGAGTAGCCCACGTTGCCAGCTAGGCCCACATTGTAGCCCGCTTCTTTGAGCAGGTGATAGGTGAGCAGCGTGGTAGTTGTCTTACCGTTGGTGCCGGTAATGCAAATGCACTTGGCCTTGGTGTAGCGGCCGGCCAGCTCGATTTCGGAGATAACTGGAATCTGCTTTTCGCGCAAGGCCTGAATAACGGGTGCCTTCTCGGGAATACCGGGGCTTTTGACCACTTCTTCGGCCGTCAAAATCTCATCAAGGGTGTGCGTATTTTCCTCGAAGCGAATACCCGCCTTCGTCAGCTTCTCCTTATATATAGGTTGAATCGGGCTGCGGTCGGACACGAACACGTCGAAGCCTTTGGCCTGAGCTAGGAGCGCGGCTCCTACTCCACTTTCAGCTGCACCGAGGATGACGATTTTTTGAGACATGGGAAGAAAAGCGTAGAACTGAGAAGTAAGGGAAAGACAAGAGCCTAGCTCTTACGTCGAGGTCCTGAGATGTTAGCGAAGCTTTAAGGTTACGAGAGTCAAAACGGCCAACATGATGCCCACAATCCAGAAGCGCGACACAATTTTGGATTCGTGGTAACCTAGCTTTTGGTAGTGATGGTGCAAGGGCGACATGCGCAGTAAACGACGACCTTCGCCATACTTGCGCTTGGTGTATTTAAACCACGTCACCTGTACCGTTACCGAAACCAATTCCACCAGAAACACACCGCAGAGCAGCGGAATCAACAGCTCTTTGCGCACAATTAGAGCCAGTACCGCGATGATGCCACCGATGGCCAATGAGCCAGTGTCGCCCATGAACACTTGCGCCGGGTAGCTATTATACCACAGAAAGCCCACGCACGCTCCCACAAAAGCGGTACAGAAGATTACCAACTCACCCGAATTAGGGATATACATGATATCCAGGTAATCGGCGAGTACTGAGTTGCCACTCACAAAAGCGAAGATGGCTAGCGTAATGCCGATGATAGCTGACGTGCCAGCCGCCAACCCGTCGAGGCCATCCGTGATGTTAGCACCATTGCTCACGGCGGTGATAATGAAAATGACAATGGGCACGTAGAGGAAGCTGTAGAGCCCATTGAAATACGGCCCTGCATACTGGAACAGGTTGCCGTAGTTCAGCTCGTTGTTCTTGGCAAAGGGAATGGTCGTAATCATCAGCTTCACATCCTGGTACACGGTACTAGCGTCAACGGCTGAGAGCTGGCCGTTAGGCAGCAGATACTGGCGCACGGTCACATCATTCGAGAAAAATAGCACCCACCCGACAGTGATACCTAGACCCACCTGACCAAGTATTTTGAAACGGCCGGCCAAGCCTTCTTTATCCTTCTTGACTACTTTGATATAGTCGTCAATAAAACCAATCAGCCCCAGCCAAACGGTGCTCAGGATCATCAGGACGACATAGATATTGTCGAGCTTGGCGAACAACAACGTTGGCACCAAGATGGCCAGCAGAATAATAAGGCCACCCATCGTGGGCGTACCTTTCTTCTCCATCTGACCCTGCAAACCTAGGTCGCGGATACTCTCGCCGACTTGCTTGCGCTGGAGAATGCGAATTAGGTTTTTGCCGAAAACCTGCGCGATGAGCAGCGAGGTGATCACCGCCATAGCGGCCCGAAACGAAATAAACTGAAACACACCCGCGCCCGGCAGGTGATAATGTTTGTAGAGGTACGTGAAGAGGTAATAAAGCATGGGCGCAGAGGTCAGCAGCTAGCAGTTGAGATTATTCCAAGCTGCAAAGATTTCGTTTTTTGGTTTGCGGTCAACTGTTGTCTTTTTGCGGGTTTTTGGCTAGGTCAGTGTCTTACTTCCCCAACAAGTCGAACATTTCTTGCAAAACCTGTTTATCGTCGAAGCTCGTCCGTATGCCTTTTATCTCCTGGTAGGTCTCGTGGCCCTTGCCTGCTACTAGCACAATGTCGCCGGGTTGAGCCAAAGCACACGCGGTTTTGATGGCTTCACGCCGATCCGGAATGGTCAGCACCTTGCCTTGCTCCTGAGCCGGCACGCCGGCTTGCATCTGAGCTAGGATGTCGTTGGGGTCTTCAAAGCGCGGGTTATCAGACGTGAGCACGACGCGGTTGGAGCCTTTCACGGCGAGGTCGGCCATGATGGGGCGCTTCGTGGCGTCGCGGTTGCCGCCGCAGCCGACCACCGTAATCACCTGCTGGCTCGGTTGCCGAATCTGGGCGATGGTGCTGAGCACGTTTTCCAGAGCGTCGGGCGTGTGCGCGTAATCGACAATGCCGGTCACGCGCGTCTTCTCCGACACCGTTGGCTCAAAGCGGCCGGGTGCAGAAGTCAAACCCGACAAAATTGTGAGTACTTCGGTAGCATCTTCGCCCAGCAGCACAGCGGCACCATACACAGCCAAGAGGTTATAGGCATTGAACACGCCAATAAGGCGGAATTGCACGTCGCGCCCGTCAATTTCTAGGTGCAGACCATGCACGGCGTTTTCCACTAACCGAGCGCGGAAGGTAGCTAGGTTCCGCAACGAGTACGTCTCGCGGCGGGCGGCGGTGTTTTGCAGCATCACCATGCCGCGTTTGTCGTCGGCGTTGGTAAGGGCAAAAGCTGTTTTGCGCAGGCTGTCGAAGAAGCCTTTTTTGGCCTTTAAATACTCGTCGAACGTGCCGTGATAGTCGAGGTGGTCGTGGGTGAGATTGGTGAAGATGCCGCCCGCGAATTGCAACCCCGTGACGCGATGCTGCACCACAGCGTGCGAGCTTACCTCCATAAAGGTGTGCGTGCAACCCGCCTGTACCATTTGCGCCAGCAGCGCATTCAGCCGAATAGCGTCGGGCGTGGTGTGGGTGGCGGGGATTACCTCCTCATCAATCTGATTTTGCACCGTGCTCAGCAAGCCGACATGGTAACCTAGCTCCCGAAACAACTTATGCAGCAAGGTGGCGCAGGTCGTTTTGCCATTCGTGCCGGTTACGCCCACCAACTTTAGCTTTTTGGAAGGATGGTCGTAGAACGCCGCTGCCATGTGCGCCATAGCCTCGGCGCTGTCGGGCACCTGCACGTAGGCGGTGGCAGGGTTCAGTTCTGCTGGTAACTCTTCGCACACCACCACTGCCGTACCCTGCTCTACCGCTTTGGCAATAAACTGGTGCCCATCGGTTTGGGCACCACGCAATGCGAAGAAAGCTAGCCCCGGCGCCGCTTGGCGCGAGTCGAGCGTGAGGCCACTGACGCGTACATCGGCAGGCCCATGCTGCGCCTGCACCGTGACAGCCGTCAACAAATCCGTAAGCGAGTGGGTGGTGGGTGGTATGGTTGACATTCTAAAGCAGTTTGTGTTCGCTGTAGCTTCTTGAGAGAGAACTGTTCCCTAAGTCAACGACCTAGGTAGCTAGCAGCAGTGTTCTAGGCTTTCGACTTCGACGCCGTTTTGGTCTCCGTCTTAGCCCCGACGTTTTCTGGGTGAAGTGCTGTTTTGGTATCCGCTAGAGGCCCGTTAGGAGCCGGGATGATAGGCGTAATGACGGTTGGGGCCGCGCCGATCGGGTTTAGCTCCAACGTAATGAGCGAACCGCGCCGCGCCGGGCTGCCAGCCGCAATCGATTGGCGCTGCACGCGGCCGCTGCCCAGCGTACGCACGCGTAAGCCACGGTTTTCGAGCAAGAACAACGCGTCGCGCAAGGTGAGGCCTTGCACATTGGGCACCCGGCCTGGCCGCACAGCCGCCGATTGCCAGGTCAGCGACTTGGTCCCCGAGTCCGTGGAAGTAGTAGCACGCACCCAGTCGTCGCCCTCGGCGCGGGAGTGAGTGCTTACCCCCAGCTGCTGACACACTTCCATCAGCTCATCTTGCATGCCGGCTTTCACCAGCGGCACATACGACTTGTTCACCGGGGCGCGGGCCAAGAGCGGCCGCTGGCTGGCAGCGTCGCGGGCCATAGCTTTGTCGGCCACTTCGCGGAAGATCGGAGCGGCTACCTGCGCCCCCGACCAGTTGCCCCGCTTGGGCGAATCGACTACCACGATGCAGCTGTATTTGGGCTTGTTGGCCGGGAAATAACCACAGAAGCTGGTCGAGTACATTTTGGTGTACTGTCCGTTCTTGAATTTCCAAGCCGTTCCCGTTTTACCCGCAATTGGATAATCGGGCGTGCGAATGGCGCGCGCCGTACCTTCTACCACTACGCCTTCCAGCATGGCGTGCAGCTTAGCCAGGGTCTCGTCGGAGCAGATCTTAGGAATCAGCACTTTGGGCTCATAGTGCTCCAGCACCTGGCCATTCTGCTTGATTTCTTTCACAATCATGGGCTGCACCTTCACGCCATTATTAGCGATGGAGTTGTAGAAGGCCAGCGTTTGCAACGGCGCTAGCTTAAGCTCATAGCCAATGCACATGGTGGTGAGTGACGTGCGGCTCCACGAGCGATCGGTGGGGTCCTTGATGTAGGGCCTAGCTTCACCAGACATTTGGAACCCTAAGGGCTTATTCAGTCCAAATTTCTTCAGGTGCTCAGCGTAGCGCTCAGGCTTCTTGTTGAACTCCCGGTCGATGAGCACCGCTACGCCGATGTTCGATGACACCTCTATCACATGCTTCACCGACACTTTGCCGTAGGCATGCGTGTCCGATTTTACGGCGCCGCCAATGCGCATAGAGCCCGACCGGCCCGTATTCACGGTGTCGTCGAGGGAGATGTTGGGATTCTCCTCAAACAGCGCCATCATGGAGGCTAGCTTGAAGGTAGAGCCCGGCTCGGTGCGGCCTTGGTCGGCGAAGGCGTAGTTGTAATCCTCGCGGTACACGCCGTCGGCCACTTTACCTAGGTTTGCCACTGCCTTGATTTCGCCGGTTTGCACCTCCATCAGAATCACGCAGCCGTACTGCGCGTCGTTCTGGATCAGGGATTTGTACAGCGCGTTTTCGGCAACATCTTGCAAGTTGATGTCGAGCGTGGTCTGAATGTCGTAGCCGGGCTGTGGTTTCACTTCAGTGCCGTCATAAATCGGCTTGTTGCCCCCTGGCAGACGCTCAAACAATGCTTCGCCGTCTTTGCCAGCTAGGTAGCGGTTGTAGGTGAACTCCAGGCCAGCGCCATTTTTGTCTTCGTTCAGGAAGCCAACCGTGCGCTGCGCTAGCCCACCAAACGGCCGGAAGCGCTTGTCTACTTTCTCGAAAATAACGCCGCCCTTGTTTTTGCCAGCTCGGAAGACCGGCCACGAGGAGAGCATTTTTTTCTCCTGATAATTGATCTGCCGCGAATTGAGGCGCACATAACGCACCGACGCATTCTTGGCGTTTTTCAGCCGACGCTTATACTCCTGCGGCGAACGGTCGCCGAAGAAGCGCGACAGCAGTAACGCCAACGAATCAACTCCACTCTTAAAAGTCTCCTTGTCGACCACGCTGGGGTCCCAGGCCACTCGATAAAAGGGCAGCGAGGTTGCCATCATGCTTTTACCATCGCTGGCCAGGATGTTACCACGCGTAGCAAATACCGGCTGGTACACCACCCGGCGCTCCTGCTCCAAAGCGCGCCACTTCTCCCCTTCCTTAAATTGGATGCGCGACACCTTCCAGATGATGGCTGCCGAAAACAGGCAAACACCTAGGAATGCTAGGCGTACGCGCGTGACTATCGCCTTCTTGACATTACCTTTCATTGCGGTGGGATTCGGAACGATTGGATGAGTGCGGAGTAACTTCGGGCTCTACTTCAGCTGGCAAATCGGTAACGGGTGCGGGCGGCCCTGCCTCGGTGATGTTGGCTTCAGCCGGGGGTGCCGTAGTAGCCAAGGAGTCGGCTCTAGCACGTGCGGCAATGGAATCGGCCGTTAGCAACGGGACCATGTCCAGCGAAGCCTCGTTCAAGTCGCCAGCGGGCACATTGATGCGGAAAGGCGGCGACGAGCTTTCGACCAAGCCATACGCGGCTACTTTACGCGCTACCTCACTCTGCTTGCTAGCTTCCATGTAGTCGGCAGAGAGCGTAGTATAGTCAGCGCGCAGGTCTTCGGTTTCCAGCTTCAACTTCTGGATGTTGCGGTTCATGCGGTAGCCGTAGTGCGTGTTACCGATGTAGACCAGCGTTAAGAACATAATGAACAGCACGTGCGGCAGGAAGCGCACGGGCAAGCCCTCCCGAAACAGGCCATCCATGCGAATGGCGCGGTCGAGTACCGTGAATACGCTCCACGAGCTCCGTGGCCCTGTCTCTACTTCCGATTCGCGCTCGGCTTTAGGTTTTGGTTTTGGCGCTGGCTCCGGCGTCGGTTGGCTCACCGGCTCCGGCACAACGGCTACTACCTCGCGCGGCATATTGGCGCGGGGCTTCGTAACAGGTGGTTTTATCGTATTCAGAGCCATATTTCAAGCGTCGATTAACTATTTGTCCGTTCTGCCACGCGCAACTTGGCGCTGCGGGCGCGGCTGTTTTCGGCTATTTCCGCGGCAGAGGCTTCCACTGGTTTGCGCGTAAGCACCTCGAAAGGCGTGTGCGTGTGGCCGTAGAAATCCTTATCTACTTCGCCGAAGAACTTCCCCTTCGCCATGAAGTTCTTCACGAGTCGGTCTTCCAGCGAGTGGTAGCTCATCACAACCAACCGCCCGCCGGGCCGCAATACCTGAGCCGTTTGCTGGAGCATTTCCTGCAACGCGGTCATTTCGTCATTTACCTCAATTCGCAGAGCTTGGAATACTTGCGCTAAGTATTTGTTTTCCTTACCCCGCGGCATGCAGCTCGCAATAGCCTGCTTCAGCTCTCCGATGGTAGTAAGCTGCCGCCCACGTCTACCGGTCACGACGGCTTTGGCTAGGGTGCGAGCGTTCGTCACTTCTCCATACATGCCGAAGATGCGGTGCAAAGCCGTCTCATCGTAGTCGTTGATGATGTCGGCGGCGGTGCGGGTACCTTCCGGATCCATGCGCATATCCAGCGGTCCGTCGAAGCGGGTGCTGAAGCCGCGCGCTGGGGTATCGAACTGGTGCGACGACACTCCTAGGTCGGCCAACAAGCCATCAACGGGCAGCACGCCTAAACGGTCGAGCTCTTGGTGCAAGTCACGGAAATTGGCGCGAATGAAGGTGAACTGCGGTCGGGCTAGCTTAGCTGCCTCGCGCTCAGCATCGGCATCTTGATCGAAGCTGTAGAGATGACCCGTGGTGAGGCGTTCCAGCAACCGAGCCGAGTGGCCGCCACCGCCGAAGGTCACGTCCACGTAGCGCCCTTCTGGCTGCAGAGCTAGCCCCTCAAGGCACTCAGTCAGCATCACAGGCCGGTGGTAGGCGGTATCGTTGAGGTAGTTGCTCATGCGGCAGCGGAGCCGCCGAGCGGCATGTCAGTGGACAAAAACTTTTGGGCCAGCTGCGAGAAGCTCTTTTGGTCTTTGATCAGGAAGGCGTCGTAGCGCTCCGGGTCCCAGATTTCACAACGGTTACCCATCCCCACAATGATGGCTTCCTTCTCGATGCCGGCATAACGCAGCATGGTGCGCGGGAGCATGAAGCGCCCGATATTGTCAAGCTCCACCTCAGTCATGCCGCGGAAGAAATTTCGCTGGAATTGCCGGTACTCCTCGTTGAACTCATCCAAGGCCATCACCTTGTCGTGAATTACGCGCCAAGACGAGCTAGGGTACAAAACCAGACAAGGTTCGAAGCCACGCACGAGCACGAGTTGGTTTCCTGTCTCCTGCGGCAGACTTCCCTTCACCTTGGCGGGTAGCACCAAGCGCCCTTTCGGGTCCAGCTTGCACTCGTATTCGCCAGAGAGAAGATTCATGCCGGGTGGGCTCAGGTGAGGGATAATAGCAAAAGTACTCATTGGCCCCGAAAAGCCCACCACGATTTACCATTTTCTACCACCAGTTGAAAAGGCCATTTAGAAGCTCCAAAACGCATTTTTGGTTGTCCTAGGATTTCAACTCTAGAAAAAAGTGGTAGAAAATAGAAAACCTAGTAACGAAGTATCACGCCGAGTCCTTATCTAGAAATAATAAAATTGGTGCCCTCAAGAATGCAACAACCTAGGTATGATGTACCTAAACGAAGCATTTTATAAACTATTATGTACTAAGATTAACTAGATGAAGAACGTCATCAGCATACTCTTGCTTTATTTTCTAAGCACTTATGTGGCTTTGGCCCAGCAGAAACAAAAGGTGTTCTTCTCGGACGTCGACAACTTCTGGGTGGCTTACGACAGCATCCGAAGTACCACGGATAGCCTAAGGCAGATGCAGTACATCCAAAAACTGTACATTGATAAAGGCACCCCGGGCTTGAAGGCTTTCATGGAAGTGCGGGCATTTACCCCTCAAGAGTGGGTAAGTTCGATCAGACGTTACCCTAGGTTTTGGGCTGCTATTCGCCCGAATACGGAGCGAGCCAAAACGGCCGCGCAGGAGATAGAACCTGCAATCAAGAAGCTTAAGAAGCTGTATCCTGATCTACGCCCCGCCAGCATCTACTTCACCATTGGGGCGCTCCGCTCTGGCGGCACCGTCAAGGATAGTCTGGTCTTGATTGGAACTGAGCTAGCCCTCGGTACGGCGGCGACGGATGTTTCTGAGTTCTCGAAAAGCAAGCAGACATTTCTGGCTAGGCATTACAAATCTGAGCCGTCCAAGAACATTGTTCCGCTTAATATTCACGAATATGTGCACACGCAGGAAAAGGCTTATGGAATCACGCTGCTGGGGCAAGCGCTGAATGAGGGCGTCTGCGACTTCGTGACGGAATGTGTCACTGGCAAAGTCATGCCGCTCCCTTACATGGCCTACGGGCCCAAGCATGAGCAAGAGTTGAAGGAGAAATTTAAAGTGCAGATGTTCTCGCCCTACTACGGCAACTGGTTCTACAACCAAGAGTCCGATGACCCCAACCATGTACCTGACCTAGGCTATTACATGGGCTATGCTATTTGTAAGACTTACTATCAGCAAGCCAAGGACAAAAAGCGCGCAATCAAAGAGCTTATTGAGCTAGACTTCGCGAACACCGATATGGTAGAAGCTTTTTTAGCCAAGACCCACTACTACGCGGAGCCTCTCAACAAGACAAAGATTCTGCAAGCCTATGAAGCCAACCGGCCCGTTGTCACCAGCATCACCCCCGCTATTTCTACCGACGGATTTATTGCTAGTGATGCGCAGGAAATTCGAGTAGAATTTTCGAAAGCAATGGGACCAACCGCCACGACAGAGCTAGGTCCCGAGGCTGGCGGGAAAACACCCGTCGTACGAGGAGGCGGTTTTTCAGCCGATAAAAAGTCGTTTATCTACAAAGTAAATCTTAAGCCAGGTCAGACCTATGATCTAATCATCACAGGCCTTATGGAAGACAATGGTTTCCGGTCGCTAGACGGCTTCCCGTTAAAGTCTTACGAGCTAAAATTCAAGACCAGGTAAAAGCAACTAGCTCCAAATCCCGTACCTGCTGGCCTATTATTCTGCACAAGTCATTGCTTGTAAGTACCTATCTTTGTGCTGTGAAACGTCCGCTTACCCATCGGCTGTTTAGTGGCTTTTTGGCCCTGCTAGTCCTCACCGCTTCGGTGGGGCTAACGGTGCTGCGCCATACCTGCACCCAGAGCGGACACACCAGCACGGCCGTCATTTTTAGTACGCCGCACCACGGCTGCCCCAGCGTCAAGCCGGCACCCGAACCTCATTCGGCCAGCGCCCACCTCAAAGGCACCTGCTGCGACTTTAAAGCCAACTTCCACAAGCTCGATGCCTCTTCGTCGGACGTGAGTTGGGTGAAAAGCTTGGTGCCGGAGTTTGTGGCCGCTTGGCTGCCTATGCACGGTTGGCCGACGGCTCCTACCGCGCCCCAGGTTGCGCAAGCCGTCACGTGGCACGCTTCCGACAGTTCGCCCCCACCTAGGGCTGGCCGTGCCCTGCTGACGTTCGTCTGCACCCTCGTTGTTTAGCAGCTGTTTTCCGAACCGCTCCTTGCAGAGCGACCGTTGTTTCGTGCGCGCACGGATCAACGCAGTTATTCGTTGAAAACGCTGCTAACTCTTTGATACCATGACTTCTTTCTATGGGCGCTTGGCGGTGCCGATGCTTGGCTTATGCCTAGGTAGCACGCACCTCGCCCTTGCCCAATCGGATGCCCTAGCCCCCGTGCGCGGACAGGTAACCGACGCTGCTTCGTCGGCTCCGCTACCCGGCGCCGTGGTGCGCTGGCTTGGCACCGCTGATGGCGCTACCACTACAGATGCTGCGGGCACCTTCAGCTTGGTACGGCCTGCGCGGGCTACCAATCAACTCATTATCAACTCTCTTAGTTACCAACCCGATACCATCACACTCAGCGGTGGTACTTACGTGCGCATCGCGCTGCGGCGCAGCACCGAGCTAGGTGAGGTGAAAGTGGAAGGTCGTACTCCTAGCTACTCGGCCCTTACTCCTACGAATACGCAGGTCATCACCAGCCGCGACCTGACCAAATCGGCGTGCTGCAACCTAGCCGAGAGTTTTGAAACCAATGCCTCCGTGGAAGTTTCCACTACCGATGCCGTGTCTGGCGCCAAGCAGATTCAGTTGCTAGGTTTGGACGGGGCTTACTCGTTGATGACGGTCGATAACTTGCCGGCGTTGCGGGGCTTGTCTACTCCTTACCGCCTCGGCTATCTATCGGGCACCTGGATTGATGGTATCGACATCATCAAGGGCATGGGCTCGGTGGTGAGTGGCTACGAGAGCATTTCGGGCCAAGTGAACGTGCGCCTGAAAGAGCCCGAAAAAACGGATCGGCTGCTGTTCAACGCCTATGTCAACGACCTCGGCAAATTTGACCTGAACCTGAACGTATCGGCGCAGGCTTCGCCGAAGGTGAGCACGGCCTTGCTGCTGCATACCGACCACCTCGGCAACCGCGTCGACCGTAACAAGGATGGCTTTCTGGATTTGCCCTTAGCCACGCAGTATAACCTCTTTAATAAGTGGAAATACAAGTCGGGGAAAGGCATTGTGAGCGAGCTAGGCCTAGGTGCCTTGCGCGAAACCCGGCAGGGCGGCCAGATGGACTTTCGAGAAAGCACACCTGGCGGCTACTACGGTACCACGCTCACCACCAACCGCTACACCGGCTACAGTAAAACCAGCTACACCTGGCCGGGCCGCCCCTACCAAAGTGTGGGGCTGATGCTGTCGGGTACGAGCCACGCCTTTGACTCGCAATACGGGCTGCGCACCTACGACGGCACCCAGCGCACCGGTCTAGCTACCCTGATGTTTCAGAGCATCCTTGGCACCACGGCCCACACCTACCGCCTAGGGGTAAGCTACTTGCACGACGATTACCGTGAGGTATTGCGCCAGGGCTTTACTTACGTGAACGAAACACCCGCGCAACAATATGCTCGTGAGCACCGCAACCGCTTCGAGCGGGTACCAGGAGCTTTTGCCGAGTACACGTACCAGAACGCCCGCAACCTCACGCTAGTAGGCGGCTTACGAGTAGACCGCCACAATCTATATGGCTGGGTACTCACGCCGCGCTTCAACGTGAAGTACGACGTGACACCTACCACCATCTTGCGCGGGGCGGCGGGCCGGGGCTTCCGGGTAGCTAATCCCATCGCGGAAAATGCCGGCATGCTGGTCAGCTCGCGGGCGTTCGTCATCGACCAAAACCTACGGCCTGAGCGTGCCTGGAACGTAGGCGGCAGTTTCACCCAGTACTTCACCCTAGCTGGGCGTCAAGCGACGTTCATCACCGACTATTACTACACGTGGTTCCAGAACCAAGTAGTGGCAGATTCCTACACCGAACCAAGCCAGCTCATCATCACCAACCTAGCTCCGGGCGGCCGTTCTTTCTCGCGCAGCTTCCAAGCCGAAGTGCAGGTAGAACCGGTGAAAGGCTTGCAGGCTAAAGCCGCCTATAAGTATCTGGACGTGCAGACCGATTATGACGGCCAGCTTCTGCCGCGGCCGCTTACGGTGCCGCACCGTGCTTTCGTGAACCTAGGATACGCCTCAGCCTTCGATAAGTGGCGCGGCGACTTCACGGTGCAATGGTACGGGCAGCGCCCCTTGGCGCCGCATCCTGGCGCCAGCGGCCACCAGCACGGCTCCGGGGAAAGCACGCTCCCGGTCGCGCCCCGCTTTGCCCTGCTCAACGCACAAGTCACCCGCGCCTTCAAACGAATCGAATTGTACGCGGGCGTCGAGAACCTGACCAACTATCGGCAGCCAAACCCAATTATGGGTGCCAACCAGCCCTTCGGTCCGCATTTCGACGCGGCGATGGTGTGGGGGCCAACCTATGGCCGACTAACCTACGCGGGCTTGCGCTTCAAAATAGAGTAGCGCTGGCTGACTTTTTTTACCGCATCTGTTGTTTAATCTTCGTTAGGCTTTTCTCACGCAGAAGATACCTAGCCCCTCTTTAACTCTCTTTTCTTTATGAAAATCCTTTCATCTTTCCTGCTGGCCGCAGCCATGCTTTTCACTGTGTCGGCGGCCAATGCCCAAGATATTGCTAAGGCAAAAGCGAAAGGCGCTGCCGAGCAAGTGCAGTTTAAGACGTCGGCTGTGTGCGACATGTGCAAAGCCCGTCTGGAGAAGTCGATGGCTTATGAAAAGGGCGTGCAGGCCGCTAATCTGGACGTAAAAAGCAAGCTGCTCACTGTAACGTACCGCCCCGATAAAACCACCCCGGAAGCGCTGCTCACCGCCGTGCAGCGCACCGGCTACGACGCCGACGGGCAAACAGCCGATGCCCGTGCTTACGACCGTTTGCCCGACTGCTGCAAGAAAACAAACAATACCCACACGGATAGCGCCCACTAGTGGGTAGCTAATGGTGCCACGCAAAAGCCCGAACCTAGCTAGGTTCGGGCTTTTGTGTTGTAAAGTAGGCTTCTAGCAGGTTCCTTTAAGCGCGCGTCTCAACGGCAAATTCCAGCACAGCCTGAATAGACAGCGGCTTGGTTAAGCGGCGACGATTGATACCGGATATCTCCAAGGTAAAAGAATCTGTTCGTAGATAATCCAGCAGGTTAGGCCAATGCGGCACGTCCATGGCAATGCGGGTAGGCTCTAGCTCGTGGTTCGTGAACGAGGCAATAGACACTTTCCGATTATTAGCTGAAAGAAAACAGTTACCGGTGGCGAGGTTAGCCAACGACGAAACGCCACGCCGTCCTTCTTTATTCTTGGAAAGCAAGCATTCGAGATAGCCGCTCCGCAGCGTAACGACGGTTACATCGTGCTGATCGAGTACCGTCAGGCATGGCAAAGACCCCGGCAATGTGGTTTCCGACAAATAAATCAGGTCCATATCGGGGTCAAGATGCTCGTTTATGGCGCGGGTACTCAAACCGAAGTTGGTGCGCAGGGAACGACGCAGGCCTTGGGTAGGATCAATCGTGAGTACGGCGGCAAGTGTGATGGGGGGTGGCACTACAGGCACCATGAGCAACGGTTTCATATGCTGGCAAATAGGTAGGTCAGCACCCGACCTAAAAGCTTTCAGAACTAGCCCGAAATCAATCAGCGGTACTGCATGCAGAACAGGTCACCACATTAACGAATCTTTGAGGCCTAAGTTACTTAAGTAGAACAACATGCGTTAAAAATATACCAAGACCAGTATAGAGCCTATTAAGGCAGTATTATTGGCCGAAATGCAGCGTGTATGGGCACTATTGCTTATCATAGCGCTTACCTCTGCTAAGTACGTCCTTTATGAAAATTACCTGCGCGCTACTCGATGATGATCCACTAACCTTGGATCTACTCAGTAGCTACATTGCCCTGACTGATGTGCTGGAGCTAAAAGCCACCTTCAGCGATTCGCTTGACGCACACGCATTTCTTGCGCAGGAGCAAGTACAGGTTCTTTTTCTTGATGTGGCGATGCCTAAGCTCAACGGCTTGGAGCTGATTCGCACCTTGCGCCACCCACCACTGGTTGTTCTCCTGACAGCTTATCCGCAATACGCTCTGGAGGCTTTCGATCTGGATGTCGTTGATTATCTGCTCAAACCTATCACCATGGAGCGCTTTCTGCGGGCCGTCACGAAGGTCAGCAACTTGGTTCGAGGACAGACAGTAACCGCTGACACCGCCTTCTTTATTCGGGCCGATGCCCAGTACATACGCCTGTGTTACCAGCAAGTCTTGTTTATCGAAGCGCTAAAAGACTTCACAAAGCTGCATACTACCGACGGCAAGACGCACCTAACGCTGGTTAACTTAAAGAATCTGGAGGAACAACTGCCATCGACTTTGTTCGTGCGCACGCATCGTTCTTACCTCATCAATACCCAGCACATCGAGTCAATTAATAACCTGGAAGTGCGCTTAGGCGGCTACACGCTACCCCTAGGGCAAACGTACCGGGAACAGGTCACAGACCGGCTCGTCAACCGTTCGCTTATCCGGCGGCAACCTTAGGACGGGCGGGCACAGCCTCGGTAAGTGCATCCGTTGCACGCGGGATGGTGAAGCAAAAGGTAGTACCTAGCTCTGGTTGGGTTTGAAAGCTGAGCTGTCCACCGTTACGCTCCACAAATTCTTTGCATAGGCGCAGACCTAGACCAGTTCCTCGCTCGTCGGCCGTGCCGCTGGTCGTATGCAACTTAGCCTCACCGAAAATACGGAGCCGGTCTGCGTCCGTAATCCCGACGCCCGTGTCTGTCACGGCCACTTCCCAAAAGGCTCCTTTCGGCGCGGCAGCAATTCTAACTACGCCAAACTCTGGTGTAAACTTGATAGCATTGCTCAGTAGATTGCGCAGAACCAGCCGCGTCATGTCTGGGTCAGCCAAGCACATATAAGATTGCTCCAGCTCATTCTGCAAACTGATTCGTTTGCGCTTCGCTTCTACGCTAACCAAGGCGAGCGTTTCTATCACTAGCTCGTTCAGCACGAGCTTTTTAGGGCGCGGGCGAACATCTTGCAAGTGAGCCGCCGACCAATTGAGTAGACTGTCAAGCAGCTGTAACGTGGTATCGAGGGTGTACGTCAGCTGCTCTTTGTGCGCCGCTAATCGTTCGATGGGGATGGTACCTAGGTCGAGCAGAGTGAGCAGCGAGTAGAGCGAGCCTAGCGGGCTGCGTACATCATGCGCCAAAGCACAAAAAAGCAAACTCTTCGTCTTGTTGAGCTGGGCTAGCTCTTCTTGCTGCTGGCGCAAGGCGGCTTGCTCTTGGCGGAGCGCACGGTTCTGTAGCCGTTGTCGGCGTAAGGCCCAAATCAACCCTAGCGCAACCAGCACCAGCAGCAAATCGCTCATCATCAATCCACTGCGCATTAAGGGCCACGGAGTCATAGAGAAGAGCGAAGCTAGCGGCATAGGCTATTTGGTTTGCCAAAGCCGCCACCAAGGTAGGTACGGCTGGTCGTGGTGCTCGTAATGATACCCAAAAAAGTAACAGCTCAAAAAAGCCCACAGGTGGTGCCGAAGTTGCGTGCGCGATTTGTGCGTGTTATCGGGGGCGTGTTCGCCGCGGTGGGGCAAGTAAGTGCCAAAGAAGAACAGCTGCACGGTAGCTAGCACTGCTGGTACCATCCAGAAGGCGATAACATTCGCCATTGGAAAGAACAGCTTCAGCACGTTGTAGGTAATGGCCATCAGCACGACTTGCCACCACGTTACGTAGTTCCAGGCGAAGCGCGCTAGCCACGGCAGAAAACCGGGGTGCTTGCCATCATGAAAATCAGGGTCCTCTTCCGTCGCGACGTGGCGGTGGTGCTGGTGATGCTTGGGCAGCATCCTAGGAAACCAATTATAGGCAAATAGCAACGCGGTGACAGTACCGATACCATTGTTCAGGCGCTTGTCGGTGCTTACCACACCATGCATGGCGTCGTGGGCGGTAATGAACAGGCCGGTGTAAAGGTGCGTTTGCACTAAGGCGAGCAGGTAAGGCCACGGCGTTGCCCAGTCAGGCTGGTAGAAACCGAGCAGAAACGTAAGCAGACCCGTCCATAACGCAATAATCGTCAGCGCAACCACTACACCTTTGCCGTGTAGAGGCTGGGGCTTCACGCGCTTTTGCGTTATGGCAGATTGGGTAGCTAGCATGTTCTGATCTATCGTTTCTGGTAGCACCTCTTGGGATTCATTGCAGTGTTTTACTGCGCGCGATGCTACTCCGTTACAGCTTGAGCAAAGCGTCGCGCACGTTTTCCATGAGCCACATGGGCGTGCTAGTGGCTCCGCAGATACCAACAGACTGTCCGGCCTGAAACCAGTCGGACTGAATTTCTTCTACTTTAGAAATAAAGTGCGTATTCGGATTGGTATCCTTGCACACCTGGTAAAGTACCTTGCCGTTACTACTTTTCGTACCAGACACAAATACAATCTGGTCGAACTGGGCCGCAAACCGACGCAAGTCTTTGTCCCGGTTGCTCACCTGCCGACAGATCGTATCGTTGGCTGACACCGAGTAGCCGCGCTGCTCAAGCTCCCCTTTGATCCGGTAAAAAGAATCGGTGCTCTTTGTGGTCTGGCTGTAGAGCGTCACGTTGCTGGGCAATTCATGGCGCAACAACTCCTCTAGGTTTTCAAACACGACGGCATTACCACTGGTCTGCCCTAACAAGCCCCGCACCTCGGCATGACCATGCTTGCCGTAGATGAAGATCTGCTCCTGCTTATCGTAGCTGGTTTTGATGCGGTTTTGCAGCTTGAGTACTACCGGACACGAAGCATCAATCAGTGTTAGGTTGTTCTCTAGAGCGGTCTGATACGTGCAAGGTGGTTCGCCATGCGCCCGAATCAGCACAGCTTCATCGCGCAGCTGCGAAAACGTATTGTAGTCAATAATACGCAGGCCCTGCTTTTCGAGGCGCTCCACTTCTTCATCGTTGTGCACGATGTCGCCCAGGCAATATAAATAGCCCTGTTCTTGCAGAATATCCTCGGCCATCTGAATGGCATAAATGACGCCGAAGCAGAAGCCGGAATTGGGGTCGATACGGACGCTCAGTTGGTGCGGCATAGCTTCCTAACCGCAAAACCCGGCAGAAGGTTGTGGGTCTTAGCCTAGAAGTGAGAAGTTTATATTTGAGCTCACTAAAGTTCAGCTTAGTTTGCCCTAAAAACGCCGAAAACAGTACCTTACGAGCACTTAATTATACTTTTCCACGGCCCAATTTAACACTGCGCTACGCGGCACTTCTACGCACAAAGCGTCCCCTGCGATGTTATGCTTCATTGTCCCTGTAGGCTATCCTCATGGCCTACTACAGGAGACTTCCAAAGTAAGCTTTATCGGTCTTTGATGTTATCTAATTTTTGCGCCTCTGCGGGACTCACCTTGCCGTGCGTGCGCAAGTACGTGCGGATAGTCCTGAAGCCTTCCGGATCGAGGCCGGAATGCGGATGGTTCAGCACGCTCGTGAGCAGTAGGTGGCGGTCCTCGTCGATATGTTTACTCAATCCTAAGAAGCTAGGTAAGTTCGTTTCTACACTAAAGCGCAGGTAGCGAATTTCGGCGTTCTTAGGGTTCAGCGCTACAGCTTGTTCAAAGGTATGAGTAGCCGCCTGCACGTACCGGAGCTTATCCAACAAGGAGGCGTCGCGGGCCTTGATGGCTTCGGCGGCGCCTTTGTAACCCAATACCACCGGGTCGTGCTGGTCGTAGCTAGCCATAAGCTGGTAGAACTTCTCACCGGCGGTTTCGTCGGTAGCGGCTTGCTGGTAATGCTGCCGGAGCGCAGCGAGGCGGTAAGGGGAAGAAGTAGACAAGGGGCTGAAATAGTAGACAGGCGAGCTGGATGGAGCTACTGATAGGCTAGGCCCTCGAAAAGAGCAGAGGAGCAGCGCAATAGGAACAAATAGCAGCTTCACGCAGTCATAGTTTCGTTGTCAGATAGCCCGTAGGCGATATCGAAAGTACGAACCCATGAGCAATAAAAGTTTCGTATTGTCAGGAACGCGCACCCGTTCCCCGAGAATTCGGGCGGCTGGTAGCTGCTTAATCTTATGAAAAAGCTTCAGATAATATACGTAAGCTAGGTACACACCTAGACGTGCGGCGCGCGGCAACTGCACAATGCCAGCATACGCCGCATCAAAATCAGCCCGAATATCCGCTTCAATCTCACGCTTCGTGGCATCATCGAACCGCTCATACACGACGCCTGGAAAATATACTCGGCCACGCTCCTCGTAGTCGGAGCGGATATCGCGCAGGAAGTTCACCTTCTGAAACGCCGACCCTAGCCGACGCGCCGGTTCGCGCAGGCGCTCAAACATGGCCTTGTCGCCCTCGCAGAAAATGCGCAGGCACATAAGCCCCACGACTTCCGCCGAGCCATAGATGTATTCCTCGTACAGCGACTGATTGTAGCGGTTGTCTTCCAAGTCCATCTCCATGCTCCGCAAAAAAGCATCGATGAACTCCCGATCGATGCCATAACGGTGTACCATGAGCTGAAACGCGTGCAGCACCGGGCTCAGGCTAAAGCGCATGGCTAAGGCCTCATCGGTCTGCCGTTTGAAGTCGGCGAACAAGGCGGCTTTGTCGTGGTCGTGAAACGTATCCACGATTTCGTCGGCCCAGCGCACAAAGCCATATACCGCGTACACGGGCAGGTGAAAGCGCCGGTCGAGCGTGCGAATGCCCAAGGTAAACGACGTGCTATAGCGGGCAGTAATCAGCTTGCTGCACGCTAGGCTGGTGTCATTGAAAAGGGCAACGTGGTCCACGGGGCGGGTTTTGGAGGGTTAAGGTTGGGTACTCGGATGCGGAGAAAACCTAGGTACTACCATACGAACAAGCGACTAGCCAAGGTTCGTGACTAGCGCACACTGTATTCCTTCTCAACTTCGCCGGCTACTACTTGGCCCGAGATGAGCGAGGGTGGCACGCCAGGACCGGGAACCGTAAGTTGGCCCGTAAAGTAAAGATTCTTTACCTTTTTACTTTTCAACGTTGGTTTCAGAATGGCGGTTTGTCGCAGCGTATTAGCTAAACCATACGCGTTGCCCTTGTAGCTGTGGTAGTCGGCAATGAAGTCGCGGTGAGCGTAGCTGCGCTTAAATACCACTGCATCGCGGATGCTCTGCCCGCAGTGCCGCTCCAAGCGTTCCATAATCAGGTGATAATAATGCTCCCGGGTTTCTTCCGTGTCGGGTAAGTCGGGAGCCACGGGCATGAGCAGGAAGAGATTTTCGCAGCCTGCGGGTGCTACGCTCGGATCAGTTTTGGAAGGCGTGGAAGCGTAAAATAGCGGCTTGCTCGGCCACTGTGGCTGCTCGTAGATCTCGCGAGCATGACCCTCAAAATCTTCGTCAAAAAACAAGTTGTGGTGCTCTAGCCGGTCGAGGCGCTTGTTGATACCTAGGTAGAACAGCAACGACGAGGGCGCCAGCGTGCGCGAATCCCAGTACGCTTCGTCGTAGTGCCGGTACTCGGGGCGCAGTAACTGCTGCTCGGCATGGTGATAATCGGCGCCGGCTACTACCACGTCGGCGGGCCGAAAACCACCAGCTGTCATTACGCCGGTTGCGCGGCCATTTTCCACCTTAATCTCTTGCACCTCCTGGTTGTACTCCAGCGTCACGCCTTGCTCCTGCGCTAGCTTCACCATGCCCTCCACAATTTTGTGCATGCCACCCATTGGGTACCAAGTGCCGAGGGCTAGGTCAGCGTAGTTCATCAGCGAGTAGAGTGCGGGCGTGTTTTGGGGCGTAGCACCTAAAAACAGTACCGGAAACTCCATCAGCTTGAGCAGTTTTTCGTGCTTGAAAAACTTCCGTACGTGTTTGCTCATGCTCTGTAGCACATCGAGGCGTACCGCATCCACCAACAAGCGCGGATCGGCAAACTCCAGCAACGAACGCCCTGGCATGTGCACGAATTTGTTGATCCCTACTTCGTACTTATAGGCAGCTTGGCGCAGAAACTCATCCAGCCGCGCTGCACTGCCCAGCTCAATGCTTTCAAACAATTGGCGCAATGCAGGCATTTGGGCCGGAATGTTCACCGTATCATTGCCCGCAAATACAACTTGGTAGGAAGGATCGAGGCGTACTAAGTCATAGTAATCGGCTACCCGGTGTCCAAATCGGCCGAAGTACTGTTCAAATACATCAGGCATCCAGTACCAGCTGGGGCCCATGTCATAGGTAAAACCTTCCGCTCGAAACACCCGCGCCCGGCCACCTGGTCCGGCATTTTTTTCCAGAATCGTAACACGATAGCCGCGCTGGGCTAAAGAAGTTGCGGCGGCTAGGCCAGCAAAGCCAGATCCAATAACAAGTACTTGTTTGGGTTGTGAGGAGCTCAAGCGCGGAGATATAGGTGAGGTGGTAGCAAGCTACAAAGCCGAGCCTTACTTTGTTTTAGCGGCACACATTTCGCACGGCCGACCTAGGTACTACTTTGCTAGGTAGCCGCTATAGCTACAGCACGAAAACAAAGCAGCTCGCACCAATTTGGCGCGGAGCCAAGATGATGCGAGCTGTGAAAAAACAACGGGCCGCAAGCGACGGGGCTTAAAGCCAATGTCACCTACGGCCCGCGATACGCCCAGGCGGCAGTTGTACTCTCTCCCTATTCCCTACACGCCCGGGGCGTATACCGTCAGCGCCTGTTTCAGTTCCTTGCGGGCAATGTGAATTCTATTCTTCACCGTACCAATCGGAATTTGCAGCTTTTCCGCAATTTCCAGGTACTTATACCCGATATAGTACATCATAAACGGCGTTCGATAGTCAGCACTCAAGTTGGCAATAGCCTCATTAATATCTGTTACTACGAAATCACTGGTAGCACCGTTGTGCGTAATGTAATTCTCGTCCGTATTGAAGTACTGAAAGTACTCCGTGCTATCAATATTACTATTGCGCTTAGTAATCTTGTTGTAGTTGTTGATGAAGGTGTTGCGCATGATGGTATACAACCACGCCTTCAAATTGGTGCCCGCTTTAAATTTATCTTTATTAAGCAAGGCCTTCAACAATGTTTCTTGTACTAGGTCTTTAGCGTCGTCAGCGTCGCGGGTCAAGTTCATGGCCACGGGCTTTAGAGAGTAAGAAATCTTTTGTACCTGATCTGTGAATTCCAAAGAGGTCATACTGTCTAGCTTTTTGTGGCAAAAGGTTAAACAAATATACGAGGTTGTTAAGAAGCGGTCTAAACTAGACTGAATTATTTTTCACTAACCACGATAATGTAAAGCACGTTGACAACGTACGAAGTGACTGATAATCAGTTGGGTTATTTGTATTATTTTTCCGTGTCTGCTCATAGCCAATCGTTAAAGCTAGCTTTTTGAACGTTCAACAGCCTTATGACACGATGAAAGAGATGTAGGTACCTAGATACGGTTGAGCTTGACCTTCAAGGCTACTAACAAAGCAATATAGCCTATGAATAAGCTATGCTGCTCTTCCCTATAAGTGTCGTGATAATACCGCTCATGGATGCACGTGCTCAGCAACAAATGCGATCCGACAACGAATCTCACTGCTAACGCCGAAGTGCGCTGCTTGCTACTATCCTTAGTGAGACGATGCGTGCTCAGGCTGTAGCTGATCAGCAGAAACTATTTTAGTTTTATCGGCCAAAGCCAAAAAGTCCGTCATCAAAGGTGGCTTGATAATATTCTCTGGCATATCTAGGCAAAGCTGCTGGGCGAGCGGGCCATATAGAACCAGCAACGTCTCGGGGCTAATTGCTGCTAGTTTCTGAATATAGTCTGGTACTCGGTCGCGCTCGGGCACAGCCGTCAGCACCGTGCAGAGAGCGTAAGGCGTATAGCTGGCGCACACACTTTCCAGCTCAGCTATAGGCAAATTTTGCCCTAGGTACAGCACATGATGGCCTCGTACCCGCAAGGCATAGTTCATGAAGAGCAACGCCAACTCATGCATCTCACCCTCCGGCAGAAATAACACCCAACGGCGTGCTTTTGCGGGGTGCACTGGAGCTAGCGCATCGGTAGCGGCCATAATCTTTTGCCGCAGTAAGTTGGTCACTAAGTGCTCTTGGGCCGGATTCACGGTGCCGGTTTGCCACAATACTCCCACGCGTTGTAGAAACGGGTAGGCTACATGCATGATGGCTTTCTCGAAACCTAGCTGCCGGATAGCGTTTCTCAGCAACTCGTCGAGGACGAGCTCATCCATTTCGAGCATTGCAGCCAGCAGAGCATTTACCTGCCGCTCGTAGTCGCGGGAAGCATCACAGCAAGCAAGCACAGCCTGGGCCAGTTCTTCATCGCTGAGTCGTGCAACCTGCGAAATGCGTTTTCCACGTCCGCATAAGGTTGCTACGTTTAGTAGGCGCCGCAAATCATCGTCGCAGTAGGTACGGATGTTGGTAGCCGTGCGTACGGGTCGTAAAATGCCGTACCGCTGTTCCCACATGCGGATGGTATGTGCCCGGATACCCGAGAGCTGCTCTAAGTCGCTGATTGAAAAACGTCCCACTGTACCTACTCCTCCTACTTCTTAATTGGCCGACTCTGTGAGTCGGCTACGCTCTCGGCCCGGTGCGGGCTTGCGGCGCGCCAAAGCAAAGTAGCGGGGTGATACCCACAACAAACCGAACTCCTCGGAGCCATCTCGCCCCGTGGTTTTGTGATGTATTTTGTGGGCCATATTCAAAGCGCGCAAGTAATTATTGCGTGATTTACGCCAAAACCGCAGCCGGCCGTGTATTAACACATCGTGCACAAAGAAGTACAACGTACCATAGGCGGCAATACCCGTTCCGATCCAGAACCGCCAATCTTTATCAGCAGAGCCATAGATGATAAATAACATCGACAGCGAGCCGTAGAACAGAAAAAAGAAGTCGTTGCGCTCGAAGCGGTGCGGGTGTCGCACGTGGTGCGAGCGGTGCAAGAACCAGAGTGGTCCGTGCAGCACAAACCGGTGCATGAACCACGCAACAAACTCCATTCCCAGAAAAGTGGCCGTGACCACGGCAGCTGCTGCTAGGGGTGTCATAAGGTGCTAACCAGCCCAGTATGAAGGATGTTTAAAGCGTTTGCGCGAAACGACAATTTTCGGCAGCCAGTCGACAAAATTCTCGCGATAGTTGCGCAGTAGGTTTAGGGTGCGCGCTGCTATGACTACCTAACGAATACCTAAATCTAATCCCAGGCAATTTTTTCTTTGTTCAGGAACGCCTGAACTCCCCGGCGGCAATCGTTGGACCCACGTGCTTCTGCGTTGAGCTGAGCGGCGTAGCGTAGGCTGTCCTCCAGCGCCATGTCGGGCAGCCGGGCGAGCATCTCCTTCGTAATCTCCATACTCTGGCCCGAATTCTCTACGCACAAACGACGGGCAAACCGGTAGACATTGTCTGCTAGTTCTTCTTTAGGCACTAAGAAGTTGACCAGCCCAAAATCAGCGGCTAGTTGTGCCGAAATGATGTCGCCGGTAAGCAGCAACTGCTTTGTACGGGCCTCCCCTATTTTGCGCACCAAGAAGACACTCACGATAGCGGGCAGCAAACCTAGCTTCACTTCCGTGTAGCCAAACTGCGCATCGGGCACGGTGAAGGCAAAATCGCAAATAGTAGCTAGGCCGCAGCCGCCTGCTAAGGCGTGGCCCTGCACCTGCCCAATCACGATTTTCTTGAGCGTATAGATCTGGTGGAACAGCTGCATGAGGTGAGCCGAATCCGACAGATGGTCGGGGTAGCCAACTCCTTGCAGCTCCTGTTCTTGGATATGAGCGAGGTCAGTGCCGGCGCAAAACACGTCGCCAACGGCGCGCAGCACAATTACTTTGCAGTGCTCATCGTCTTCAGCAACCTCGAAAGCCTGCTTTAACTCGGCTACTACATCGTAGCTCAACGCGTTGCGTTTGTCGGGGCGATTTAGCGTGATGTACCCGATGGCATCGCGCGATTCATAGCTGATGTAGCGCAGCTCTTCCAGCTCCTGAGTAGGCATATTTTCCATGGTCGTGCAAGACTAGGCGTTGAAAAATCGGCACCACTGCGAGCGTAAGCTAGGCCGCAGCCGGTGGTTTATTAGAGGGGCATGGTAACCAAACCTAACGAAAATGACGCTTTTATAAAACTATATACTGCCTTGCTGGGTCTCTCGGTTTCGCTTCAGCTTCCAACAGCTATTACCTATATACGAGGCTGAACTGTAAAAAAGCCACTCGCCGTTACATCATACGTCTGCATACCAAGCTGTTGCAGCTCTGGCGTCAGCCGCTGAACGTACCACGAGCGGCAAGAAGAGTCAAAAACAATCCTAACATCTTTCCCAAATACAGCAGCTAGCTCCTGTGCTTTCACCCGCGCATTGCGCCGGAGCACCACTACAGACACTGGTTTAGGCGCCCGGGCTGGGCTCAGGCGCTGCGATATGAAGGCCACTGTTATGCCACGCCACACTGCCAGCACCAGGCCACTATCCGGCGCGCACCGCGTAGCCGGGACAGCCGCTCCGTGCCAACCAGCATAATACTGTACCCGTTGTGCTTCTCGGGCAATGATACCCGGCACGATGCGGTACGTACGCTCCGTTTCAGAGAGCGGCAGCGAATCGACGGCAACAATATCAGCGGCGGCACCTTGCCAAAAACCGCACACCGAACGCCGTGGTATGCTGTAAATAATTAACCGTTCGTCGGTTTTTAGCTGATGCGCGGCCCACACGCGGTTGCCCGCAAACACGCCCATTAGTGAGCAAGCAAGGCCTAACCACGCCAGACGACGGGCAGCCAAGAAGGTAAGCAGGGTTAGGATAACACCAAAGATCAGCCACGCTTGTAGCGCCGTCACGTGGATGCCGCTGATAAGGGCGACCGGCATGGCGCGGCCAATCCAGAAGATGTACTCGTTGAACAGCCAAATCATTTTCTCGAATACCCACGCCACGCACCTAGGTCCCCAATCGAGCAGAGCGGCAACAGCTGGCGCAAAGGAGCCAATAGCCTCCACTACTCCTTTCAAGCTCAGCAGCACCACGCCCACATACACCGCACCCGATGAAATGGGCACCGCTACTAGGTTGGAAGCCAAAAAGCTGAGCGGAAACTGATGAAAGTAAAACAACCCCAGTGGGAACGTAGCTACTTGCGCCGCCAATGACAGCGCCGTGGCTTGCCAGATGTTATCCGTTAGCCAGCTTGTCCACCGCCAAAATTTCTGCACAGACTTAGGTTGCCACGGCCGCTGCCGATTCAGGAAGTAGCCTTTCACATCGAGCCACGCCACGATGCGCGGCTGCACATACACAATGCTGAGCACCGCCAAGAAAGACAGCTGAAAGCCCACATCAGCCAACAGATACGGATCGTAGCAGAGCAAGCAGAAAGCCGCCACGGCCAGTGTGTTGTACATGGTACTCTGGCGCCCAGTAGCCCGCGCGATAATGATGAAGGTAAACATCACTGCCGCTCGTAGCACTGACGCCGATAAGCCCGTCACAAACGCGTACGTCCAGATAACAACGAGACCTAGGATGGCCGTCAGAAGGCGAAACGTGAGGCTGCGCCGCCCTGGTATTCTGCTTACCAGCCACATCACTGCCCCGAACAGCAGCCCGACTTGCAAGCCCGAAACTGCCATGATGTGCGTGGTGCCCGTGTTGGCGTAGGCCTGCTTGGTATCCTGATCAACATCGTCTTTGATACCAAGCACTAAGGCCGAAGCTAAGGCATACTCGCGCTTCTCCTGCACGTACTGCCGAAACACGCCATCCAGCATACGCGCCGCCCGCATGCTCACGACCCGCAGGTAGCTTGGTGGCTGCGTGGCTATTTTACGGTACTGATCGGGGTGGATAAACTGCTGGTGATAAACCTGATGATAAGCTAGGTAGCGCCGATAATCGAACTCACCCGGATTTAGCGGCGGCTTGCTCGGCGCTGGTGCCCCGCGCACGAGCCACACGTCGCCGTACTGCGGCGATGTTACTTGGGCTTGCGCCTCCTGCCGTGGAATCGACACCCGAATACCACCCGTCGCCGGCTGCCAGCGCCCTTTCACGCGCACCGCCGACACGCGCACGGTTGTGGCATATGTGTTGGGTCGCACCACCGTGTAATCGTCTACCACGCCTCGGTAAAACTCAACGTGGCTGCCGAACCGGAAGAGGTGGTCGGCGCGGCGCGACTCGGTGGCTTGCTGCGTCAAGTTCAGCCCGACGACGTAAATAGCCAGGAGAGCCAACAGCCCGGCTGTGTTTATTGCAGTCAGACTTGCGCTTCGTACTGCCCAGATTTGTACACCCAAAAATAGCCCAGCTACCCCTAGCACCGCCCATTGCAAGCTAGGGAGCGAGTCGCCAAGGTAGAGGTAGGTCAGAATGCCCGCGGCAAGAGCCAATGTAAGGCGGACGAAGGCATAGGGCGCCCAACGAATCATACGCAACTAGATAAATCACCTAACAATAGATTACACCTAGGCAGGGCCAATATCCATACCAGCTCAACAAAAACGGTGCTTGCTCTAGGAGCAAGCACCGTTTTTGTTGTAGTAGCTGAGCAAATCGTTGAGTGTAATTACTCAACTACTTTTTTGCCAAGCCATTTTGAAGTGTTCGATGTCGCACTCGTTGAACTGCGGTCCTTCTTTTACGAAGCTGTGGCGCTCGTAGAAGCGGACAGCCGGCAGTTGGGCATGTAGATACACCTGCGCATCGGGATGAGCAGCCTGCACATCCTGCAGCACACTTTGTAGCAAAGCAGCGCCAGCGGCCTGATTACGATACTCTTCCAGCACGGCAAAGCGCTCTAGTTTCACGCCGTTCGGCGTTTTGCGCCAGCGGGCGGCACCGCAAGGCGTACCATCGGCGGTGCGAGCTAGATAATGATGCGCATCAGTACGGTCATGCTCATCGTACTCGGCGTTGGGAGGCACACCTTGTCCTTCAACAAATACTTTTCGGCGGATGGCAAGCGCGGCATCCAAGTCAGTCGGCTCAGTAATAGCTTGAGCAGTAATCATGAAGCGGACATAAAAGAAACGCGGGACTGACCTAAGTCAGCCCCGCGAATACTGGACAGTTAAAGTTGCTGTTCGTGGTTTAGGGGCAACGAAGTCGCGCCGTCATTTTCCGGTCGCGCGTCGGGGTGACGATCCGGGCGGTCATTCCTGTTATTCTGATAAGGACGGTACTCGCGCACCGGCCGGTTTGCCTGCTCCTTTTGCTGCGTAGCATCGAAACGGTCGTAAGCGTACACGATTTCCTTCACCAAACGGTGACGAACTACGTCTTCGGCGCTCATTTCTACGAAGCCGATACCGCGTACATCCTTTAGAATATCAAGCGCTTGCAACAAGCCCGACTTCTGTTTGGTAGGCAAGTCAATCTGGCTCCGGTCGCCGTTCACCATCACTTTCGCTGACGGTCCCATGCGGGTCAGGAACATCTTGAGCTGCGACGGCGTGGTGTTCTGGGCCTCATCGAGCAGCACAAACGCGTTATTGAGCGTACGACCGCGCATGTAAGCCAACGGCGCAATTTCGATGATCTTGTTGTCCTGGTAGAATTTCAGCTTTTCAGCCGGAATCATATCTTCCAAAGCGTCATAAATCGGGCGCAGGTACGGATCAACCTTCTCTTTCATGTCGCCGGGCAGGAAAC
The DNA here is from genome assembly GCF_035609205.1 of Hymenobacter sp. GOD-10R. Classification (NCBI taxonomy): domain Bacteria; kingdom Pseudomonadati; phylum Bacteroidota; class Cytophagia; order Cytophagales; family Hymenobacteraceae; genus Hymenobacter; species Hymenobacter sp. GOD-10R. The sequence goes on from NZ_CP141184.1 coordinate 4,850,971, forward strand.
CTAGGCTCTCACCGGCTTCTACCACGGGGCGCGAAATGATGATCTTCTTGACCTCCTTGTTCTTGAGCGCCCGCACGGCCAACGCCACCGAAATGTAGGTCTTACCTGTACCGGCCGGTCCTAGGGCAAACGTCAAGTCGTTCTTAAGAACGGATTCGACGAGGCGTTGCTGGTTAGGAGTCTTGGCCTTAATCACGCCGCCCTTTGCTCCGAATACAATCACATCAGCTGGTGAGGCGGTAGCGATAATGCGCTCCTGCTGCTCATCATCGGCGGCCGCCACGTACTCACTCACCACTTTATCAGTGATTTGGCCATACTGGTGGTAGTGCTCGATGAGGGAGGACAGAATTTCGTTGATACGCGCAATGACGGGCGTTTGGCCCTGAATCTTAATTTCGTTGCCGCGAGAAATGATTTTACTACCTGGGAAGGCGGCGGCTAGTTGGCGAATGTTTTGGTTGTCGGGTCCGAGGAACTCGACGAGGGAAACATTTTCGAGGGTGATGATTTTCTCGACCAATCTGTGGGTGCTTTTAAGCGAATGAATTAGGGAAATGAACCGGCAATAGTGGCGTAAGTTCAGCTTGGTTCGCTTAAAACGCCTACTTTTGCCGCCCCCGCATCGGGTTAAACAATAGTACGAAGAATCTTAATTTCCGGCATGGGGCTGATTACGTTTCTGTCCGACTTCGGCTACCGCGACCACTACGTAGCCGCCGTCAAAGCGCGACTGCTTCAGTTGGCGCCTACGCAACCGGTGCTGGACATCACCCATGCCATTGAACCCTTCAACATCGCTCACGCGCTATACGTTCTAAACGCGGTGTTTCGAGATTTCCCGCCGGGCACAGTACACCTGTTAGGGGTGAACGATTACGGTGGCCCTCAGCCACGCTGGCACGCTGCGTTGTACGAAGGGCACTACTTTGTGGGCGCCGACAATGGCTTGGTGGCCTTGCTTACCGATAGCTCGCCAGAAGAGTTGGTGCGCCTGCCGGCTTCTCCTACGCCCTCCCCTACGCGCGACGTGCTGGCGCCCGCAGCCGTGCACCTAGCCCAAGGCGGCTTACTTGCCGACCTAGGCCCGGCTACTACCGACCTCAACCACAAGGTCAATCGGCAGCTTCGGCTACAAGATAACCGCATTACTGGCCACGTAGTGCACGTCGACCACTATGGCAACCTGATTACCAACATCAGCCGCACAGCCGTGGAGGTTATTGGGCGGGGTCGCCCTTGTACCGTGCATTTCGCCCGCGAAACCGTCCGCGACATTGCTCCTCATTTCCAAGCCTCTGACCCTGGCGATGCCGTCTGCATCTTCAATAGCCAGGATACTTTGTGCATTGGTATCAACCAAGGGAATGCCGCTGAGCTGCTGGGCCTCTACTTCGACTCGCAGGTAGACATCCGCTTTCCGGTAGAGACAGAAGTCGAAGCCAAAACCTAACTAGCATCTTTTAAATACCGCTGTTTATCAACTACTTATGTTTGTTTTTATATTATGTTAAGTAGTACCAGACAATATGTCATTCCTCTGTATGCCTTGCTTACGGCCAAATTAGACTAGCTCGACCAATGATCCAAAGAGTTGTGCGCATGACCTTTCGCCCTGATGCTGTGGCAGAGTTTCTGCGCCTTTTTGAAGCATCGCAAGACAGAATCCGGCAAGCACACGGCTGCCGACACCTAGAACTCTGGCAAGACGCCGAACAGCCTACTATCTTTTGCACGTATAGCCATTGGGATTCAGTAGCTGTGCTAGACCAATACCGGTGCTCCACGTTATTCGGAGAGGTGTGGCCCGCCACTAAAGCGCTATTCATGGCGCCTCCCCTCGCTTTTTCCGTACAGCACGTTGTGCCTACGGATGCAGCCCTGCTTACCTCACAGGGTTAACTCTTTTTACCATGACGCCAAACTACTTCGAATTTTACGACTTACCCGAAACCTTCCAGCCTGACGCAGCCGCGCTGAAGCGACAGTATTATACCCTCAGCCGCGAATACCACCCCGACTTTCACGCTACTGAAAGCCCAGAGCGGCAGCAAGAAATTCTGCACCTAGCTACGCTCAACACGAATGCTTATCGCACCCTCTCCGATCCCGACCTGCGTATGGCCTACATTTTAGGCTTGCATGGCCTGCTAGAAGAAGGAAAACAGGAACTTCCGGCAGATTTTTTAATGGAAGTTATGGAGCTCAATGAGCAGCTAATGGAGCTAGAGTTCGAGCCTGATGCAGAAGCAGTACAACGCGTTGAAAATGAGGTAAACGCCTTATCCGAAACCTTCGACGCTGGTATCGAACCCGTGCTGGCTGGCTACCCAGGATTGCCCGTCGATGTGCGCCCACAAGCGCTCCAACAGATCCGCACTTATTATTTGAAACGACGTTACCTCTTGCGAATTCGAGAAAGTCTCTCTAAGTTTGCCACCCGTTCCGAGTCGTAGGAACGAGATAAGCCCAGATGGCGGAATCGGTAGACGCGTTGGTCTCAAACACCAATATCGCAAGATGTGCCGGTTCGACCCCGGCTCTGGGTACTTTTCAGCTGTTTAACAGCACCATTAGCCAAAACCCGGCCTTTCTAACACACTAGAAAGGCCGGGTTTTGGCTTTTTGCATTTTCAGCACTACATGATTTTGTTTGAATCCGCATTAGGGACGTAGTGCTCTCCAACGAGTACTTAGCGATAACAGCAGATCCGAATCCCTAACAAAACCTTGAGCAAGTCAAGCGTCGGCTTAGGTGGTACTAGAACGGATGAAACGACGAAGTTGCTTGGTGCCTAGAGCTTCTTGCTGGCCTAGTAGCTACCGTCTATCTTACAATTTTCTGGCTCCTGCGTTAGCGTGCATCTAGCTCTAGCGATACTAGGGAACCTAGGTATACCACTGGTGCTACAGGTGCCAAGCTCAATACCTCCTCTATAGCTTGTTCACGCTCACTCACGGTATGATAAGTAGCTCCGTGTGCGATGATTTCACCAGCATCATCGTGCAGTAGAAAGGCGTAGCTACACGGCGTATCACTCCGCGTCAAATATTGCGGCCGGCAATATGCCCGGATATTCATGATACCGATGTAGCAGCCAGGCTTGAAGAAATAGGGATGCCCCGTTAGCAGCACGTCGGCGTGCTGATTTCGTAAATGAAAATGGTAAAGAGTATCGGCTCCCCGAAAAATTTCAAAATGAGACTCAAGCATACAAGACTATAGGCAACAACAAAACAGGATAGGTAGAAAGCCAAGAGGTATGGTTACAATGATTACATATTTATATTGAAATTTTACTATGTTTTTTAACATTATTTAACCTTCACTTCTTTATTCCGGAGAGGTAAAAAAGAAGCTAGCAGTTAATGCTCCGCTTTGATTGCGGGCACATACGAAGTTGCTAGCTGGTTGGTTTTACTTCTTTTGAAAAATTATATTTCTTGTTTTTCATGAAGTGCAGGAGCAAATGCTAGTTGTAGGAAAGAATAGACATCAGTTCAATAGACTGGACATACTTACCCTAGGTTTATATCACACCGTTAAATCAACCAATAAGGCGGTAGAACCCCCTGCATCGTCGTCCGTAACCAGCAAAAGCTCGTACTGTCCTGGCCCAATTATGTGGCGCACTGCTACGCTCTCTACTTTGCCACGGTACGGCTTTCCATCGGGCAACACGAGTTGGGTAAGCGGCAAGGTAATAGGAGCTGTAGCGTTATGCGATACAGGGAAGGGCAATACTCCCACGAAGCTGCCCAGCACCGCCCCATCGGCTATGGCATCACTCGTATCTTCAACGGAGGCCGTTACAAACAGTGTGTCCTGAAATACGGTAGCTCCTGAAAAACCCGCAGGTTTTCCTTCGATGGTAGGCAAGACGTACAGCTGCGTCTGCACCCTAGGTACCTGCATCTGACGATGGCGCAGATAGTCGAGCGTGGGCATAAGCGGCAAGCGGAACACTAAGTTGCCGGCCGCAGACCCTACCGTTCGCTGAAACAGTAACAACTCCGTTTGGGTAGTAGCGGCAGCTTCTAGGTTGAGCGTGATGCCCGGCGGCAAAGCCGCCCTCAGTGCTGCGTACAAGCCCGCCAACGACACCGGATACACAGTAGCCGCTGCCTTTGCATCGGCTGTCAGGCCAACCCAGAATCCGTTTTCACGCGCCGCAGTTGCTCCAGAGCCTAGCAAAAGGAGGCTAGTTTCGCCATCAGGACCAGGCACTACGGTCATGCTTTCGAGGTCTAGCTTTAGATTTTTGGGAATGCGGCCGGTGCTGAAGTGGGCCGTTTCGAACAACGTGATGGGCGCACCAGCCGCAAACGAGTGTGCATCGAGGCAGTACAGAAAAGGCGAATCATCCCCGATGATGTACGCCCGGTCGCCTATTACCTCCACCCCAGATGCCGACGGCAGATTAGGCAATTCCAACTGACGCAGAATAGTAGCTTGCATGGGCACTATCAAATAGAAACTGGATGAACAAAAAAGACCGTCAAGCAGCTATATACTGCTTGACGGTCTTTTCAGAAAGATTCAGGCAGAACCTAGCTACTGCTTGGTAATCGTGAATTCTACGCGCCGATTGAGTCGGCGGGTTTCTTCTTTTTCGTTGCTGCCCCGGGGCTTTGTACCGCCATAGCCAATTACACTGATCCTATTCTCGGCAATGCCGCGGGTAATAAGGTAGCGGCGTACTTCTGCTACGCGGTCTTCCGAGAGCTTCTGGTTGAGCGCTGGATTGCCCTGGTTATCGGTGTGCCCTTCGAGGCGGATATTCACCGTGGGGTTGTCGGTGAGAGTACGGGCGAGGCGATTCAGCTCAGCGTACGAATCGGGTAGTAGTGCGTATTTGCCTTGGGCAAAAATGAGGGTAGGTAGTTCCAAGCTTGAGCCAACGCTCGCCGGCACAAGCAGCAAATCGCGGTTGAGCGAGCCCACCATCGTTACGGTGTCAGAGGCCGTAAGATAGCTAGTGCTGGTAGCCGCTAGGCGGTACTGCCCCGGAGGCAAGGAGAATTGAAATCCGCCACCCGACGCGTCGGTGCGGGCCGTTGCGTTAAAAGCTAGGTCGCTGCTGAGGCGGGTCACTTTCACTTCTGCCACAACGGGCTTTCGCGTTTTGGCGTCGAGCGCCCGACCTGTGAGCAACGTACGAGCCGCTACCTGCGGATCGACAGGAGCAGTGACCGCCGTATCGATGGGCGGTATGCCGGCAACAGCCCGAAAGAGGTCGGCAGGATTGTTAGCCGTACGCCCCGATGCAAAATAGGCCTGCTTGCCGTCGGGCGTGAGGCTAAGGTAAGCATCAAAGCCTGGCCCGTTGAGCGGCGCTCCTAGGTTACGGGGCTCCGTCCAGTTCGTCCAAGTGTCGTCGAGGCGGGTACTCACGAAAATATCGGCGCCGCCGTAGCCCGCGTGGCCATACGACGAGAAATACAAGGTCTTGCCATCGGGTGCCAGCCAAGGTGCAAACTCAAAGCCCGGCGAGTTGAGTACTCGACCTAGGTTCAATGGCTCCGACCAAGCTCCGCCCGACCCTGCCCGGCTCACATACAAGTCGTTGTTACCGTAGGAATCGGAGCGCTCCAGCGAAAGTAGTAAGATCTTCTCGTCGGGCGTTTCGAAGAAGTCCGTAGCGATATTGGTGGAATAGTAATTAGCAATTGACAGGCGTTGGGGCCGTGAGCCTTTCGCCAAGTTGCGCGCCACCTTCGACACGCCTTCGTCGCGGAAGCTACCTTCGCGTTCATACGTGCCGCGTACGAGCAGCGAATTGCCGTTGTTCGTAATGGCCATCACCCCATTGTGCTGGGGCGTGTTTAAAGCGTCTAAGCGCGTGGCGGTGGCCCATGCTCGTCCGTCGGCGGATGTGCTCAGCCAGCTGTCGCCTGACTCCGTATTGCCTTCCGTATTAGCGTCGTACTTCGTTCGCACGAAATACAAAGTGTGGCCATCAGGCGCTAGCACAGGTTTTAACTCATTGCCGGGCGTGTTCAAGGCAGTTAGCGGCTCGGGTGTGCCAAAGCTTGGCTGCTTAGGATCTAGGTTTAGATGCAGCTTAAATAAGCGCCACTGCTGCGTAGCACGGTTCTGAGCCTGCTGCGCTACTATGGGGGTGCCATTGGCTTTATCAGCCGCGGCCAGCGACGCGCAGCGCTCGGTGCCGCGGTTAAGCAGCTGAATACTCCCAACTGGCCCGCCGGCTGTCAGTGCCCATTGTTGGTAGAAGCTGCCCGACCAAGGCCGCTGTACAAGCGGCGAACTTTCCTCGTTCTTATCAACGGTCAAGCACGCGCCGCTATGCTTGGCTTCGATGCGAAAATACACGCTACCGGGCGACACCCGTACAAAGCGCCACTGCTGACTCGGAGACTGAGTAAATTCCCACTGCACCGTAGCAGCACCGGGCTCAGCGGAGGCATTGGCCACATCGAGCGAACGACCACTGCTGCGAGCTATGATGCCGTAGTACGAGTTTTCGTCGGGCAAAAAAGCAGGCTGTTGTGCCCATAGTGGCTCGGCGCGGAGCCCTAGCACTACTAATAGGAGAAAAAGAAATCGAAACGACAAAGCATTCATGCAAGCAAAACGACTAGACTGGGCCGCAAGTTAGCCGAAATCCGGCCGTAGCCTGTTCTACTGGTGCGGCACATAAAAATGCCGCGCTTCCTTCGAACGAAGAAAGCGCGGCTTTGCAGGTAAACAGGTGTACAGGCTAGGGCGATATTAGGAGCGGCTAGCGTTGTTAATGTATTTGAAGCGAACGAACCGTTCGTTCTCGTAGATAGCCGTAAAATGGCCACCTTCCGCCTGCTTGTTTTCGTTGTTTTTGCGATCTGCTGCTTTGGTAGGCGCAGGTGAGGTAGGTACCGAAGGATAAGCTCCGGGCATCACTCCGGGCATATGGCAGATGAAGGAGAGAATTTTCGACGCCATGGTAAAAAGTTTGTTTTTAATAAATAGGTGAGTGTAGTAGCTGGACCTTAGCAAGCCTAATTGCAACCGCAAAAATCGGCGCCTGTACTTGAATAATCCAATCTTTTATAAGACGAATCAAATGTAAGAATATAATTATTGTTTTGGATGATGACAAGGTGAATTTTTTATTAAAAAAGATAAAAATACGTATAAACGCGTACTGATTGTCCGTGTTGATACATAGATAATAAGCTGACTGCTTGAATGATAACGTATCATAAATTGTTACATCTAAGTACCAGAACTGAACTCTAGCATCGCCTCCCTTCCAGCTATTATTCACCTGCTACATCACTGACTTTCTGTTCAATTTCTCTCTTTCTCCTCATCTCTCCCCCTATGCGTAAAGGCACCAAAGTCAGTTGGAAATATGGTACTGGTACTGCCACCGGCAAGATTGAAGAAACCCACAAAGAATCGATAACGCGTAAGATGAAGGGCCATACTGTTACGCGCCACGGCACGGCCGACAATCCCGCTTTCGTTATCCTTCAGACTAACGGCGACCGGGTACTCAAACTAAAAAGCGAAGTACAAGTGGTACCTAGCTAAAAAAGAAAGCCTTACCCGATGCGGGTAAGGCTTTCTTTTTTAGCTAGGTAAAGAGGTTATCCCACTAATTAAGCATTATGCTTGTCGGGTTTGATGAAAGCTTCTTCGTCCATCTCGGTAGGCACTACCACGATGCCTCTTTGCAGCATTGAGTTGCGCTTGCCGTAAAGGAAGTAGACTACGAAGCCGAGCAGCATCCAGGCGAAAGCCACTTTTAAGGTAAACGAATCGAGGCCCACAATCAGCAGCGTACACACGATAGCCCCCATGATGGGCACCAGCGGAAAGGCGGGTGTGGAAAGCGGCGCGCGGAACGGGCGCGGCTGCGCGGGATCCGACTTGCGCATAATCCACACGCCGATGCTCACCAGCACGAAGGCCAGCAGGGTGCCAAACGAGGTGAGGTCGCCGGCCAGCGAGCCGGGCACGAAGGCCGCAAACAAACCCACGAACACCATCAGCATGAGGTTAGATTTGTAAGGCGTGTTGAACCTAGGGTGCAGTTCCGAGAAGGCTTTGGGCATGAGGCCGTCCTTGGCCATCGAGAAGAACACGCGGCTCTGGCCCATCAGCATGACGAGGATAACCGAGGTGAAACCGAGCAAAATACCAACCGTGACGGCCGTAGCCAGCCAGCCGTAGCCGGGCATGTGCGCCCGAATGGCGTAGGCCACCGATGCCTCGCCGCCCAGCGCAGGGTCAGCAAATTCGCGCCAATTGGCCACGCCCGTCAGCACGTGCCCAAACAAGATGTAGAGCACCGTGCAAATGGCCAACGAACCTAAGATACCGATGGGCATGTCGCGCTTAGGATTTTTGGCCTCTTGCGCGGCCGTGCTCACGGCATCAAACCCGATGAACGCGAAGAACACAATGCCCGCGCCCCCGATGATGCCGCCCCAGCCGTGCTTGAAAAAGCCTTCGTAGGTACGGACGGCTTCGCCAGCCGCGTTTTTCACCACGGCATCAGCCGGAATGAGGTAGGGCGTGTGGTTAGAAGGATTAATGAACTGCCAGCCTACGGCGATGAAAACCACTACGATGAGGGTTTTGAGCACCACGATAACGGCGTTGAACAGGGCTGACTCCTGAGTACCTTTCACTAGCAATAAGCTCAGCATCACGATGATGAGCAAGGCCGGCAGGTTGATGAGGCCGTGCTCGGTCACGCCGTTTATCACGGCCGACTCGAAGGGTGAGTGGCTGAGATTATATGGGATACTTGTCCCAAAAACCTCTAAGAGCTTGTTCAGGTATTCGCTCCAGGCGATGGACACGGTGGCCGCGCCCAGCGCGTATTCCATGATGAGCGCCCAGCCGATAACCCAGGCCACAAACTCGCCCATGGTGGTGTAGGCGTAGGTATAGGCCGAGCCGGCAATCGGAATCATGGCCGCAAACTCGGCGTAGCAAAGCCCAGCAAACACGCAGCCAAACGCGGCCAGGACAAACGCCAGCGTCACGCCCGGCCCCGAGGCCTGAGCCGCCGCCGCCGCCGTACGCACAAACAGGCCCGCCCCGATGATGGCGCCCACGCCCAGTGCCACGAGGTTGCCCGCACCCAGCGTGCGCTTGAGCGCGCCGTGCCCCGAAGAGTTGGCTTCACCCAGCAGTTGCGCTAAGGGTTTCTTGGCGAAAATATTTGCCATAGACAGAATAGAAAATGAGAAAGTGAAAGAAGGTGTAGATGCTGTGGTGCAACAAAAAGCCACATTTCGGCTGGCCCGAATATAGCTTTTTATCCGGTTATCGTGGTTGAAGCTAGCGGAAGCGTAAACTTTCTCCGGTGTTGGTTAAACCTAGCGCTCGTCCTACCATCCAACCGCCAATACATACCTAAACAGACACACCCCTCATGAAAAAGTTGCTCATCCTTCTCGCTGCTTTCGCCTTGTCTACGGGCGTAGCCTCTGCCCAAACCGATGATATGTCTAACGCTGGCGGCATGGCTCGTGGGGGCATGGGTCGCGGCATGCAACGCTCACCGGAACAAATGGCCGAAGCTCGCGCCAAGCAGCTCACCACCCAGCTAGGTCTGAACGCCGACCAAACGGAGAAAGTACGCCAGCTCGCGCTTACCCAAGCGCAGCAGATGCAGGAAAAGCGCGCCAGCGCGATGGCCAGCGGCGACCGGACTGCCATGCGCGGTGATATGCAAGCCGCTCGGGAACAATACGAAACCCAACTCAAAGGCATTCTGACGCCCGAGCAGTTCACCAAGTACACCACTATGCGCGACGAGCGGATGGAAGGCCGCCTAGAACAGCGCAAGGAAGGCAAAGCCAAAATGAAAGAAGACAAGGTTAAGCTGAAAAGCTAAGCTAGGTTCCTTATTTTCCCCTGTAGAAAGCCCCGACCAAGAGGTCGGGGCTTTTTTTGTTTGTTTGGTTCGTGGTAGGGCAACTTATTTCGTTCCTACCCTTAATCTCTTTTTGGATACTCAACCAGAAACCCTTTAGCCAGAAGCGTGTATCTTAAGGTCGTAGATACAGTTGTTCCTTTCAGCAGCTTAGTCTGCCAGCAGTTCTTCTATTTCGAACCTGCTCGTCCTACGTCACCTTACGTATATTTGGAGTGCTCACCTACTTCTTCGTAAGTAGTAGTGCCTCCCACCACAACCAACCACCATGAGTCCTCTACCTAGTAGTAGTACCTCCGTCCAGATTCAGCAATTTTATGATAAAGGCCTGGCTCAAGCGAGCTATGCCATCCGCTGCGGCCGCCAAGTGGCGCTCATCGACCCAGGCCGCGACCCACAACCTTACTACGACTTCTCCGACGAGCACGACGCACGTATTGTCGCGGTCATTGAAACCCATACCCACGCCGACTTCATCTCCAGCCATCTGGAAATAGCCGAGGAAGCTGGCGCCACTATTTATTGCAGCAAGTATTCGAAGGCTCTTTACCCCCACGATACCTTCGACGACGGCGACCGAATCAACCTAGGCTCCGTGGAGCTGCATGCGCTGAACACACCTGGCCACTCGCCCGATAGCATTTCGGTGCTGCTGATGGACGACGGTGCCCAGACGCGTGCCGTGTTTACCGGCGATACGCTTTTCGTGGGTGATGTAGGTCGCCCTGATTTGCGCGAAGACGCCGCGCTCGGCAACCATCAGCGTGAAGAACTCGCTGCGCAGCTGTACCGCAGCACCCGCCAGCGGCTAATGTCGTTGCCGCCCACTACGCGTGTATACCCCGCGCACGGCCCCGGTTCCTTATGTGGCAAAGTAACGAGCCCCGAACTGGACAGTACCATCGGTAAGGAGCTGAAGACTAACTATGCGTTGCAAGCCATGTCGGAGGCCGAGTTTGTGCGTGTTCTTTTAGAAGACCAACCGTTTGTGCCGAAGTATTTTCCGTACGGCGTCGCGCTCAACAAGTTAGGTGCCCAGCCGTTTGAAGACAGCGTGCGGGCGGTGCCTCGCCTACAGTCAGACGCCTTGCTGGCAAATGACGTCCTGGTTGTCGATACCCGACCTGCGCCTTCATTCCGAGCCGGCCACTTGGAAGGTGCTATCAACCTGATGGATGGGGGGAAGTTTGAAACCTGGCTCGGCTCGGTGGTAGGCCCGAAGGAATCGTTTTACTTGCTCGCTGATTCGCAGATTGCCCTCGACACGGTAATCCGCAAAACAGCCAAAATCGGCTACGAAACTAATATTCGTGGTGCCTTGCTTACCCCGGCGGTGCTGCCTATGACCAGCCCGGAGCTTGACCTAGAGCAAGTACGCCAGCATGCCGATGATTTTACCATCGTGGATATTCGCAACACGAACGAGAACAAGTCACCGATTTTCGCCAATGCCCTCTCAATTCCGCTTCCCGAGCTGCGCGAGCGGGCCCATGAGGTACCTACCGATAAGCCCATCCTAGTGCATTGCGCGGGCGGCTACCGCTCGGCGGCAGGTGCCAGCATTTTACAGGCCGCTCTGCCCGGTGCTGCCGTTTACGACCTCGGTGAGGCCATTACGGAGTTTCAGAAGCAGCCGGTTCATTAAGCGCTTAGCGCAAAGCTCAAGCTTCGCGTATTGTTGAAGGGTGTAGCGCGAAGCTCTCGCTTCGCGCGTCGTTGAACGAATAGCGCCTAGGTTGTCGTGCTAGCTTTATTGTTCAACGCTGCGCGAAGCTCCCGCTTCGCGCTACACCGTGCTAACGTCCTCGTTTAACGCAGCGCGAAGCCCTTACTTCGCGCTGCAGGGCCGTACTCTTTGCGAGAAATAACTTAATTTCGAAGTTGCTTTCTTTGCTTCTTCCCTCCTATGCTAATTCTTCACACGGCTGATTGGCACCTAGGTCAGCGCTTCATTGGCGGCCATGAGCGCACCGAAGAACACCGGTATTTTCTTACTTGGCTAGTTCAAATCGTACGCGAACAGGCCGTGGAAGTGCTCGTGGTGGCCGGTGACGTATTCGATACTGGCTCCCCTTCGAATGCTGCGCTGGAGCTGTATTACAACTTTCTGCTGCAAATGCAGGCCACTGCCTGCCGCGACATTGTGATTGTAGGCGGTAACCACGACTCCCCGGCTACGCTCAATGCCCCGGCTCGCCTGCTGCGGCATTTGCGCGTGCACGTGGTTGGTTGCGTACCCGAGTGCTTTGAGGATCAGGTCCTCGTGCTGGATGACGCGCAAGGCAAGCCGGGCTTGGTAGTATGCGCTATTCCTTTCCTGCGCGACCGGGATGTGCGCCTGTCGGTGCCCGGCGAATCGGCGGAGGAGCGCGAGGTGCGCATCCGCCAGGGCATTGCGGATCACTATGCCCGAGCCGCGGAAGTTGAAATGGTGTGGCAGTTGAAAGAAGCCGGCGTGCCCGTGCTGGCTACCGGCCACCTCTACGCCGCTGGCGGTGCCGCCTCCGACTCAGAGCGCACGATTCACGTGGGCAACCTAGGTCAGATATCGGCCGAGCACTTTCCGGAAGTATTTGATTATGTGGCCCTAGGTCACTTGCACCGACCGCAGCGCGTGGGTGGCCGCGAGCATATCCGCTACTCCGGCTCCCCCATTCCTCTCTCCTTCTCCGAAATCGACCACGGCAAGGAAGTGCTTTTGTTAGATTTTGTACCAGGAAGCGTACAGATTCAAACCCTGGCCGTGCCTGGCAGCCGACGCCTAGCTCGCTTCCACGGTTCGCTGGATGAAGTACTTAGCAAGCTCACCAGCTACGACAACGCGGGCTACCTACTCCCCGCTTGGATCGATTTGGAAGTGCGCTCGGAGCTAGGGCAAACCGAAGTAGCCGAGCAGCTTCTGAAAGTCATTGCTACGCTCGACCGCACCCAAATCGAAGTCCTGAATCGTCGTCACCTGCGCTTGGTGGCTTTGCGCCCCCTCGATGAGCCGGAACCCCTAACCCGCAGCCTCCACGATTTTACGGAGCGTGAAGTATTTGAGCGTCGCTTGGAAACGGAGCCGGAGGAAACACGTCAAGAGCTACTACGCGCCTTCGATGAGCTGCTGGAATTGATTCGAGAAGCATAGTACGGACTACAACCAAAGATCGGCATAACCTAAAGCGCACGCGCTTTGTAACATTCGGAGCCATTGTCTGTATGTCTTGCTGAGCTTCCTACCTGATTTAGGATGGAGCACAGCCTCAGTTCTTACCAACAGACTTTCAATGGCAACAGAGCCCACAACTACTTCCCCCCATAGCCTAGCTTCGGAGCCAACCACCATTGTGCTGGCAGGTTCCACCGGAGCCCTAGGGTTGTTAATTGCACATCATCTTCGGCGCCGGGGTGCGGCCGTGCGGGCGCTTGTGCGGCCGGGGAAGGGCAACACGGCCGAAGCCACTTCGCTACGCTTGCAAGGGTGTGAGCTTGTGGAAGTTGATTACAACAACGCCGAGGAGCTGAAAAAAGCCTGCGCTGGTACTGGTTGCGTGGTATCGGCTTTGTCGGGGCTGCGGGAGGTGATTGTTGAGGCGCAGACCCGCCTGCTCGATGCGGCTGTGGCGGCGGGCGTACCACGCTTTATCCCGTCTGACTACTCAGCCGATTTTACCCGCTTGCCCGAGGGCTCGAATCGCAACTTCGACCTGCGCCGAGAATTTCAGCGCCGGGTTGATCAGGCCCCTATCCAGGCGACTTCCATTCTCAACGGCATGTTCATGGACTTGCTGAAAGGGCAAGCGCCGGTTGTCCTGCAAGGTCCGCGCCGGGTGGTGTACTGGGGCGATGCCGACCAGCCGCTGGACTTCACCACGATGGTAGACACCGCTAACTTCACGGCGGCCGCTGCTCTCGACCCCAACACCCCCCGCTTCCTGCGCGTGGCCGGCGAGGTAGCCAGCATCCGCGACCTGCAAGCCGACGCCAGCAAAGCCACCGGCCAACGATACAAACTCTTGCGCATGGGCGGCCTAGGTGTGCTCGCCGGCATGATCAAGGTAACGCGCACCTTGTTTCCGGCGAAAAACGAAGTATTTCCACCTTGGCAAGGCATGCAGTACTTGCACAATATGTTCACCGGTCAAGCAAAGCTAGCTGAGCCATTAGACAATGCACGCTACTCCGATATCCAGTGGACGAAAGTGCAGGATTTGCTAGCGGTGAAATAGCAAGTACAAACCTTGGTTACTAAAGCAACGCCGCCACCCAGACTAGCTAGGTGGCGGCGTTGCTTTATTTTTTCCACTGGGTTTTGCGGAACCGCTTCCAATTGCGCTGTTGGTTCGCAAAGGTAGAGTTGGGAGTTTCAGGCCCGTGTGGGAAGCAGAATGAACATCCCTGGCAGTATGTTGTCCGTGCCACCTGCACATTTGAAAGTTTGACTGGCAGCGCCGCAAACGCTCCTTCTTCAAGGATGCCAAAGGCTTTGTTGAGTTATTTTACTCGTTTCATGAAGCTTTAGGTTGGTACCTAAAGCGAGCTTCCTTTCGCAAATGTGAGCATGAAGATCATGGCAACGAGAAGATTATAGAAGCACTTTTGCTTGCCTCCGCAGCACAAGTATAGGTATCTTCGTGGTCTTACAAGTTTGTAGTCACGATATTTCGTGGCAATACGGTTGACTGTCTTCGTGCCACTTAGCGCGGCAGGAGCCTAGCTTACTTCGGCGCCCTCCTAGCCGACTTTTACTCATGAAAATTCTCCGCGTCCGTTTCTTTAACCTTAACTCGCTGCGCGGGCAGCACGAAGTTGACTTCGCCAACTCGCCGCTCGTCGACGCGGGCTTGTTTGCCATTACCGGCGCCACCGGCGCGGGCAAAACCACCATCCTCGACGCCATTACCCTAGCCCTCTACGGCCAGGTGCCGCGCCACGACGGCAGCGGCCCCGAGCAGGTGATGAGCCACGGCACCGGCGAAAGCTGGGCAGAAGTGGAGTTTGCGGTGAATGGCAACTTGTACCGCGCCAAGTGGGGCCAGCACCGCGCCCGCAAGCGCCCCGATGGCCCACTGCAAGATTCGCGCATGGAGCTGAGCGAGCGACGCGTAGTAGAAGGAGAGGAAACCTGGCCCTTCTTAGAGACTTACAAGTCGAAGGTGCCGAGCAAAGTAGCAGAGTTGAGCGGCCTGGAGTACCGACAGTTTCTGCGTTCGGTGCTGCTGGCGCAGGGCGAGTTTACGCGGTTTTTGAAGTCAAGCCCCGGCGAGCGTGCCCAGCTGTTGGAGAAGATCACCGACACGCGCAAGTACTCGGATATTTCGGTTTTTGCCTTCCGCAAAGCCAAGGAAGAGGCCCAGCAAGTGGACGTACTACGCGCCGGGCTAGCGGGCGTGACGCTCCTTTCTGCCGAGGAAGTGACGGTGTTGGAAGCCGAAGTACAAGATCTGCAAAAGCAGGTCGCCAACACGACGGCTGAGCAACAACGCCTGAATGAAGCTAAAAACTGGCTCGATCGGCTGGTCGACCTAGCTAGCCAGCAGCATCGCGGCCAGCAGCAGCTTACCGAGCTTACCGCCAAAGCCGAAACGCTGGTGCCCACGCAGCAACGCCTTCAGAAGCACACCCAAGCGCTTCCCTTCCGCACGCCGTGGGCATTATTACAACGAGCCGAAGAGGATATTCAGAAGCTGCAACGCAGCGCCGAGGAACTGCGCCAACAGCTTCCGCAGCTCCAACAGCAGTTGGTTGCCGCCACACAGGTACGCACCGCCGCCGCCGAAGCAAGAGAGGCCGCGCTGGCTGCTCAGCAAGAGCAAGAGCCACGTTTGCGTGAAGCTGAACAACTCGATTTATTAGTGAAGCGCGACGAGGAACTGCTCCAACAAGCCCGACAGCTTTACGACCAGAAAAACGAGCAGTGCAAACGGCAGAAAACGGAGCTAGATCAGCTCACCGCGCAAGCTCGCACCTTCCGGCAACAGGTAACTGAGTTGGTAACTTGGCTCAACCAACACCGCCCTTTGGCCGAGTTAGCGGACACGCTACCGGAGCTGACGGCTCACTTGCAGGACTGGGACCATCTGCGCGGCGAGCTAGGCCAACTCGCGCAACGCCAACAGGAGCTTCAGCAACGGCAGCGCCAAGCCGCCGAAGCCGTATTGAAGCACCAGCAGCTAGCTACTATGGCGCAGCAACAACTCACCGACCTAGGTACGCAGCAACAAGCCGCCGCCACTCACCGCGACCAATGGCTGCGGCGTCTGCACCACCATGCGGCCCAACTAGACCGCGACTACAAAGCGCAGCAGCAGCACTGGGACGATTTGCGCCGCTCCATGCAGCTTCAGCAGCTTATTCTTTCGCACACCGAAACGCGCGAACTACTCACGCCGGGGCAGCCGTGCCCGGTGTGCGGCGCCCTCGAGCACCCATTTGCCGCCGGCCTGCTAGGTATCAGTGAGGAATCGTTGGAGCGCGATAAGAACCGGGAAGAGGAGCTCAGCCAACAGGTACGGGCTCTGAATACACGCCTAAACCGCACGTCTACCTACGTGAACATGCTGGAGCAGGCCGGCGGGCAACTCGCCACTGCTGTTCCTAGTATTCTGCCGCTGCTGCTAGAGGCCGATGAGCGCATGGCCGCTGATGAGGTGAAAGCCGTCGTGCAGCAACTCCGCACCCTGGAGCAGCAGCGCCCAGCGGCGGAAGTCGCTTTGGCACAAGCCCTAACGCAGCAGGAAAGTACCCAGCGTCAACAGCAGGAGTATCAACAGGATTTAGCCACAGTAGCGGCTGCCCTGCGCGACGCGGAAGAGCGCGTGCCATTGGTAAAGCAACAGATCAGCAGCTTGCTGAGCAGCTTCGGGTTGAGCTTCAACGAGGAGAATGGTCGTGAGCTGATTGCGCGGTGTCGCCAGCTCAGTGCTGAGTTTGAGCAGAAGAAAGAGGCGTTGGCTTTGTTGGAAAAGCAGAGCGAAACCAGCCAAGCTAGGTCAGAGGAACTCGCCAAAAATCACGCAGAAACGCATCAGTGGCTGCGCGAAAACAAGCAGGATCTAGTTGATAAGTACGCCGCCATTCAGCAGCAAAAAGCGCAACGCCAAGCCCTCTTTGCGGGCTCTAACATAGCTGCTGCCCGCCAGCAGCTCGCCGCTGAAGCGCAACGCCGCAGCACCGAGCTGGACCGCTTGACGCAAGCCCTGCATGAGCAGCAAACCCGCCTTACCCGCGCCGACGATCAGCTCCGGCAGCGCGAGCAGGATGCGCAGCAGCAGCACCAGGAGCGCGAGCAGCAACATGCCGCCCTCGTGGCCGACCTAGCTGCCGCCGGTCTCCCCCACGACCCCACGGCGCTGGCGGCCTTGTTGCTGCCTGATACGGAAGCACGCCGTCTCACCGATGAGCTACAAAGCCACGAGCGTGCCGTAGCTGCTACTCAGCAGCGACTAACCGAAGCTGCGCAACAGCTTCAGCTAGAGCAAGCACGCGCCCTGACCGACGAGCCTTCCGAAACGATTCACGAGAAGCACAAAGCCGTTAACGAAAAGCTAGCGTTCCTCAATCAGCAGCTAGGGCAGCGCCAGCAGCGCCTCACCGACCATCACCGCGGCCTGGAGCGACACGCGAAGCTGGCGGTTGAGCTGGAAAAGCAGCAGCAGGAAGCCCGGCGCTGGCGTAGTCTCGCCGACCTCATTGGCGCCGCCGATGGGAAGAAGTTCAGCGAGTTTGCCCAAGGCCTGACCCTAGCTCGCCTGACCGAGCTAGCCAACCGCCACCTGCACCGCCTCAACGACCGCTACCGCATCACGCGCAACCCCGACGAGCACCTAGACTTGCTCATCGTTGACCACTACCAAGCCGACAGTACCCGCTCGATGAACTCCCTTTCGGGTGGGGAAAGCTTCCTGGTAAGTCTGGCACTTGCCCTAGGTTTGTCAGAGCTAGCAGGCCGTAAGACGCAGATCGACACACTATTTATTGACGAAGGCTTCGGTACGCTCGACCCCGATGCGTTGGACGTGGCGCTTTCGGCCCTGGAAACCCTGCAGGGTTCTGGCAAAATGATTGGCGTGATTTCGCACGTGGATGCCCTAAAGGAGCGCGTTACCACGCAGATTCACGTGCGCAAGGGCGCTGGCGGGGTCAGCTCCTTGCGCGTTGTCGGATTTGGGGAAACAAGCTAGACCTGTCTTTAAAATCTCCAGAGCAGCCATGAACAGTCACAGTCATGCTGAGCTTGCCAAAGCATCTCGCGGGCAGTAGTAACTACAATTGTTAGGATTAGCATTGCCCACGAGATGCTTCGGCAAGCTCAGCATGACGTTCTGAAGTCTTCTTCAAAACCTAAATGGCCTCTACTCTGGCGCCCGCCTCACGGATTTCTGCCCAGCTCCAGTACCGCTTCGGCGTGATGGTAGCATAGTGCTGCCGGAAAAACGTGACTACTTCGCGCTCTATTACCTCCGGCGGCAGCGAAGACGCGTAGATCGGCCGCTGGTCGGGGTCGGCGTAGCGCTGGGCTTTGTTGAGGCCTTTACCTGCCAGGCGTAATAAGGGGCCTGTATCGGTTACAGGATCGAAAGTCCAACGGCGGGCACTGGTTTCCAAGGCGTTTAGGTGACTGGCCAAGCCGTCGAGCGGCAAGCGAGGTAGCGTGGGCCGCGACTCTAGGTCAATCCAAGTCGTGTATTTGTATTCAAACTCATAGCGTTGCCCGCTGTAGCAGCTCAGCACCATATCGAAGCCTGCCGTTGGGCCAAAAAGGGCATAGTACGGCAGCGGTTCTGGTGTGTGCACGATCATTAGCCCAATTTCCGGGTAGCTTGTGAGGTGCGTGGCCGGGCTTTGCATCACGGCTACCGCCTCCCGCACACGCCTGTATTCTGGCTCCCATGCTACACGACCAACCTCCGGGTTTTCTAGTATTTCTTCAAAGGCGGGTAGAAACCACGCAAACTTCTCGGCAGAGGCTTCGTCTTCGCGCCGACGTACGGCTGGCGCTCCAAAGGGTGGATAAAACAGCTCTTTCTCTTTGGCGTTCAGCCAACAAACCAGCTTCAGAGCGTTGTCAGCCAGCGGGTTGTTCCAGTCTAGTTCCCGAAAATCACCTAGGGTAGCCGTGAGCCGGAGCAACGCCTCGTAGCGCAGAGCAGCCCCAGGGTGCAGCAAGCTCCAGACTCCCATGAACCCATCCACATCGAAATGGTTGGCTGACACGGCGGCCGCTGCCAAGCCTGATGCCGTGGGTGCATGCAAGGCGCGCAATACAGAACCAGCGCTGGTATCATCGCGCAACGGCTCGGGCGTAGCCGCGCCGCGCCAATGCGCCAGCACCAGCGCAGCACCTAGGCCCGTACTATCCACCAGAATAGTAGGCTGCTGGCGCAACTGAGCAAAAGGAACAAAATAGTGTTGCATGAATCGCAATGATAAATAACTCGCTCGGCTAGCGTACTTAGGTCAAAAGCTGGAAAGCGCGAAGGTAGGCTAGTTGTCATTAGCAGGTAGGCGGCTAGTTTGACCAGTGGTTGCTCTACCTAGGAAAGCTATGTCAGGCTGGCTGCTGCTAGTTTCAGCGCCGGCGCCGATTGGAAATATGCTCCACCCGACTGCGCCGTATCCAATGCAGATATTTCTGTAATTCTTCCGCTTCGCGCAATGCTTCAATAGTACCATACTTGCGGGCTAGCTCCCGGTTGCTCAGCAATAGATGCACAGTGCTGTGGCACGGCTGGCACAGGTCCGCAACTGGCCCGTAGCGGCCGCCTTCCTCGCGCGGTACCAAGTGGTGCCGCGTCACGTGCCGAACGTGCCGCAAGCACAGCTGACACTGCGGCTCGGTGCTCGGCCGAGGTTCTCTTTCGGTACTTTGATTGGTATGAGCCGTGCGGCGACGTGGCATACGCAGTAATGATTCAGCAATTATTGAAAGTAAGTACAAGTGATTTTGCAATCAAAAACAGCTATTCGTACCAATTTGATAATTTTTTTAAGTACAGCTATTGTCCTATTTTCTTTGATTGGCTAGCATTTTGCTTTCCTATGTTTCGGATGGTTTCCAGCGCTCCGCGGGGCTTACTGCGGTCCTCACACTTATTTGTTTTCTCTCTGTTGTATGCCGAATTCTACTCCTGCTTTTCCCTCCTCACTTGCACATGCTTGCCGGGTTGCTGGTTTGCTGCTAGTGTTGTTCTTTCTTGCGCCGAAAGCATCTCACGCTCAAACGTGGTTGGTGTCGACTGATCCTTACGTGAAGCTAGGGGTAGTGGATAAGTTTGGGCAGCTTGGCACCTACACCGCCAAGTTTGTGGTCGTTAACCAGACTACGGGCAAAGAGTACATCCTCTCCAAGCAGGTTGACTCGCCCCAAAAAGGCATTGACGTTGTGTTTCCATCGGAGCCTTCGGAGGCCCAGTATTTTGCTACTTCTACTGGTGAAGCAGCCAAAGCTACACCAGGCAAATACGTGTGGGAGTGCCAGGTAGCTGGGAAGCGCGTGGTTAGCGGCCGCTTTACCCTTGCCCCTGCCGCCAATGACGTGACCGTAATCGAGCGGTAAGCCAACCAAGCTTTATGACCAGCCCGACGCCTACGCGCCGGGCTTTTCTCTTTTGCACTATTCCTTTCGCCGACAAGTTTCGTATTAAACTCTAGCAACTAGCCATTGGGGCTAGTGCTTCCCGATTTGTGTACTTAACTTAGCCTCATCATGCCTAAGAAATCTTTTGCCGAACTCATTAGCAGCCCCGGAATGCCGGTGCTGGTCGATTTTTACGCGGATTGGTGTGGCCCTTGCAAAACCATGGCACCTATTCTAGAGCAAGTGGCGGCACAGCACCAAGGAAAGGTCAAGGTGATTAAGATCGACGTGGATCGGAACCAGGCGGCGGCCCAGCAATTCCGCGTTCAGAGCATTCCCACCCTGATTCTGTTCCACAAAGGCCAGCCCGTATGGCGGCAAGCCGGCGTAGTATCGGCGCCTCAGCTTACCCAAACCCTGCAATCCTACGTGCAATAGCGTACTTGCGAGTAGTGCTACTAACGAAAACACGAAAAGTTATATCGTACTGAAAATACGATAAATAGCTAGGAGTCGACGTTAGGGAAGCGCATCTTTTTACCTTTGTGCTTTCCTGTTGTCGTAATGCGTTTTAGACTTTTACTATTCGTTTCCCTTCTCGGATTATTGCTAGTTAGCGCGCCTTTGCCTAGTTGGGCTCAGGCGCGCTTTACGTTGAGCGGTTACGTACGCACCGACTCGAAAGAGGCGTTGCCGGGCGCTACTGTTGCGGCGCCGGCGCTCGGCAAGGGCGTCACGGCCGACTCGACGGGCTTCTACTCGGTGTCGTTGCCTGCCGGCACGCAGGATCTGGTGATTTCCTTCATCGGCTATCAGACCCTGACGCGCACCATCACGCTCACGAAGAACCAACGAATTTCCTTTAGCCTAGCATCAGCCAACAATGAGCTAGGTGAAGTAGTAGTGCAAGGCTCGGGCACTCTAGAGCAGAAGTTGCGCGCCCCGCAAATGAGCGTAGAGCGTCTCACGGCCCGCGAAGCCAAGCTTCTGCCAGCTTTGTTCGGGGAGGTCGATATTCTGAAAACTTTGCAACTCAAGCCCGGCGTGCAAAACGGCGGCGAAGGCACCAGCGGCCTGTTTGTGCGCGGCGGCTCCGCCGACCAGAACTTGTTCTTGCTGGATGATGCGGTCGTGTACAACCCATCGCACTTGTTCGGTTTGTTTTCGGTGTTCAACTCCGACGCCGTGCAGAGCGTGGACTTGTATAAAGGCGGCTTCCCGGCCCAGTATGGCGGCCGCCTCTCGTCGGTGGTGGATGTGAAGCTGCGACAAGGCAACCCGGAGAAGTTTGGGGTCAGCGGCGGCATTGGTCTCATCTCGTCGCGCCTCACGGTAGAGGGGCCCATTAAGAAAGGAAAAGGATCGTTTCTTGTCTCGGGACGACGCACGTACTTCGACATTTTCACGCGCCAGATCAATAAGCTCAACGCAGGTGAGCCAGACTACAACCCCATTCCCGACTACTACTTCTACGACTTCAACCTGAAGGCCAACTACAAGCTAGGTGACAACGACCAGGTGTTCCTGACGGGCTACCTAGGCCGGGACATTTTTGGCTTCAACAGCACCAACGGCTTCAACATCAACTTCGACTGGGGCAACACGGTGGGCTCTTTGCGTTGGAACCACGTCTTCTCGTCTAAGCTGTATGTAAATACCACCGTCTCGGGTACCGACTACAAATACCGGATCGGCAACCAGCTCGACCAGTTTGGCTTCGGCATCTCGTCGAATATCCGCGACCAAGCTGTTCGCACCGATTTCGACTATGCCCTCAGCAAGCGGCACGCTCTGAAGTTTGGCGCGACGGTTACCAACCACCAGTTCGGAGTGGGCCGGCTGAATGCGAACAGCGGCGACGGCACGCTCAACATTAACTCCGATGTGCATTATACTGGTCAAGAAGCTGGGGTATACATCTCCGATAACTTCCGAGTCAACAAGAATCTGCAGCTAGACTACGGGCTGCGCCTCACCGGCTTTCAATCCGGTTCCGACCACTTTGGCGGTATCGAACCGCGCTTTGCCGGCCGATATTCCTTCTCACCCAAGGCTTCGCTGAAGCTGAGCTACGCGCAGATGTACCAGTACGTGCATCTAGTTTCAAACTCTGGCGCCACGCTCCCGACGGATATTTGGTATCCGTCGCGGCTGAATGTGAAGCCGCAACGCTCGCAGCAAGTCGCTACCGGCGTGAGCTTTCTGCTAGGCAACGGCAAGTTCTTGCTCACCGATGAGGTTTACTACAAGTGGGCACATCGCCAAGTAGACTTCCGCGACGGGGCACAGCTTTTCGCCAATTCTGACCTAGATGCCGAGTTCCTGTTTGGCAGAGGCTGGGCCTACGGCAACGAGCTGTACCTGGAGAAAAAGCAGGGCCGCACCACGGGTTGGATTGGCTACACCCTAGCGTGGACCAAGCGCAAGTTTCCGCCCCAGCGTGGCACTACTGGCATCAACAACGGTGAAACCTTCTATCCCTCCTACGACCGGCGCCACAATATGACGGCCGTGGTACTTCACCAACTTTCCACCCGTTTTAACCTGACAGGCTCCTTCGTGTTTTCGTCGGGCAACCCGACGACGCTGCCCCAGAGCCGCTTTATTTACCAGGATATATACGGCGCTAATTACAACGTGGTGCCGGTGTACCCGAAGCGCAATAGCTACCGTTTGGCCTCTTACCATCGGCTCGACCTAGGGGTGGTGTACAAGTTCCGACCGCGCCACGGCGAGCAGGACCTAACGCTGAGCATATACAACGCTTATAATCACCGTAATCCGTATTTCATCTACTTCGATCAGGTGAAAGACGAGCAAACGAATCTGGTGATTGGCTACCGTGCTCGGCAAGTGTCACTGTTCCCGGTTATCCCGGCGATTACCTACAATTTCAAGTTCTGATTTCAATCTGGCTTTCTCGTTTTCAGTTCTTTCTGCCGCTCTATGACCTTCCGCCCCACCTCGTTGCGTCTGCTTCACGTATTGCCTATCTGCTTGCTAACCAATTGCGGCTTGCAGAAGGATATTGATATTGAGCTGCCCGCTGGCCCGGCGCAGCTCGTGGCGGAATGCTACCTAGAAGATGGCGTCATACCGCGCCTGACGGTGACGGAAACGGTGCCTTACCTATCAACCACCGAAACCATCACGCTGCCTGAGGTAACGGTAGTACTCACCTTGCCTAATGGCACGCACGATACGCTTCAGTATGCGCCCGGCCTGGACCGCAACACGCGCAAAACGTATACGCACATTAGCAAGCGGCGCCTTCGGGCCCGGCCCGGCGACACCTTCCAGCTTGATATCACGGATAAACAAGGTCGCCACCTGACGGGTACGGCTACCATGCCTACCGCCATCCCGATTGAATCGGTGGAATGGAAATTCAATGACAAACCTGAAGGGGAGCGCCAGGCCTATCTAACTGCCCGTTTCCAAGATCCTGCTAGCACGACTGATTTCTACCGCTTCCAGATTCATAAAAATTACGTTCATAGGGATACAGAAAGCGACTACAACGTAGATGACCGACTGACCAATGGGCAACTTGTCACGCTCGGTACCAGCTACCGCTTCAATCCACAGGATACGCTAATCGTTAGCCTCTACCACATCGATCAGCCATACTACCAGTTTATGCAATCGACGGATGATGCGCGTAGCGCTAATGGTAACCCCTTCGCCCAACCATCCGCCATCCGCTCGACGGTGCAGGGCGGCGTGGGAGTCTTTACGGTGCTGAACTATCAGCGCAAGACAGTTATTTTGAAATAATTTTTCTGGCTAGCTCTTGCAACGTTCGGAGGCTGCTAGGTATCCTCAAGGTGTCATCCTTTATACCTAATCACTTCTGACTATATGGTTCGCACTGTTACTACGTACTTAAAAATTCTAAGCCTAGGTGCCGTCTTGGCGAGCTGTAATGCCGCAGGGGTAGAGCCCGGAAAATGCGGGTGCACACCTCCTCCTGCAGAGCCTGTGACCATGGCGCAGCTCGTGCACACCTGGCAGTTAGATCAGATAATGGCTGGTGGCCAATACACCGATGGTCCGAATATCAAGGACCGTTACCGCATCCAGTTTATGGCCGATGGTCGCTATGCTCAAACGCTGCTCGCCGATAGTACGCGCTATGTTGGAACGTGGAAGCTAGCTGGCGATAATCATACCCTGCAGCTCACCGACCATAAAGGAGCCGCCCAGGAATACACAATCAACGGCGCCACTGGCCAGAAACTACTTTATGGCCGCGGCAACAAAGAAAACAAGTACGAACTTTACACCTTCACACTAGTACCCTAAGCTAGGTGTGACCTCCGTACCCGGTGCTGACTTTAACATAGGCTAGCCGCTGGTTGCTTTATCTAACTCGCCTTTCTGCTACCGTTTGTGCCCGTCGTGGTAAAAACAGTAGTGGAAAGGCGAGTTTGTTTGTGTGGCCAATAGCTACTAAAAATATTTTTTAGGCTAACGCATACAAGCAATAGCTCTTACCGATATGTTTACGGTGTATTACATTAATAGTACACCATAACAGTAATAAGTATGATAAAGGTTGAGAATTTGAGCTTCGGCTATCCTAGCCGACCTCTATTACTGGAGAATTTAGACCTAGCCTTGGAGCGAGGTCACATCTATGGTCTATTAGGCAAGAACGGCGCGGGCAAAAGCACGCTGCTTAAGAACCTAGTGGGGCTAGCTTTTCCGCGGTCAGGCCAGTGCTTGCTGGATGGTCAGCGAACCGACAAGCGCCTACCATCCACACTGGAGAAGGTTTACTTCCTGCCCGAGGAAGTGTATGTACCGGCGCTCACCGGCGGGCAGTTCATCGCGCGTACCAGTAGCTTCTATCCGCAGTTTGATGCGAATAGCTTTCAGCGCTACTTGTATGAGCTAGAGGTGCCGCTACACGCTGTATTGAGCCAATTGTCTTTTGGGCAACAGAAGAAGTTCATGATTGCCTTTGGCCTAGCTACCAACACAAGCTTGCTGGTGCTAGACGAGCCCACCAACGGCCTCGACATTCCCTCGAAAGCGCAGTTCCGCCGTCTGATTGCCTCGGCTCTTACCCCGGAGCGCTGCGTCATTATATCCACGCACCAAGTGCGCGACTTAGATAGCCTAATTGATACAGTAGTGGTGCTGCATCAGCAGCGCATCGTCCTGAATGAAGACCTGGAGAAGCTAGCCGAGCGTATCACCTTCGCGACGGTGAGTGCGGCTCAAGCGCACGAGGCGCTTTACACCGAAGACTCCGCCCGGGGACGTCAGGCGATTCTGCCAAACCTGACCGGCCAGCCTACCAGAATCGACCTAGAGTTGCTATTCAACGCCATTACGGCTTCAGATCAAGCCCTTACCTCCTACCTAAATCAACCTAGCTATGCACAACCTGTTTAGCCTGCCGCGCTTTAGCCGACTATTTCAGAAACACACTGCCGAACACTGGAAAAGCTACCTAATGGGTACGGGTGTGCTGGCAGGTGCGCTGCTGCTGGTACTCGGCTTTTTGAGCTACATGAATGGCGGTGCACCCAACACCAGAGCGCAATCCGCGTTTTTCGGGATGTTCATGTTGGGCGCTGGCTTTCTGTTTACAAGCCACGTTTTTGCCGATTTCAGCGGCAAGGCCCGCGCTATTGCAGCCCTGAGCCTGCCAGCGTCACACCTCGAAAAGTACGTGGTGGCATGGCTGTACTCTTTCTTATTTTTCCTGCTGGTCTACATCGGGATTTTCTACGCCGTTGATAGCTTGGTCTTAACACTTGCTGCGCACGGCGAGCAGCCAAGGCCCATGCTGAACTTGTTCGCGCAGGAAGAAAAAGCCTACTACGCGTTTCTGCTGTTTGCCGCCGTGCACGGCATTGCCTTGTGGGGAGGCTTGTTTTTCGAAAAGCTAGCTTTCATCAAAACGGCAGTATCCTTTTTTGCGCTTCTGATGCTCGTTAGCATTCTGAACTACAGCTTGTTGCAATCACTACTAGGCGTTGATCTGCGCTTCAATCTTCCTTTCCTGAGCGCCGACTTCATCGAAAATGAGCACTCCTATTACCGCATAGCGCCCACCGGCTTGCAGCAGTACCTACCAGAGTTGGTGCTGTTAGTTCTTTCCGCTCTTTTTTGGCTGGCCGCTTATGCGCGGTTGCGCGAGAAGCAACTTTAAGCCGCGAGGATCTTACCCATGAAATTTAAAGATAATGAGCCTATTTACTTGCAAATAGCGGCCTACGTGAGCGACCAGATTCTGCTGGGCACGTGGCCCGTGGAACATCGGCTGCCCTCCGTGCGCGAGCTAGCCGGCGACTTGCAGGTAAACCCCAATACAGTGATGCGCACCTACGATTTCTTGCAGCAGCAGCAGATCATCTATAACAAGCGCGGCATTGGCTTTTTCGTAGCGCCTGCCAGCGATGACAAGATCAAGGAATACCGCCGTGAACGGTTTGTGCAGCAAGATTTACCGGAGTTCTTCCGCACCATCTTTCTGCTCGGTATCAGCCTCGATGAGGTGCAGCTGCGCTATGCCGCTTACACGGCGGCCCATTTTCCTACTTCTCCACTTCCTTCCGTCCCCCATGAAAACCAGCAATAAACTAGTCTTAGCGGCCTTGGTGGCAGTACTTGTGGCACTTGGCTTCTACAACAACGCGCTACGGGCTGAATACCGCTCCGGGGCTTTTCGCAATCCGCTCCGGGATTTTGTGACGCTGCCGCTCCGAGATTTTGATGCGCTGCATGTGCAGGCGGCTAGCCTGACCAGCGTACGTATTCAGCCTGGTCCTTATAGCGTGCGGGTGTATCAGCCTCTAGCTGACGTGCTGCAAGTACAGCGGCGCGGACGTGAGCTTACTCTAGGGGTCAACTTTCTCGGCGAATTTCGGCCTCGTTTTCTGGGGAGCCGCGAGCCTGCTATTATTATCACCTGCCCTAGCCTTGCCGCATTGCGCACTGATGCAACTTATGCCGTGAAGGGCGCCATTCAAACGGATCAGGCTCAACCGTGGGGTGAGAGTCGGGTGTTGGTGCAGGGCTTTAAGCAGGACAGCTTACTAGTTCAGGCTGACAATGGCAGCCTAGTCGAGTTGCGCGACAACACCCTTCAGCGGCTGCGGGTAGTGGCGGGGCATACCAATGGGGTACCTGTCGTGCGCTTGCATCTCGGCAACCACATTCAGCAAGCTAGCCTCGCGATGGGTGGCAAAAGCCAGCTGGTGCTCGAGGAGCTAGCTATTCCGGACCTGCACTATCAGTTTGCCGATAGTGCTACCACTACCCTGCCCGGCCGCAACCTAAGTGCTCTGTTGCCGCGCAATAACAGCCTTAAATAGAGCCGTTAGGCGCGGCTCTGCGTCGGCGGCGGCACGCAAGATGTCGGCTAGCGCTACGGGTTTGAGCTTGCCGGGGGCGCACAGATCCGTAATGACCGAAACAGCTAGCACCGGCAAGCCAGCATGGCGAGCGGCAATGACTTCGGGCACCGTGCTCATGCCCACGCCATCGGCGCCAATGGTGCGCAGGTAGCGGTACTCGGCGGGCGTTTCCAGCATCGGGCCAGGCAAACTAGCGTACACGCCGCGCCGCACTCTGTTGGCAAAACCTAGCTCACGAGCTGCTGCTTCGGCTTGCGCCAGCAAGCCTAGGTCGTAGGGCTCGTACATATCAGGGAAGCGCGGACCTAGCTCGTCTAGGTTCTTACCTACCAAGGGGTTGGTCGGTTGAAGGTTGATGTGGTCTTCGATCAGCATCAGGTCACTGTACTCCATTTCGGGGTCAAGGCCGCCACCAGCGTTGCTTACGAACAGCTTCTTGATACCCAGCAGCTTCATTGCACGCACCGGAAACACCACCTGCTCCATCGAGTAGCCTTCATAGTAATGGAAGCGCCCCTGCATGACCAGTACCCGCCGACCCGCCAAGGTGCCCGCCAGCAAGTTACCCGAATGGCTTTCGACCGTTGACACCGGAAAGTGCGGGATTTCGGCGTAGGGCAAGGTGTACTCAATAGTTACATCCTTCACCAACGCACCTAGGCCAGTGCCGAGGATAATGCCGAATTCCGGCTGAAAGTCGCCGATTTGTTGGCGTATGTAAGCAGTAGCTTCGTGGAGTTGTTGCATAGAAAAAAGAGCCAGGAGCTGCAAGTATACACATTGTAGCTTCTGGTAAAGGCTATTTGATGTTTTCTGCCTCTGGTAGGCTATTGTCGAACTACTGTTTGCTCAAATTGTGAACAGATATAACTCCCTCCATACTCTAGCACATTTTTTAATGTATATATGTAATTTTACACTTATAAGGCGACGATTTACTATAAATCATGAAGCTCCGCTTATTACTCTTAGCCTCTGCTACTCTACTAGCCTCTTGCGACGACGAGGAAATTCAACCTGATACAGAGTTTGTTACAGCTTTCGACTTACCTGACAACGGTGAATCACAAACGATCATAGCTATCCAGAACCAATCAAAGAACGGGCTACGCTACGTATGGAATTTTGGGGATGGCACTACTTCACAAGAGGAAAATCCGACCCACATCTTCGAATCACCGGGCATCTATGCGGTCAAGCTCAAAGCGTTGGGGTTCGGAAAAAGTGATTCTGTAACTAAGACGATCAAGATTGCGCCATTCAATCTTTTTACCCGCGTAGATTCACATTTCGCCGGAACTTACGATTGCAAAGTAGTTTACGAGTATAGCGCCTATCAATCGCCCACGACCCGGACGCGGCTGCCTGATCAGGAAGTCGTTATCACGGAAGCCGGCGCGAGTACCCTGAAATGGAATGATGCGCTTCTGAGCTACTACCCTAGCATCACTGGCTCGCCTCAACTGCCCTACAACTCGGCGTATAACTTCTACAGCCTAGCTACCTCAGCGGCGCCACGCACTACTGCCAGCGCCAAATTCTACGCTGCTGGCGATAGTGCCGTCTTTAGCATCTCGAAGAGAACTGGAGCGAGTAATGGTAGTGCCACTACCACTTATCACGGCATTCGCCGTCCTTAGCATAGTGCACGCACAAAGAAAAGCCTCGTTATTCACGAGGCTTTTTCTTTGACATTTAGTTGCTGTTATGCGCAGTATAGCTTCATAGAAAAGTGTTTCGTATCTCCGCCTATTAGTATAAGACAGAGTTATTCTATTTTCATATTTGAAACATCATTACACTGTCCGGTTTGTATATTCACAATACAGACAACATTCTAAGAATCTATATATCAGCCAACTATGAAATACAACCTATTGGTCCTAGCTTCAGTTGCATTGCTTGCTTCGTGCAAAGATGATACGGAACCTACCCCACCTCCTACAGCCGACTTTACAGCCCCCGAAAGCACTGAGCAGACAGTTGCCGTATCATTCCAAAACAAATCAAAAAATGCCCAACGGTACGTTTGGGACTTCGGAGATGGAAGTACGGGACAAGAAGACAACCCGACGCATACCTACACGACAGACGGCGTGTATTCAGTGAAATTAAAAGCCTTTGGTACGGAGAAGAATGACTCTATAACTAAGACTATCAAGATTGAGCCCTACAACATTTTTGCTCACACAAACTTACCTTTTGCAGGAACTTACGCTTGCAAAGTAGTGGATGTATATAGCGTATATCAATCACCTGCAATCCGAACTCGGCTGCCAGACCAAGATGTGGTAATTACGAAAGATGGGGTGAATACAATGCGGTGGAATAATTTAGTACTTAGTTACTTACCTAGCGACCGTAACTCCCCTCAAACTCCTTTTAACTCTAGGTATCAGTTTTACAACGCAAATACTTCAAGCTCGCCACGTGTTATAACTTATGCATCGTTCTACACATCAGGTGATAGTGCTTCTTTTAGCGTAGCAAAAACTGTTGGGGCAAGTAACAGTGGAACCACAACGTTCTACTATGGGAAACGACGTCCTTAATACCCCAGTCAAGAAAGCAAAGAGCCCCGTCTAAGACGGGGCTCTTTGCTTTCTTGACTGGGGTATTATCTATTGAATGCTCAGTTCAAACGGCAACCTAGCCTGTACACCCTGCATTTGTGTGAGCTTCTTATATTGCTCGTACATGGGATACATGGGGCCCATTTCCTGCTTGATCATCCGCAGGCGCGCTTCTTCGCCGAAGCTGTTGAATAGCGCCAAGAACGGGTTGGCGTCTTG
Organism: Hymenobacter sp. GOD-10R; assembly: GCF_035609205.1. Classification (NCBI taxonomy): domain Bacteria; kingdom Pseudomonadati; phylum Bacteroidota; class Cytophagia; order Cytophagales; family Hymenobacteraceae; genus Hymenobacter; species Hymenobacter sp. GOD-10R. The sequence goes on from NZ_CP141184.1 coordinate 4,881,593, forward strand.
CTTGGGCAAGTATTGCACCTTGTAGTCGTCGGTTTTCAGCTTAGCCCGGCGGGCCGCAATGCGCATGGCATCATCGAAGGAGCCTAGCACGTCGACGAGGCCGCGGGCCTTGGCTTCCTCGCCTGACCATACCCGGCCCGAAGCTAGCCGGCGCAGGCGCTCGACGGGCATGTGGCGTCCTTGTGCGGCTTTCGTAGTGAAGTCGGCGTAGATGCGGTCTACTTCTTTCTGAAGCTGTTGCTTTTCGAAAGCCGTGAGCGGCCTCGTGATGGTGGGCAGATCGGAGAACTTACCGGTCGTTACGCGGTCCGTCGTGACACCTAGCTTATCGCGCAGCAGGGGCTGAATGTTCGGCAACACGCCAAACACCCCAATGCTGCCCGTAATCGTGTTCGGGTGCGCCACAATGGTGTCGCAGGCCATGGCGATGAAGTAGCCGCCCGAAGCCGCCACATCCGACATCGAGCAGATGATGGGCTTCACCTTCTTCGTCAAGACCACCTCGCGGTAGATAATATCAGACGCCAACGACGAGCCGCCAGGCGAATTCACGCGTAGTACCACCGCCTTCACCTTATCATCTAACCTAGCTTTGCGAATGGCTTCCGCGAAGCGCGTACTCCCGATGTTGTCGTCGCCGCCTTTGCCCGTCACGATGTCGCCTTCGGCATACACGACGGCAATGCGGTTGCCGCTGGCGTCGCCATCTTCGTCTTCTGACTTAGTGTAGCGGTCGAGGCTGATCGTACTCAGCTTCTTATCCTTCGCAACGCCCACTTTGCCCTTCATGTAGTCGAGGGCTTGGTCGTAATAACCTAGGTCCGTTACCAAGCCAAGTTGCTTAGCATCATCAGCATTGTGCACCAGCATCGAGTCGCTGATTGCCTTGATGCGGTTTGGCGAAATACCCCGGGCTGTAGCCACGTGGCCAAGCATGAAGTTGTTGAGCGAATTCAGAAAGGACGTGGTTTGCAGCCGTGCTGAGTCTGACATGCTCTCGCGGAAGTACGGCTCCACGGCGCTCTTAAACGAACCCACGCGGAAGATGTAGGGCTCAATGCCGGCCTTCTCAAATAGGTTTTTGTAGTAATATGTTTCCGAGCTAAGGCCGTTGAACTCCAGCGTGCCTTGCGGATTTAGGTAGATTTTGTTGGCCACCGAAGCTAGGTAGTAACTCTTTTCGGAAGCCAAGTCATTGTAAGCCACCACGAACTTACCCGATTTCTTGAAGTCGATCAGTGCGTCGCGGACCTCTTCCAACGTCGCCATGCCAGCTTGCACCAGCTCCACGTTCAGGAAAATACCCTTGATATCGTCGTCGGTTTTGGCGCGGCGAATCGCCTCTTTGAGCTGATCGAGGCCCGTGCTTTGGGCATTGTCGCCGGTAACATAAGCGGCAAGGGAACCAGGATTTTCGCGCTCCGAAATGGGCTTGTCTAGCTTCAACTCCAGCACGGAGTTGGTGGCTACGGTCACGTCTTTTTCGGAGCGAGAGGCGCTGTAGGCTAGCCCAATCAGCACCACCACGCCGATTACGGCGAAAAGTACGAGGCCCACGATGGTGGCCAGCACGTACTTAAGAAATTGTCTCATTTAGTAAAGAAATAGGTAGATGGTAGCCTAACAAATGTAGAAGGCTTTGGGTGCTTTTCCGCGTGGTAAGTAGCGCGAAGCTCCTGCTTCGCGCTACATTAATAGCCGTACTTCTCGCCCCACCACTGCCGCAGCCGCTCGCGCAGCTTGGCCTCGCTGGCATTCTGGCCGGGCTCATAGAAGACGGTACCGCTCAGTGATTCGGGCAAAAACTCTTGGTAGGCGAAGTTGCCTTCGTAGTCGTGTGAGTACTGATATTCACTGCCGTAGCCCAGCTGCTTCATCAGCCGAGTCGGTGCGTTGCGCAGGGGTATGGGCACCTGCGCAACGCCTTGCTGCCGCACGAGCGAACGAGCCTGTTTGATAGCAAGGTACGACGCATTGCTCTTGACGCTGGTAGCTAGATATACCACCGTTTGCGACAGAATAATCTCGCTTTCGGGCATGCCAATAACGGTCACGGCTTGGAAGCAGCTTTGAGCTAGCATCAAAGCGTTAGGATTGGCGTTGCCCACATCTTCGGAGGCTAGGATGAGCAAGCGGCGTGCAATGAACTTGGGGTCTTCACCACCTTCCAGCATCACGGCCAGCCAATACACCGCTGCGTTGGGATCAGAGCCGCGAATACTCTTAATGAAGGCAGAAATAACGTCGTAGTGCATCTCGCCGCCTTTGTCGTAGCGAGCTAGGTGCTGCTGGGCTAGCTTTTGCACCACATCATCGGTAATGACGATTTCGCCCGTGGCGGGATCAGGGCGACTGGCTTCTACCACGATTTCGAGCAGGTTGAGCAGCTTGCGCGCGTCGCCACCCGAAATGGTGAGCAGGGCGCCATACTCGGCCATGCGCACCTTGCGCTGCTTCAGAATTTCATCTTCGGCCAACGCCTTGTCGACGATGCCGATGAGCACGTCTTTGTCGAGCGGCTCTAGCACGTATACCTGTGCCCGGCTTAGCAAGGCCGGAATGACTTCAAAAGAAGGATTCTCGGTGGTGGCTCCGATGAGCGTAACCACGCCCTGCTCCACCGCCCCGAGCAGCGCATCTTGCTGCGACTTACTAAAGCGGTGAATCTCATCAATGAACAAGATGGTATTGCGCTGCTTTTTGGCTCGGTCAATCACCTCGCGCACGTCCTTCACGCCCGCGTTGATGGCACTCAGGGCCGCGAAAGGCAACTTCAGTTCGTCGGCCAATAGGTGCGCCAAGGTGGTTTTGCCCACGCCGGGTGGTCCCCATAGAATGAGGCTAGGTAAGCGGCCCGCGTTCAGGTAACGCCGCAGCACGCCCTCGGGCCCTACTAGGTGCTGTTGGCCCGCGTAGTCAGCCAAGGTGTGGGGTCGTCGTCGCTCGGCTAGCGGGGCACCAGGACGCGCAGCCGTGGCGGCCGAATTGGTGGAAGAGACAGAAGAATCAGAATCGAACAGGGAACCAGTAGCCATATAACCTAGGTAAGGCGCAAAAGTAGGCGGTTGGGCGGTAGCCTGCGTACCTTTGCCGTTGATGAAAAACTCTTTACGCGTTCACGCAGCTTTATTCACAGCCGCTTTCATTTACGCAGCTAACTATAGCTTGTCGAAAGACGTGATGCCGCATTTTGCCCGGCCGTTCGGGCTAGTCACGTTGCGCGTAATAGGCGCCGCGCTGTTCTTTGGTATTCTGAGCCGCTTGGTCACGCAAGATCGTATTGTAGGCCGCGCCGATAACATTCGCTCCGTTCTGTGCGGCCTGATCGGCATTGCCTCCAATCAGTTGCTCTTTTTTTCGGGCCTGGAGCTTACTACGCCTATTAACGCATCGTTGGTTCAAACCGTATCGCCGATTGTGGTCGTACTTGCGTCGGCCATCTTGCTCGGCGAAAAGATCACCCGAGCGCGCGCGGTGGGTATTTTGCTGGCTGGCGTGGGCGCGGCTCTCATCATCCTAGGTCGTAAGACAGGCGCAACACCGGGCCAAGACACCCCCCTAGGCAACTTATATATCTTGCTCAACGCCACTGCTTTTGGGGTGTACCTAGTCATTGTGACGCCGCTTATGCGCAAGTACCATCCGTTCACGGTACTGGCCCGCATTTTTCTGATGGGTGCCTTGGCGGTAGTGCCTTTTGGTTGGCGCCAAGCTATGGCTATCGACTACGCGCACTTGCCCACGCTCATTTGGGCGGAGATTCTGTACATGGTTATCTGCCTGACTATCTTGGCGTATCTACTCAACAACTGGGCGCTCAAGTACGCCAGCCCCGCTCTGACGGGGGTATACATTTATTTGCAGCCGGTACTAGCCGTTATTATTGCCGTTGGGCTAGGCAAAGACTCGTTTACGCTGGAGAAAGCGCTGCAAGCCTCGCTGATTTTTCTTGGTGTATTCCTAGTGAGCCGCAAGCCCAAGCCGGCGCCTCCGGTAGCGTCGTTGGCATCGGCCCAGGACTGATGCCAAGGGCCATCCGCCGGTTCATGCCAACGGAGCGGTGGCCAGGACTAAACGTTAGCTCAACGAATGCGTTATATAGCAACGAGCATAACGCATGCGCTCCTTCTTTTTAGGGTAGCACACTGGGGTTTCCTGACGGTGCTCGTTGCTTTGTTGATTCTCAGCTGGCTGCTTATCGCCAGTTTTTTTGTCTTCTGCCTTTTATGCTTCGTTTGTACTGGTTCTTGTTTGCCCTACCTAGCTTGCTGCTGTTCACAGCATGCTCGTCGCCTCAAGAAAAACCCACTACTGCGGAATCAACAGCTCAGACTACTACGCTGCGGGTGGCTGCCGCCGCTGATTTGCGGTACGCTATGGATTCGCTCGTGGTGGTATTTGCTACCCAACAGCCCAACGTGCATCTGGATGTGACGTACGGCTCGTCGGGCAAGTTCTACGAGCAAATTCGCCACGGCGCGCCATTCGAGCTATTTTTCTCCGCTGATAGCGATTATCCGCGGCAGCTACAGGCGCAAGGACTCACAGCAGCAGCGCCCGTGCTCTACGCCCAAGGGCAACTGGTGCTATGGAGCAAAACACTAGACCCAGTATCCCAAGGTTTGCAAACGCTGTTGGACCCACGAGTGAAGAAAATTGCCATTGCCAACCCTGCCCACGCCCCGTACGGCAAAAAGGCCGTAGAAATTTTGCGGCACTATCAGCTTTACGAAAAAGTGCAGCCCCGCTTAGTGTTTGGCGAAAACATCGCTCAAACGGCCAACTACGCCGCCACGGGTGCCGCCGACGTGGGCGTACTTGCCCTAGCCCTAGCGCTGAGTCCGGCACTAAAAGCCCAAGGTCACTATTACTTGATTCCGCAGCAGGCTTACACGCCGTTGGAGCAGAGCTTTGTGGTGCTGAAAGGCGCAGCTGGGCATTTAGCCGCGACTCAGTTCTCCGATTTTTTAGCCAGCGCACCAGCCCGTACGGTGCTGCGTGCCTACGGTTTTACTCTTCCCCGTTAGCCTCTCCTCCCCTTGCAAGATTACTGGCAGACGCTGGCCTTGACGTTGCGCTTAGCGGCTCTTACGACCTTCCTGTTGCTGGGCATCGGCACGGCCCTAGCGTATTGGCTGGCCTATACTCGCAGTCGCATCAAGCCGCTAGCAGAAGTACTTGTGGGCTTGCCATTGGTGCTGCCGCCCACGGTGCTCGGTTTTTATCTGCTGCTAGCTTTCAGTCCAGATACCGGCTTAGGTCGTTTTTTGCAGCATACCCTAGGCTTGCAACTCAACTTCACCTTCACGGGTATTCTGGTCGGCTCGTTGTTTTATAGCTTGCCCTTTATGGTGCAGCCCCTGCAAGCGGGCTTCGAACGTCTGCCGCCCTCTTTGGCAGAGGCCGCCGCTACCCTAGGTAAGTCGCGCCTGACTACGCTGTGGCGGGTGCTGCTGCCGAACTGCAAGCCGGCGCTGCTCAGCGGCATTGTGCTCACCTTCGCTCATACGATCGGCGAATTTGGGGTAGTGCTGATGATTGGTGGCAATATTGCTGGCCAAACCCGCGTGGCCTCCATTGCCATTTACGACGCCGTCGAGAGTCAGCACTATGCCCAGGCGAATGCCTATTCGCTCGTGCTGGTAGGTTTGGCGTTATTGCTATTGCTGCTGCTCTCCTGGCTTACCAAGCGCCGACCCAATTACCCCGCCTGATGCTCGACTTTCACCTGATCAAAGCGCTACACTCGGCAGCGGGCCCTGCCACGCTGGACGTGCACCTAGCTATTCAACCAGGTGAGTTTGTGGCGGTATACGGACCCTCAGGGGCAGGCAAAACAACGCTGCTGCGGCTACTAGCCGGCCTGACGCGCCCCGATGACGGGTACTTGCGCACGGGTGCGCAGGTTTGGTACGATGAGAAGCGCCGCGTGTGGCTGCCGCCAAACCAGCGCTCTATTGGCTTTGTGTTTCAGGATTATGCATTATTCCCGAACATGACCGTGCAGCAAAACCTCACGTTTGCATTGCCTAACCGGCATGACCAAAAGATGGTGCCGGAGCTGCTAGAACTAACCGGGCTTGAAGCCTTAGCGCACCGCTACCCTCAACAGCTCTCGGGCGGGCAACAACAGCGGGTGGCGTTGGCGCGAGCCTTGGCGCGCCGCCCACAGCTGCTGTTGCTGGACGAGCCGCTGGCCGCCGTCGATTACCCTACGCGCCAGCATCTGCAACAGGCACTTAGCCACGCACACCATCAGTTTAATTTAACGACCATCCTGGTCAGTCACGATCCGGCAGAAGTGTACGCCCTAGCCGACCGAGTTGTCGAGCTAGACCTAGGTCAGGTCCGACAAGACGGTCCTCCGAAACTCTTAGCGCCTCCCGCGTCTACTCTAGTCCTCCACGCTACAATTATAGAACTATTACCCAATCAGCAAGCCCGGCTACGCTTAGGTACCGATGGCAGCACATTGATAGTAGCGTTGCCCAACGACGGTCATATATACCAACCCGGCCAGCCGCTTACACTTCGGCCTGCTAGCTGGGAGATTCGCCCTAATGCTTGAAGAGCAAGTCTTAAAACAGCAGCTTTATCTTTAGCCCCGTTCCTGCGTTAGCGACTTAGTCCTTTCGCATACTTATACACCATCATAATCATGGCAATAGCCTGGACAGCTAGTCCGGCCAATGCGAACAGGCCAGACCCGCTGATGTTCTGCCGCTTCAACAAGCCGCCAACTACGACTAGGGCAATACCAACCAGCAGGAACACAAACAAGCGTTGGTAAGAAGGAAATTTCTCCATACTTAATTGAAAAAGAAATCTGATGATGTCGGAAGCTACATGCTTACTGATATAGCTACTGCGAAGGTTACTACTGTTTGGAAGCCGGATAACTACTGAATGTCTACGGTAATCCTGATGCTACGAGCAAGTGATAACTTGGCTCGGATTTAGAACGCCACTGTAACTAGCTGTCGATCATATGTAAGTGCAATGGCTTTTTTTCGATATAGTACACTATTATTCTCATTTACCTACTGCTCAGCTTGTTTTGGGCAAGCTACGCCGGACGTTAGCAAATCCCACACAGTAGATGCTAGCTCGTCTGAAAGACTCGTCGAGGTAATGCCGGTTTTTCCGGGTGGGCCTAATCGGTTCCTTGATTTTCTGGCCGACAGTCTACACTATCCGCCGCTGGCCCTCCGCGACCGAGTGCAAGGGAAAGTGTACGTCTGTTTCACCGTCGACCCAACGGGCAGTGTTACTACTATCTTCGTCAAGCAAGGTCTTCGAGCAGATATAGATGCTGAGGCGTTACGCAATACGCAGCGGCTTATTCCCATCCATTGGCAACCAGGCACGCAGAACGGACGACCGGTGCCGGTGGTCTATACTGTGCCCCTCACCTTTTCCATCGCCAACCCACACATGCTCGCCGCGGATTCGCTGGACATAGCGCCGGGCCCAACGATTGTGCTACCTACCAGCGGCTGGCCGGCCAGCCGCGGCACCCTAGCTCCCGACAAAGGCCTGATCTATGGAAGTTGTGTACAGCGGCTAGGTTTCAGTAGCGGCGGCATGGGCCAGTATGTGCGTCTTCGTAATCTTGACACAGACAAGGTGTTTCGAATTTTGGTTAAGCCGCTGATGCGCAGTCGAGCAGAAAACGAATTTTGCGTAGCGCTGCCTCCCGGACGTTATGCCTTGCAGCAATACGAGTACAGCTACGGCATTGAGTCGCTACGAAAAGCGAGCAGGGGCGCAGTTACAGATACCCGCTACACGTTTGTCGTACTACCGGGAAAGCTCCACTACGTTGGTACTTGGAATTTTAGCGCCTTGCAGAAGCCCCGCTTCACAGATGATAAAGCTGCATTAGACGCTCAGCTTAGCAGCAACTACTCCAAGCTTCCTTTCACTGACGCAGTGAAGACGTTACCACAGTAACAGCTCATCACGTCCAGCTTGCACAAACAAAAGAGCCCCGAAACATACCGTTTCGGGGCTCTTTGCAGTAAAGCAAATGTTCTTTTACAAGTGAATCACTTCACCGTAAGCTGCAGCAGCTGCTTCCATAATGGCTTCCGACATCGTCGGGTGCGGGTGCACAGCCTTGATGATTTCATGGCCGGTAGTTTCGAGCTTACGCGCTACTACTACTTCGGCAATCATCTCGGTCACGTTGGAGCCGATCATGTGAGCACCTAGCCACTCGCCGTACTTCTTGTCGAAGATAACTTTCACGAAGCCATCTTTTACGCCGCCAGCGCTGGCTTTACCCGACGCGGAGAAGGGGAATTTACCCACCAGCACGTCGTAACCTTGCTTTTTGGCTTCGGCTTCGGTGAGGCCCACCGAGGCAATTTCCGGGGATGCGTAGGTGCAGCCGGGAATGTTCTGGTAGTTGAGCGGCTCGGGGTGGTGACCGGTGATGGCCTCCACGCAGATGATGCCCTCCGCCGAAGCAACGTGCGCCAGTGCCGGACCGGGAATGATGTCGCCGATGGCGTAGATGCCGGGCACGTTGGTGCGGTAGAAGTCGTCCACAATCACGCGGCCACGCTCGGTTTTGATACCTAGCTCTTCCAGACCGATGTTCTCAATGTTAGTCACCACACCGGCGGCTGACAGCACCACATCGCAGTCGATCTGTTGGTCGCCTTGAGCCGTTTTGATAGTCACTTTGCAGCCAGGGCCGCTAGTGTCTACTTTGGTTACCTCAGCGCTGGTCAGCACCTTGATACCCATCTTGGTGAAGGATTTCTCCATCTGCTTCGACACCTCTTCGTCCTCGATCGGCACGATGCGGGGCAGGAATTCTACCACCGTCACTTCCGACCCCATCGAGCGGTAGAAGTAGGCAAACTCAACGCCGATGGCGCCTGAACCTACTACTACCAAGCGCTTCGGCATTTGCTCCAGCGTCATGGCTTTGCGGTAGCCAATGATCTTTTTGTCGTCAATCGGCATGGCAGGTAGCTCGCGCGAGCGGGCACCAGTTGCCAGAATGATGTGCTTGGCCTCCACGGTTTCCTTGCTACCGTCGGCTTTCGTCACCTCCACTTTGCCGGGGGCGAGCAGCTTGCCCACGCCCGAAACGGTTTCAATTTTATTTTTCTTGAACAAGAAGTTGATGCCTTTGCTCATGCCATCGGCTACGCCGCGGCTGCGCTGAATCACAGCACCAAAGTCATAGCTAGCGCCTTCGACCTTCAGGCCGTAGTCGCTCGCATGGTTCATGTATTCAAACACTTGGGCACTCTTGAGCAGTGCCTTCGTCGGGATGCAGCCCCAGTTGAGACAGATACCGCCGAGCGACTCCCGCTCTACCACGCCTACTTTCAGCCCGAGCTGCGAAGCCCGAATAGCGGCTACGTAGCCGCCGGGGCCGCTGCCGATAACGACCAGGTCGTATTGCAATGCCATGTTAATTGTCTTGAAGAGAACAGATTAGTAAAGAGAACCGCGCCGGGCCGGGGCCGGGAGGCGCGACAAAGATAACCAGCGTTTGCTACCCACCATAACCTAGGGTCGATGGCTAATGTTAGAGCAGCTACAAAGTAGAAATGATCAATAGTTACCCCTTCAAACACTTCTGCTACGTAGAAAGTGCAAACCGGCCACCGGCGCCACCTTCTCACCATACCACGATGAAACACGCTTTACTTACCATACTTTCTGGGTTTTCTACGCTGCTGCTTACCACGCAGTGCGCCACCACCACCGAAGCCGAAAAACCAAGCCTAGAAGCGCGACGCGCCCTTCTCTCGGAGAAGCCTGAGCCCCGCGTGCGCGACTCCGTAGGTGTTGACACCACCGGCGCTTCCGCCACCGCACCCGACGCGAAGGTTTCGGCCACGCAGCGCCCCTAGCTTTTACTTTATCAAGAATTGTGGAACGTCATGCTGAGCTTGCCGAAGCATCTCGCGTGCTGACGTTGCGATAGTAATCTGATTACCATTGCACGCGAGATGCTTCGGCAAGCTCAGCGTGACGTTCACATTCTACTTTACATCTTACGTGAGCTATTCTCTATAGCTTCCCCCCAAATAGAAGCTTGAGGTAAAAGCTAGGTTGGCGCAGCCGTTCGCGCAGATCCAAATCGACGAACATGCTCGACAACGTCGCGGCTAATGTGGGGTTGTTCGTGGCGCGGTTGGCTATGAAGTTGAATAGCCATGGATAATTCAGCAGCCGCTGCATGGCGTGGCTCAGGCGTAGCTCCTGCCCGAGCCGACGGTACACAGCTGCATCGTACTGGCGCAGAAAGCTAGGGGTAACATCTTGAGCGGCCAGGGCCTTGGCTGCCCAGTCGGCTGCGTGGCGCCCACTGACCATGGCGTGGCTAATACCTTCGCCGGTAAACGGGTCGATGAGCGAACCGGCGTCGCCGAGCAGCATATATCCCTCGCCTGACAGCATCCTACGCTTTGAGCCGAGTGGCAGACCAAAGCCTCGGACCGGGCCTAGGCGCTCGGCATTCGCGAAGCGGTTTTTTAGTGCTGGGTGCGTCACGAGCATTTCGTTTAAACGTTCACGCAGGTTTACTTTTTTGCTCGAAACAGCCTCCGTCAGCATGCCTACGCCTACGTTGGCCTGCCCGTTTGGCAAAGGAAAGATCCAGAGGTACCCGGGCAAAAACTCTTCGAGAAAGTGTAGCTCAATGAAATTTTCCGCGTTCATGCCCGTCACGCCCTGGTAGTAGGTGCGCAAGCCGGCACAATGATGCGCCGGCTCTAGCGCATGCCCGGCTATTTGGCGGGCAAAAGCTGATTGCGCGCCATTGGCTACTAGTAGCAGCTTAGCCGAAATTTCGACAGCGCCATCGGCCGTACCTAGGTCCCAGCGGCCTTCCTTGGTGCACTCGTGACGTACGATGTCTACGCCTTCGAGCAGCTCAATTTCGGGACGGCGACGCACTTCCTCGATCAGAAAATTGTCGAAGTCGAGGCGCTTGGCGACATGGCCTACCACGTCGGTGGTGCCGCCAGTCGTAGGCTTGAAAGGGATGCTGAGCCGTCGGCCGTTTGGGGCAAAGAAGTCGATACCCCAGGCGGGCACTTGCATGGGCGAAGCGGCGAGCTTACCCGGCAGATCGGCACCAATGCGGCGCAACTCCATGATGACTTTGCCGCTGAGTGCGTCGCCGCAGATCTTATCCCGCGGAAAGGTGGCACGGTCTACCAGAAGGCAGCGGTGGCCGGCGTTAGCTAGGTGCAGGGCGGCGGTAGCGCCACCCGGTCCGGCCCCAAGAATGCAAATGTCGACTTCACGCATGAACAATAGCAGTTAGCTGATAGCCATTGGTGGCTAGCGTCTCAACCATAACAGCGCTGCAAGCTACGCACTTGATTGCTTTGCCCAGACTTTCTACAAAAGCTAGCGGCTAACAGCCGGATGCTAACAGCTCCATTTACTACCTTCGCCGCATGACAAAAATGCTCGACGGAAAAACCGCCCTCGTCACGGGCGCTTCCAAAGGAATCGGCCGCGCTATTGCGGCGCATTTCGCTCAGCTAGGTGCCAATGTGGCGTTCACCTACCTTTCCAGCGTGGAAAAAGGCCAGCAGCTCGAACAGGAACTGGCGGCGTACGGCACCAAAATCAAAGGTTTCCGCTCCGATGCTTCCGACTACGCCCAGGCTGAAAAGCTAGTCGACGATGTGGTAGCCGAGTTCGGCAAGCTAGATATTCTAGTAAACAACGCTGGCATCACGCAAGATGGCTTGCTCATGCGCATGAGTGAGCAGCAGTGGGATCAAGTGCTGAACGTGAACCTCAAGTCGGTTTTCAACCTCACCAAAGCGGCCACTAAGCCTATGATGCGCGCCAAAGCAGGCAGCATCATCAACATGACATCGGTCGTGGGCATCAAAGGCAACGCCGGCCAGGCCAACTACGCCGCTTCGAAAGCGGGCATCATTGGCTTCACCAAATCGGTGGCCTTGGAGCTAGGTTCGCGCAATATCCGCTGCAATGCCATTGCGCCCGGCTTCATCGAAACCGAGATGACCGGCGCCCTCGACCCCAAGCAAGTTGACGAGTGGCGCAAGGCTATTCCGCTCAAGCGTGGTGGCTCGCCGGAAGATGTTGCCAAAGCCACGGCTTTCCTAGCTTCGGATGATTCCGCGTACATCACCGGCCAAGTGTTGCAGGTCGACGGTGGCATGCTGACCTAGGTTTTTCTTTCCTTTTTCTGAACAAGATTAAAACGTGTCGGGTTGTTAGGCCTTGGTTAAAAGGGCTTGGCAACCCGACACTTCGTTGTGTGTAGCGCGAACTCAGTCGTTCGCGTATCGCCGCACCATCCATCTAGTCGTCGTTCTGCGATACGCGCGCTCCAGAGTTCGCGCTACAATCAATCTGTTTCTAATGAAATCAAAACTTGCACTTGTGCCCCTCACGCTAGGCGGGCTCGGCATCGGCATGACCGAGTTTGTCATGATGGGTATTCTGCCGGATATCGCTCACGCCATGCACATTTCCATTCCTACGGCGGGGCACTTCATCTCGGCGTATGCACTAGGCGTGGTGGTAGGGGCGCCGCTGCTGGTGGCCCTCACGGGCAAGCTGCCCCCAAAACAGATCCTGGCCTTGCTCATGGGCTTGTTTGCGCTAGGCAATGGGCTTTCGGTATTTGCACCTAGCTACGGCATCATGCTCCTAACGCGCTTTATTTCTGGCCTGCCGCACGGCGCCTTCTTTGGTGTGGGTGCTGTGGTAGCCGGACGCTTAGCAACACCGGGCAAAGAAGCGCAGGCGGTGTCCATCATGTTTGCCGGGTTGACCATCGCCAATATTATCGGCGTACCCATCGGCACCTACCTAGGGCATAACTTCAGCTGGCGTATTCCTTTCGTGCTGATCGTAGTGGTGGCGTTGGTAACCGTAGTAAGCGTGCGTCGCTTGCTCCCCGATCTGCCGGCCAAAAACACGCGCCTGCAAGATGAGTTTCACGCTTTCACCAAGCTAGAGCCCTGGATGATCATTGCCATTACGGTGCTCGGCAACGGTGGCTTTTTCGCGTGGTTCAGCTACATCGTGCCGCTGTTTACGGAGGTAGCAGGCTTCAGCAACAATGCCGTGACGTTTCTGATGGTGCTGGCTGGCGTGGGTATGGCTTTGGGCAATATCCTAGGTGGCTGGCTTACCGACCGCATGTCGCCGCTGCGCGCTACCACGTGGCTGCTCATGGCTATGACGACGGCCTTACTCGTCATCCCCATTGCAGCCCACCATCAAATCCCTACCATCCTGATGACCATCCTGACGGGTGGCCTAGCTTTTTCAACTGCAGCCCCTATTCAGATGCTAATGATTCGGGCGGCGAAAGGCTCCGAAATGCTGGCTTCTTCGCTGAGCCAATCGGGCTTTAACACGGGCAACGCACTCGGAGCCTACCTAGGTGGCTTGCCGATTGCGGCCGGCCTTGGCTACACCTCGCCGGAACTGGTAGGTGCTGTTATGGTCGCTGGCGGTATTCTGTTTTGTATCGGCTTGATTCTCAAAAGACGCAAGCAGGTGCAGCAGTTGGAGCTGGTAGCAGGGTAAGTTTTGATAACCTATGCGCAAACGTAATTTCTATTGGAGCCTAGCTGGTGTTGTATTGCTCTGCGCGTTTGTAGGTGGATTGAGTGCTGGTCCCAACGTTCCTTACTTCCATCGTTTCGAGAGGCGTGTACATCACTGGCTCCACCGCCAAAAGGCAGAGTATGCTTCCGAACAATTTGTTGCGGACCTAGGAAGTCAGTTGCACAATGGAGATTTGATTTTTCAAACTTCCACATCAGCTCAGAGCCAAGCCATTCAACTCGCTACCCACTCTGCTTATAGCCATTGTGGCGTCTTATTCAAAAAGGAGAATAAGTGGTATGTATTTGAAGCCGTGCAGCCAGTAAGCGAGACTCCGTTATCAGCCTGGATTGCCCGAGGCAAAGAGGGACACTTTGCAGTAAAGCGCCTGCATGATGCGGCTGCCGTGCTGACGCCTACTACCCTACGGCACCTCAGAGAAGCAGGCGAGCAATACCGTGGCAAGAACTACGATCTATACTTTGGCTGGTCCGACGATCGTATCTACTGCTCAGAACTGCTGTGGAAAATGTACTACCAAGCCACAAAGCGCAAAATAGGCCAGCTTCAAAACTTACGAGACTTTGACTTGAGCCATCCGGCCGTACAACAAAAGATGCGCGAGCGGTACGGCAGCCAGGTACCGCTCGATGAAAAAGTTATTTCGCCCGTGCAGATGTTTAATAGCTCGGAACTAGTGACAGTGGTACAACGCTGAATCACTAGTGCTGTGCTGCCTGTAACGTTACGCCGTCATCTACTCCGGCTTCACCTCTTTGAAGCCCATCTGCTTTACCTCGTCACTCGATAAGGTCTTCACATCCGAAATCACGGATACCTCCGATTTCTGAACCAGATTGATGGTTTTATTCTCCGGGGCTGCGGGCTGCGCTGAAGCGGTGGCCGTCATTGCTCTGCTTTGGTTTTCAACGGATTCCGTTTGTAGGCGCGACACCTTCTTCTGCGCAGTCAGCAGATCTTCTTTTAGGTTGTTTACCTGCGCTCGGTACTCATCGGCTACTACGCGCTGGTTTCGCAGAATATCTTGCATCTCGGCCACGCGATTTTTCAGTTCGTTGGCTTCAGCTCGGGCCGCGTTTAGCTCGCTTTCGCGCATCCGACGCTCCTGCTCAGCTCTATCTACTAGCACCTTTTCCTGTTGAACTTGTTGGCGCACAGCTAGCTCGCTGTTGCTGATCAAGTTGTCGCAGTTCTTGGTCATCAGTAGGTTGTTGAGACTTACTAGGTCAACGGAAACGACGTAATCCGTCTTGAACTGATCAGAGGAGTTGTACACCTTGCCGCCAGCACTGAACACTGTGCCGCTGATCCCAGCTTCCGACCCAACTTCTTGGTAAGCGCGGCTGTGCACGCTCGTTACTTTCGCCGAGCGGATATAATAGATCTTCTTCTTAATCTCCTTATCGACGCTTTTGGCGGCCCGGCAAATATCTAGGTACGGAATGGAGGTTTCCGGCACCAGCACGCCACTCACATCCGTCAGAATTATCTCCACAATAGACGCCGTAGAGGCCGCCACTGAAGCCACCATGTAGCTGCCGTTCATCGCCGACGCCGAGCTGATTTTAGAGTTATACAGCACATCCGACAGGGCCGCGCTGCGCAAAGGTGGCTCCCCCGATTTAACATATTGCCCGATGATGCTCGCTTTATCCTTGTCTTCCAGCAAGATAAGGCAGCCCACCAGATCCTCGATCTTGTTGCGGTACATGGCCAACCCTTTAATGAATGTTCGGTCGGTGTAGTCGCGGGGGAAGTGGGCGTTCAGGGTGGAACCACTGTCGCTGAGCTTCACCCGCACGATGCGTTGGGCGCTGGCTGGGGAAGCAAAAGTAGAACCTAGGGTTGCTAAGAGAATAAACAGTACTTTCTTCATGCGCTAACGTCGGAGCAGCCTTTTGCTTAGGGTTTTCTTATCAAGCTAGCTCCTGATTACAGACAAAATTACTCCATACAAAAGCAGTTCCATAAGCCATTCTTCACACGCCTTCATCACGGCAACAGAAGATTTAGCTCACTAATACAGCCTACTTCCCAAATAGCTTTTCTCTCAGTACTTCGAACCCGCTCCATGTACTCTGAGTATCCCAGTAGTCAATTTGAAGATCTTTTCGTTGAGCTTTTCTGAGTGAGTACCGGTTACCGGCATTACTCATGGTCATGCCATTGTCTTTGAGGTTCTCTGACAAAAGCGTTTGGATGTACTGCACGATAGCTGCTTCGTCTTCAACCTTAATTTGTCGTTGCTTTCTGAAGACTAGTTTCACTTTAGGTTGAGGGCATTGGGTACTATCTAAAAACCACGCAACTGTTAGTGGAAACGCCTCCCAATCAGGAGAGTTGCGCATTTGCGTTCGTTCCTGCCCTCGCATATACACCTTAATAACTTCGTGGTGACCACCAAATTCACCGCATTCCGAATAATCAGCAGCTAGCAGAAGCGTATCATTACGCAGATTACCAAGTGCGTGCCTTGAACTAACCACGGCGGTAGACTTCTGCTGAGAGACACCTACAGTTGGGCACAGCAAGCCTACGAAACACAACTGCATCCATAACCCTAAAGCTAGCTTCCGCATATAGCCACAAAGACGTTATCCTAATCTGATTTGTTAGTTTGAGAGGTATGCAGACCCAAGATATGGTTTCGGTTTCTACATTCGCTTCTCGCACAACTTCCTACCTTCGCCGGGGCTCCTTTTGCCTGCAAGCAACTATGCAGGACCAACCGGGGTTCTTATCGCTCTAGCTATCCCATTCGCCTTTGATTTCCTTTGCCTCTTCTCCCTGGCTGATTCTGCTGTGCCTGGCCATGGGCGCGGGTTACGCGGCTCTGCTCTACTCGGCCAAAGCGCCGTGGAGCAAGGCCCTGAACTACGGTCTCGCCCTGCTGCGTTTTCTGGTAGTCAGCTTCTTATGCTTTCTGCTCCTTTCCCCGTTCGTGAAGACGACCAGCACGACCACCGAAAAGCCAACCGTCGTGCTAGCGGTTGACAACTCGCAATCGGTAGGTCTGTTTACGCCACCAGCGGTACTCAGCCAGGCTACCGCTGGTATGCAGCAGCTGATCACGGCTCTGCAAGGTCGGGGCTTCAACGTGGAAACTCGTACCCTCGACCCTAACACGCGCGCTACGCGGCCTGATTCGTTGCGCTTCCAAGCGCCCGCTACCGACCTAAACGGACTGCTCTCGGGCGTGCAGGAGACCTACGATGGGCGTAACCTAGCTGGCGTAGTACTGGTGTCGGATGGCATTGTAAACCAGGGCCAGTCGCCGGTGTACTCCAAGTTTAACTTTCCGATTTATAGCGTTGCTGTAGGCGATACGGTGCCGAAGAAAGACCTCAGTCTGCCGGTACTGACCTATAACCGCGTGGCCTTCAGTGGCAACCGATTCCCGATAGAGGCTGAAATCGGCTACGATGGTTTTAGCGGTGGCGTAGCGACCGTGCAATTGCGCGAAAAAGGCCGAGTGCTGGAAACGAAGCGTGTGAACCTAGCCCCTGGTCAGCGGCGACAGAAAACGACTTTTCTAATAACAGCACCCGCACCTGGTAAGCGGCGCTACGAAGTGGTCATTGAAAAGCAAGCCGGCGAGTTCACCACCCTCAACAACAATAAGTTTGCCTACGTGGAAGTGGTGAAAGGCAAGCTGCGCGTGCTGCTGGCCGGTGCTGCTCCTCACCCCGACCTAAAGGCACTACGGGCTGCCATTCTGCAAAACGACAACTTCGACCTGGTTTCCTACCTGCCCGGCATTGCGCCGCTCAAGGCCCAGGATTATGATGTAGCCATTCTGCACCAGATACCCGCGCGCGGCGGCGTTGGTGCCGAAGTGTTAGCCCAAGTACGAGCTAAACGCACTCCTGCCTTTTACATTTTGGGCGCGCAATCGGACCTGAACGCCTACAACAACCTAGGCTCCGGCCTCACCATCACGCCCCGCGGCACCCAGACCGACGACGTGACACCAGTGCCAAACCCGGCTTTTTCGCGGTTTTCGTTTGAAGAAGACGCCTTACGACGTTTCGCCGCGTATCCGCCCGCACCCGTGCCGTTCGGTGACTTACGCCTAGGCGGCGGCGCTGAAGCGGCCTTGTTCCAGCAAGTTGGCAAGGTCAGCACCCAAAAGCCGCTGCTCGTATTTGGCGGTACGCCCGCGCAGAAGCAGGCTACGCTGCTCACCGACGGCAGCTGGCAGTGGCGCCTGCAAGAAGCCGCCGACCACGACGACCGCCCCGAAGCCTACGACCGCCTCGTTATCCGCACGCTTCAGCTCCTGACGCAGAATGCCAACAAGAAGCGCCTCGACGTGTACCCCGCCCAAGATGCCTTCACGACCACCGACGATGTAACCTTCGGCGCCGAAACCTATAACGCCATTTTTGAGCGCATCTACGGCCAGCAGATCAGCCTCACGCTCACCGACGAGAAGAACAAGACGCGCACCTTTAGCTACACCAACAGCGAAGACGGCGCGCCGCTGCACTTAGGTCCGCTGCCTGGTGGTCTCTACCGGTATCAAGCGCGCGCCACGCTCGGCGGTCAGCCCCAGCAAGATCGGGGTGAGCTGCTGGTTCAGGAGCAGCAGCTCGAAGCCATCAATGCCCGCGCCGACCACAACTTGCTCTATCAGCTCAGTCGTCGCAACGGTTCGCGACTATATTACCCTAACCAGTTTGCCCAACTCACCCAGGATATTCAGAAGGCTGACTACAAGCCCGTCATTTATACCCAGGAGGACCTGAAGGATCTTATCAACCTCAAATGGTTGTTCTTCCTCATTCTGGCACTGATAACCGCTGAATGGGCTGCCCGGAAGTATTCTGGCGGCATTTAAGCGCTTGTAGGAACGCGTCACGGCGCGTTCTTCGTTGAACGACTCGTTGGCTCTTATTTTTGTGTGGTATATGCCCGATGGCGCCGACGAAAACGCGCCGGGTCGCCCTCTGCACTCATTGCCTCGATCTTACCTTACTATTTCGCACACCATGAAATCTGCTCCGCTTTTCCTCCTGGCTGGGTCTGCGCTGCTGGCTGGCTGTAATTCGTCTGAGCGACAGGCCAAAGCTGCTGTTTCCGAATACGTTAGCAGTGGCCTCGGCGAACCAGGCTACTACCGACCCGAGAAATTCACCTTTCGGCCTTATACACGCAAAGATTCGCTGGCGTACGCAGCACAGTTAGCAGAGCTAACAACTGCCGACACGGTGACCTTCCGGGATGAAGCTGGTCACGTACTACCGCACGTTGCGGCCAGTGCAGCCAATAAGGCTTCCATCTCCGCTAAGCTAGCTGCTGATGTTACTCCAATTGCAACCTACGTGTATCATACGTACCGTGAGCAAAGCAAAACTGGCCGCATCATGCGCGACAGTGGCGAGTTCATTGCCTACCCCAATGGCACCGTGGTTGCCTTGGTACCGCGCCACGTGCGCGAAGCGCGCCTCAAACAATTGCAGGCGCAAAAACAGTAATTTTTCAGAACTTAGAAGGGAGATCTTAGAACGCAAAGCCGTTCCTGTTTTAGTTGAAAGCTAGGTTACCGCAACCAAAAATGCAGGCCGGTGACCCTGTCTTCCACTAATCTTACACCTCTTCTAAATTCTCACTTCTACGCTCTACATCTACATCATGCGCTACGTTCTCGTCAACAAACCCTTCGAAGTCCTTACCCAATTCACCGACGAGAACGGCCGGACTACGCTCAAGGAGTTTGTGCCCGTGCCCGGCATCTATCCAGTTGGCCGACTCGACTACGACAGCGAGGGCCTTGTGCTGCTCACCGACGATAAGCCCTTGCAGCACCGTCTTTCCGACCCGCGTTTCAAAGTCCCTAAGACGTACTTGGCGCAAGTAGAAGGCGAACCGACGGAAGAGGCCATGGAAAAACTGCGCCGCGGCGTGCAGATCAAGGATGGCTTTACTACGCCCGCGCAAGTGGAGCTCTTATCGGAGTCGCCTACGCTTTGGGAGAGAAGCAAGCCGATACGCTTCCGGGCCAACATCCCAACATCATGGCTTAAAATCACGATTTCGCAGGGTATGAATCGGCAGGTGCGCAAAATGACGGCGGCCGTTGGCTTTCCCACCTTGCGCCTAGTCCGGACCCAGATTGCGCACCTAGGTGTCGACAGCCTAGCGCCTGGGCAATGGCGTGAGCTGACGGCGGAAGAAATCAAGAAACTGAAAGCAGCTTTTTCGGCGACTAAATCACCAGATCAGCGTAAAATACTGACGAAAAAGGGCCCATCTGACGTTAGTACACCGGAGAAGCCCACGGCGCGCAAACCTAGTGGTAGTCGTCCGACCGGTTCTGCAATTCCGGGTGACCAGCCAGCTTCTGGTAGTCGGCCGCCGCGTGGCAACTCCTCCTCACGCCGTCCTAGATGAAACTACGTCTTCCGCTCACTGCTGGCGCCCTTTTTCTGTTTGCTTCGGCTAACGTGCTGGCTTTTTGTCACGCTTGGAATTTTACGCACTTCTCCACTCCGACTAAGCCGCGCACCGATGAGCCAGAGGAGCTTTCGCGCATTGACCGTCTAAAAGTGCTATTGACGGGCGTGGAGAACCCCAAACCAATAAACGAGCTACGCCCTAATTTTCCGTACAAAACGCTCGACCTAGCTAGCCCTAACGGCCGCTTGGAAGCGTGGTACAGTGATCTGCCGCAGGCGCAAGGCAGCGTGGCTCTTTTTCACGGCTACACTAGCAACAAGGCCAAGCTCCTCACCGAAGCCGAGAACTTTCGACGGTTAGGCTATTCTGTTCTGCTCATTGACTTTTCCGGTAATGGCGGCTCGGAGGGTAACCAATGCACTGTCGGTTACCGCGAAGCGTTCGATGTAGCAGCTGCCTTTCAGTTTTTGCAGCAGCAAAACCCAACAGCTCCCATCTGTCTCTACGGAATTTCGATGGGAGCAGTGGCCGTGCTGCGGGCCCAGAGCGAGCTAGGTATTAAGCCCACGGCCAGCATCATCGAATGCCCGTATGGCAGCCTACTGGAGACCACCCAGATTCGCTTCCATTCCATGGGTGTTCCTGATTTTCCACTGGCTAACCTGCTCGTATTCTGGGGTGGTGTGCAAAACGGCTTCTGGCCGTTTGATGTAAATTGCAGGGAGTACGCCCGGCGCATCACCGCTCCCACTCTCCTCCTCTACGGCCTCGACGATGCCCGCGTGACACGCCAGGAAACGGATGAGATTTTTGAGGCCCTAGGTGGCCCGAAACAGCGCCACTATTTTGCTGGCGTTGGTCATGAGCCGTACCACGTGCTTCATCCCGAAGCGTGGCGCAACACGATTGATGGCTTTCTGGGGCAGTACGCAACAGCTAGCCTGTAGCAAGCTCCGCGTAACGCGTGTATCGTTACACGACTCGTATCTGCCGGTCCGACGCCCTAGGCGTCCGACCGGTTTTTGTTTGCTACTACCTGCACGAGCTAACCGCAGGAAGCCGTGCATGAAGCTCAGGCGTGGCCCTAACGACTATAGGTAAGCCGTCTTGGCAGTTATCCGCTGGCCGTTTTTCGTCGTAAAAGTCAGTCCGACCGGAAAAAGATAGCGCAGCGTCACAGGATTGACAATCTGTCACGAAAAAAGCCTAAAAACGGCACTGGTACGCTGCTTGTCATTATCCCGGCGTGCGTGATTCGCACACTTTGAGACTGACATTTCCTCTTCATTATAAACTGTAACCATTCACATGGGAAAGATAATCGGTATTGACCTAGGCACCACCAACTCGTGCGTCGCCGTTATGGAAGGCAACGAGCCAGTGGTGATTCCGAATAGCGAAGGCCGTCGCACGACTCCCTCGATTGTGGCGTTCCTCGATAATGGCAAAGGCGAGCGTAAAGTCGGTGATCCGGCAAAGCGTCAGGCCATTACCAACCCTAAGAATACGATCCAGTCGATTAAGCGCTTTATGGGCCGTGGTTTCGGCGAAGTAGGCGAAGAAACCAAGCACGTTTCCTATGAACTGGTGCGCGGTTCTAACAACACTGTAGCGGTTCAAATCGGCGACCGTCAATATACTCCCCAGGAGATTTCGGCTATGGTGCTTCAGAAAATGAAGCAAACCGCTGAAGACTACCTAGGTACTACTGTAACCGAAGCCGTTATCACGGTTCCGGCTTACTTCAACGATGCCCAGCGCCAAGCAACGAAAGAAGCCGGTGCTATTGCGGGCCTCGACGTGAAGCGTATCATCAACGAGCCCACCGCCGCTGCCCTGGCGTACGGCTTGGATAAGCAGCATAAAGACCAGAAAATCGCGGTGTACGACCTAGGTGGTGGTACCTTCGACATCTCGATTCTGGAGCTTGGCGACGGTGTGTTTGAAGTACTGAGCACTAACGGTGATACCCACCTAGGTGGCGACGACTTCGACCAAGTGATCATCAACTTCCTGGCTGAAACGTTCTCTTCAGAAAACGAAGGCCTCGACCTGCGCAAAGATCCCATGGCTCTTCAGCGCTTGAAAGAAGCTGCTGAAAAAGCGAAAGTGGAGCTTTCTAGCTCGAACGAGACTGAAATCAACCTGCCTTACGTGACGGCTACCGCTTCGGGTCCGAAGCACTTGGTGGTAAAACTGAGCCGCGCTAAGTTCGAGCAACTGGCTGACAACTTGGTTCGTCGCTCGATGGAGCCTTGCAAAAAGGCCCTGCAAGACGCTGGCCTGAGCACTTCGGATATCGACGAAGTAATCTTGGTAGGTGGTTCGACCCGTATCCCCCGCATCCAGGAGGAAGTAGAGAAGTTCTTCGGCAAGAAGCCTTCGAAAGGTGTTAACCCTGACGAAGTGGTTGCCGTGGGTGCTGCCATCCAAGGTGGTGTACTGACTGGTGAAGTAAAAGACGTGCTGCTACTCGACGTGACCCCGCTTTCGCTGGGTATCGAAACGATGGGCGGTGTGATGACCAAACTCATCGAGAGCAACACGACCATCCCGACCAAGAAATCGGAGACGTTCTCGACGGCTTCCGACAACCAGCCTTCGGTAGAGATTCACGTGTTGCAAGGCGAGCGTCCATTGGCTAGCCAAAACCGCACGATCGGTCGCTTCCACTTGTCAGATATCCCACCAGCACCCCGTGGTGTTCCGCAAATCGAAGTAACCTTCGACATCGACGCCAACGGTATCCTGCACGTATCGGCTAAGGACAAAGGCACGGGTAAAGAGCAGAAGATCCGGATCGAAGCTTCGTCAGGCTTGTCTGACGCCGACATCGAGCGGATGCGCAACGAGGCCAAAGCCAACGAGCAAGCTGACAAAGAGGAGAAAGAGCGCATTGAGAAGGTAAACGCTGCCGACTCGATGATCTTCCAGACCGAGAAGCAGCTGAAAGAGTATGGTGACAAGCTAAGCGCTGGCAACAAAACCGCCATCGAAAATGCTCTTGCTGACTTGCGCAAAGCGCACGAAAGCAAAGACCTAGGTCAGATCAGCACCGCCATGGACGCCATCAACGCTGCTTGGCAGACGGCTTCGACCGAGATGTACAATGCTACTCAAGGTGGCGCTGAAGGTCAGCCCGGTGCTGACTTCGGTGGCCAGCCGGGTGGTGCCGGCAACGGCCAGCAAGGCCAGCCAGCCGGCCACGACAACGTGACCGACGTTGACTACGAAGAAGTAGGCAAGTAAATTGCTGCTTAGAACACAAAAAAGCCCAGGAGCTAGCTCCTGGGCTTTTTTGTGTTCACGTTATTGTGAGAACGTCATGCTGAGCTTGCCGAAGCATCTCGCGTGCAATGGTAAACCCTGACGATTGAGGTTACTACTGCACGCGAGATGCTTCGGCAAGCTCAGCATGACGTTCTTTTTTATTCTACTTCCACACCTCTTCCGGATTAAAATCATCCAGGTAGCGCTTCGGCGGCTTCAGACTGCGTCGTGTCTTCTTCGATTTATCCTGATCAATTCTTCCCTTCGAAACTTCCTGTATTCCAGTAAGTAGATTTGTACTCGTCGTTTCAATATCTCCGGTGGCACGATCAACGACTACCTCATCGGTGCCAATAAGCCGCATCCGATTGGAGCTAGGTTCGTAGCGAAAGCGAGTGGTTGAGTTCCAGGCCTCACGCGAGCCGCCCGTTTGGTAAACGATAACTACGCCTTTCTTCACGCTCACATCGGGGATGCCGCCTTCGGGGCCGCTTAGCGCGCCGAAACAGCTTTTGCAGTATACCACTTTGTTAGAAGCACCTACCCGCTTCCAAGTGCCATCTGGTTGCGCCAGAATAGTTACTAAAGCGCGCTCGTCGCCGGAGTTTTCCTGCCCGGCTATTTTCTTTTCGAGCAACTGCAAAACTCGGTCTGGACGTTGGTCAGCATTGAGGTCGACGGTGAGCTGTTTCTCTATCTGCCAGCCACTTGGCACAAAGCTCGATGGTTGTGGTCCAGCAGCCGGAACGCGTTTTAGATTGAGGGCACGCGGCGCATCGGGGTCTTGTGCTGCGTGTAATAGGATGACGGCAGCAAGGATGGGGAATGATAGCATAGCGAGAAGTTGTTGTTAAAATTACGACTTCCTTTTATCTCCCTTCTATGCACTTCCTCATCATCGGCGCGGGTATTAACGGTTTGACTACGGCGCGGGCGTTGCTCAACCTAGGTCATTCGGTACAGGTGTTTGAGGCGGCCCGCGAGCTGCGCGAGATTGGCGCGGGCGTGGTGCTAGGCGCCAATGCGATGCGGGCACTTGAGCAGCTAGGTTTGTACGAAGCTGTGCATGCCTACACGCAACCCGTCAAAGGATTACGGCTGCTCGACCAGCAAGGCCGCCCGCTACAGGTTGCCGATACTGGCCCGTTCACGCGCAAGCTAGGGTTCGACAACATAGGCATCCACCGCGCCAATTTGCAGAAGGCTCTACTCAGCGAGTTGCCACCGGATGTAGTTAACCTAGGAAAGCCGTTCGTGCGTTTTGAAGAGCACGACAGCCAAGTCACCGTGCACTTTGCCGACGGCTCCACGGCCACCGGTGACGCTTTGTTGGCTGCCGATGGTATTCGCTCGCAGGTGCGCTTGCAACTACTACCGAACAGCCAGCCGCGCTACGCAGGCTACACCTGCTGGCGCGCCGTGACGGATGCCGCCAGCCTAGGTTTGCCGCCCGGCAACTCCACCGAAATATGGGGAACCCAAGGCCGCCGCTTTGGCTACGTGCCCCTAGTCGATGGGCGCGTGTACTGGTTTGCCTGCGTGAATACCGCTACACCTAGCGACCCGGCGTTCAAAAACCTCAGCAAAGCCAACGTCCAGCAACTCTTCGCCGACCTCCCCCACCCTGCGCCCGCGCTGCTCGCCCATACGCCCGCTGAGGCGTATCTGTGGGGAGACATTATAGATATTAAGCCGATCCGTCACTTCGCCTATGGGCGCGTGCTGTTGCTCGGCGACGCAGCGCACGCTACCACGCCCAACCTAGGTCAGGGTGCCGGCCAAGCCGTGGAAGATGCTGCCGTGCTGGCTAGCTGCTTGCGCAAGCACCCTACTCTGACAGCTGCTTTCCGCGACTTCGAACAACGACGGCGTCCGCGCACTACACGCATCGTGCAGACTTCCTGGTTCTTAGGCTGGGCTTCGCAGATCAAAAACCCATTTATTTATAAGCTGCGCAACACCGTTATGCGCTTGTTGCCGGCTGCCGTAGCGCAGTGGCAGATGGCATTTTTGTACGAAGCTGACGACTGATTCTCGGAACTGTCATTCCGAGCATTCTGCGTATTAAGCAGAGACGAGGAACCTAGCTTTGCCGTGCCGATAGATTGGCCCGAATTCTTCGTTATCGTTCAGACTGACATCCTAGCTCATGCGTTGCTTTTGACAGAGGAAACTGGCGACTGCTTGGAGGCTTGTTGCTCCTCTCGTTCCTCCTCAGCTTCTTCCTCGAAGCCTTGCGCAATTTTCTCCTCCATTTCCTCCTGATCGTCCTGATCCGGCTTTTCAGCGTGAATCTCTTGTTCGGCTTTGGCCTGCGGTTCGTAGCTGAGGCGCAGGAAGATGGGGAAATGGTCGGAGCCAACGTTTGGGAGCCGCTGTATATCCTTCACTTTGAAGTGAGCTGAGTGAAAGACATGGTCAAGCGGCCAGCGCAACAGGCTGTAGTCGGCGTGGAAAGTGGGCAGCAGGCCGCGCCCAATGCGTGGGTCCAGCAAGCCGCTAATGCGACGAAATAGCTCGGAGGTGTGCGACCAGGCCACGTCATTCATGTCGCCAGCCACAATGGTTGGCTCGTCTGAATACTCAATTTCACGACCTACTAGCAGTAACTCCGCGTCGCGGCGCGTGCTGGTCTTGCTTTCGGCAGGTGCAGGTGGTTTGGGATGCAAGCAGTGCAAACGCACCAGTTCGCCCGAGGGTAGCACGACTCGGCTATGGAACGAAGGAATATCGTCGTCAATTAAAAACCGGATATGCGGATCGACTAGCTCCAACCGCGAAAACACGAGCAGACCATAGGTGTTAGGCAACGGTTTCAGAGCTGTATAGGGGTAGTTTTCCTTTAGCCCTTCCAGCTGATCTAGCCACCACTGGTCCGTTTCAACGGCCAAAATAATGTCGGGATTGTAGTCTTGAATAACGCGTAGACAGCGTCCGGCGTCGCGATTGGTCATCAGCACATTGGTTACTAGCAGGCTGATTTCCCGCTGCCGCGCCGCGCTACCACTGAGCGTGCTATCGGCCACCTGTTTGGGGCGAAGCGGCGTGTAAGGCAGAATGCGAAAGAGTTGATAGCCCGAGGCGAGAACCAGCAGCGCCAGCAGCACAACGCCTGCTGGCCAGTGGTGCGCACCTAGCAGCCAGGCAGCCAGAGCGCTACCCAGGGAGACGCCCACAATTTGCAGGCGAGGAAAATCGAACACACGGATCCACCACGCTTGCTGGCGGAGCAGCGGCAACAAAGTAGCCACCAATGCCAGCACACCGACGAGCAGCGTTAGGCACCGAGCTAGCAATAGCCAGGTAAAGTCAAGTTTGGACACAGATCAAGGAACGTGTAGGGTCAGGGAGAGAAGAGGAGAGTATAGCTTTGTACGTAGTAGCCCCTTCGGCAGTTAAGCTTCAAACATAGTATTTTCCAGTTCTGCCGACGGGCAATCCTTGTACCTTTGGGGCGTCGTCTGCTTGCGCTCCATGGAAATTCTGCTTGCCACCTTCACCACGTTGTTCTCGGTCGTTAATCCGTTCAGCGCCATGCCTGTCTTCCTGACGTTGACGGAATCGGACTCGCCCGCCGCCCGCCGCCAGACAGGTTTGCGGGCCTGCATTTACATGGTGGGCGTATTGGCCGTGTCATTTTTCGCGGGCCAATACGTGCTTAACTTCTTCGGTATCAACATTCACCATCTGCGCATTGCGGGTGGCATTCTGCTGATGCGCTCGGCCTTCGACCTGCTCACGCCCGGCGGCAACCGCGACCGGGTGTCGCCGGCGGCCCTCGAAGAAAGTATGCAGAAAGATGACATTTCCTTCACGCCGCTAGCTATGCCCATGCTCTCGGGGCCGGGCTCTATTGCGGTCTGCATTGGTTTGTTCACCAAGCACCTGACGTATCCCGATATGGGGTTAATTGTATTTGGCTTCGTGCTGGTGGCGCTGGCGAGCTACATCATTCTGATGTCGTCGCTACGGCTCACGCGCTACCTAGGTCGGCCGGGTATGTCGGCGCTGGCGCGGATTATGGGCTTTATCACCCTAGCTATTGGGGTAAATTTTATGGCGACGGCGATTAAGGCGTTGTTTCAGGAGTAGTTATTCTCCGTAGAGGTACAAGAAAGCTAGGCGAGAACACTGCGAACCTCTGCGTTTTTCCTCTGCGAATCTCTGCGGGAACTAACACCCGCACAAAACAAAGCCCGCTCCGCTGTAACTTGCGACCGATTTCACCACCCCTACTATGCTCAAAAACGACCTGCTGCTCCGTGCCGCCCGCGGCGAAGAAACCGAACGTACTCCTGTATGGCTCATGCGCCAGGCTGGTCGCATTCTGCCTGAATACCGTGAGTTGCGTGCCCGTCTGAGCGGTTTCAAAGAACTGGTCGAAACGCCCGAGCTAGCTGCGGAGGTCACCATTCAGCCCGTGGACGCGCTGGATGTGGATGCCGCTATCATCTTCTCCGACATCTTGGTGGTACCCGAAGCGATGGGCCTCACCTACGAAATGCTGGAAGCGCGCGGCCCGCTATTTCCCGAAACGATCAAATCGGCGCACGATGTAGAGAAACTGCGCGTGGCTGACCCCGAGGAGCACCTAGGTTACGTGCTCGAAGCCATTCGCGTGACGAAGCGTGCCCTCAATGGCCGCGTGCCGCTTATCGGTTTTGCCGGCGCCCCTTGGACGATTCTGGCTTACATGGTGGAAGGCCACGGCTCTAAAACTTTCTCCAAAGCCCGGCGCATGCTCTACGCCGAGCCGGAGCTAGCCCACCAGCTGCTGCGCAAGATTACGGCCACTACCATTGCGTACCTGCAAGCGCAAGTAGCCGCTGGCGCCAACATCGTACAGATATTCGACTCGTGGGCGGGCATCTTGCCGCCGCACCAGTACCAGGAATTCAGCACGCGCTACATCACCGAAATCTGCCAAGCCATTCCGGATGTGCCTGTTACGGTGTTTGCTAAAGGCGCTTTTTTCGCTGTGGAAGACTTCGCCCAGATTTCCTGCCGCACCATCGGCCTCGACTGGAACCAGGACCCTAGGTCCGTGCGGCCGCTTGTGGGCGACAAAACGCTACAAGGCAACCTCGACCCCTGCGCTCTCTATGGTACGCGCGAGCAGGTACGCCAAGCCACTATCGAGATGCTGCGTCAGTTCGGCCCACACCGCCATATTGCCAACCTGGGCCATGGCGTGTACCCTGATACAGATGCCGACAACGTGCGCGTATTTGTGGATACGGTGAAGGAGTTCAGCCCGCAGATGCGGTAGCAACGCAGCCCCTTACTAAATCAGTTGATTAGCTTTACTAGTGCGATGGACAAAAGCTGTTCATCGCACTTTTCTTTTCCTTCTAGTTACACGCCATGAAACGTCGCTCTGCGTCCCGCAAGCCCAACAGCTTTCCTGCTGAGAATGTCTTTGAACGCTGGACGAGTGAGCAGATGCGGCCTTACCAGGAAGTGGAGCAGTGTCGCTTTGTTAATTGTGACTTTTCCAGCGCCGACTTCTCCAACAAACGGTTTATCGACTGCTTGTTCGAGCGTTGCAACCTTTCCTTGATTGCCTTGTCTGGTGCGGGCATGCAGAACGTTGCTTTTCAGGACTGTAAGCTAGCGGGTGTGCAGTTTACGGTCTGCCGCGACATGCTATTCGAAGTGCACTTCGATGGTTGTCAGCTCTCGTACGCCTCGTTCTACGGCAAGCGGATGCCAAGCACCAGCTTCGTGCGCTGCGCCCTCACGGACACTGATTTTACCAATGCGGATCTTAGCAACGCTGTCTTTCAGGAGTGTACGCTGAACGGCGCTATCTTCTCAGCCACTCAACTCAACGGCGCTGACTTTAGGACGGCCACGGGCTTCCTTATCGACCCGGATACCAATCCGCTGAAGAAGGCAAAGTTTAGGCTTGAGGGCTTACCAGGCTTGGTGACCAAGTACGGCGTAATCGTCGAGTAGCTTGACCGCAGGCGTTAGTCGAGCACCCGCGCCGCAACGGCTTCTTTCAACAAACGCTGCTTTTCGATCGGGACCACGCCCACTTGTTCGCACACCAAGCCCCCACCTAGGTTGGCCAACGCCGCTGTTGATGGCGCCGGCAGCCCAAGCGCAATACACAAAGCGGCAATGCTGATAACCGTGTCGCCGGCGCCCGAAACATCGGAGATGCTGCGCAAGTGCGCCGGAATGTAGGTGCGGCCCGTCGCATCCGACTCGCTGAACACCCCACGCTCCGAAAGCGTTACGAGCACGATTTCGGGCGTAAGCAGCTCGCGCAATTGTGCCACGGCAGCCTCAAACTTAGGGCGGTCCGCATCCGTTTCGCTGAAGTCTAGCTTTAAGCCCTCGCGCAGCTCCTTCAAATTAGGCTTGAACAGAGTGCAGTGCTGATAGGAAAGAAAGTTCTTTTTCTTCGGGTCAACCACCGTTGGAATGCCGCGCTGGCGAGCTAGATCGATGAAGTGCTGGATACTCGCTGCGTTCAGCACGCCTTTGTCGTAATCCTCGAAGATGACCACGTCGGCGCGGGCCAATAGGGCTTCGTAGCGAATGGTGAGTCGGGCGCTTTCCTCTGCGTTCAAGTCCGTTTCGACCTCCGAATCGATGCGCAACAGGTGCTGGTCGGAGGCCAGAATGCGCTGCTTTACCGTGGTCGGGCGGAATGCACTTCGCACAATGCCTTCGGCGGAGAGGTTCTTTTCTTCCAGCAGGTGCAGCATTTGGTCGCCCCCAGCATCCTCCCCTATCACAGCGCAAAGTAGCGGCGTGGCACCTAGGGCTTGTACATTCAGCGCCACATTGGCCGCGCCACCTAGCCGCTGCTCAATGCGGCTCACATTCACCACTGGCACTGGAGCTTCGGGGGAGAGGCGGCTGGCCTTGCCCCACACGTAAGCATCCATCATGACGTCGCCCACGATCAGGGCGGTTAGATTATTGAAAGCGTCGAATAACTCGGGCAGCGTGGCGGGTGACGTAAGCGGAGGCATTGCAGATGTTGAAAAAGAAAGCGCAAAGGTAAGTTAGAACGGCAAGTAGCGCGAAACTCCGGTTTCGCGCACGAGCGAAGCGAGTTCCTGCGCGTTGGTTCAACTTGCGCGGCTTTCTGGAACTCGCTCTGCTCGTGCGCGAAACCGGAGCTTCGCGCTACACTTGTTCTGATGCTTACTTCAACTTTTCGAGGCTATTCTTAATACGCGTGAAAGCCTCTTTCAGCTTTTCATCAGCGGCAGCCGTGCTGAAACGGATGCAGCTCGGCGCGCCGAATGCCTCGCCATCGACCGACGACACGTGTGCGTCGTTGAGCAGATACATAGCTAGGTCGTTCGCGTTAGCGATAGTCGAGCCGTCAGGGGCCGTTTTGCCGAAATAGCCACTCACATCGGGGAAGACGTAGAATGCGCCGTTTGGCTTCGGCATGATGAAGCCCGGAATGTCTTTCGCCATTTCCAGCACCAAGTCGCGACGGCGCTTGTAAGCCTCAACCATTTCGTCGGCTGAGCTACGTCCGCCTTGCAGCGCAGCGAGGGCTGCGCGCTGAGCAATGGAGCAGGTACCCGAAGTGATTTGGCTTTGCAGCTTGTCGCAGGCAGTAGCAATGTCTTTGTGCGCGGCTAGGTAGCCTACGCGCCAGCCCGTCATGGCGTAGCCTTTCGAGAAACCATTCACGGTGATTACCCGATCTTTGATTTCGTCGAACTGCGCCAGGCTCACGTGCTCGCCGGTGAAGTTGATGTACTCGTAAATCTCGTCGGCCAGCACGTGTACGTGTGGGTGACGTGCTACCACTTCGGCAATGGCAGCGAACTCTTCGCGCGTGAATACGGAACCCGTTGGGTTGCAGGGCGACGAGTACATGATGAGTTTGGTGCGCGGCGTAATAGCGGCGTCTAGCTGCTCAGCCGTTACTTTATACTCATTTTCCAGCGTACCTACCAGCTCAACCGGGTTGCCCTCGGCTAGCTTCACCATCTCCGAGTAGCTTACCCAGTAAGGCGCAAAGATGATTACCTCGTCGCCAGGATTTACCATGCTGAGCAGCACGTTAGCCAACGACTGTTTGGCCCCAGTGCTCACCACGATGTTCTCGGGCTTGTAATCTAGCTGGTTGTCGCGCTTGAACTTCTCAACAATCGCTTGACGCAGATCGAGGTAGCCGGGCACGGGCGTATAGAACGTGAAGCCTTCGTCGAGGGCGCGCTTGGCCGCATCTTTAATGTATTGCGGCGTTTGGAAGTCCGGCTCGCCGAAACTCAGGTTAATAACGTCATGACCCTGAGCCGCTAGCTCGCGCGACTTTTTGGCCATGGCAATGGTTTGCGATTCCTGCATTGTCGTGACACGGTCCGACAGGAAAGAGGAAGCAACGGTAGCAACGGGGTTGGACATGAGACAGTAACGAAATGGAGAATGCGCAAAAGTAAGAATTTAACGCACGTACGTTGCTGCTAACTTTACTCCTGCCCAAGCCACCGAAACCGGCGGAATAAAATATTTAAATCAGTGGAAGGCACGTAGTTCCGGGCGTAGAGTAGCTCCAGGCGCCGTTTAGTAGAATCCGTAAGGGGGGCGCTATGCTCGGCGACGTCGGCCGGGGACAGAATAGCACGGGCGGTGCGCCGGGGCCCGGCCGAGTGCTGCAAGCCTACCCAAGTACGCGTACCAGCCAGTACCCGCAGACAATTGCGCAGAAAACCCGCTTTACGCTTTTCAAACCAAATGAACAATGGCGTGCCCAACAAGAAACCTAGGCTAGTCAGGATATCGAGCAGACGTTTGTTGCGCATCTGCTGGGGCTGGTAGAGGCTCAACCCAATGTTCAGGGCATAATAGTCGCCGGGCGAATCTTTGGAGGAGCTACCGATGATGTACTCACTATCCTCCGGCAGAATTTTGTAGTCAATGGAGACTTGCTGCGAGAGCCGCACCATCAAGGCGATGAACTGGCTAGCCGGCAGATCTTTTCCGCAGAAAATCAGCTCATCTAGCTCGTAAATACGGATGATTTCCTCCATCTGCCGTAGCTCACCAAGCGAATCGTCGTTGACGTCATCTGAGCTGCCGGCGGGGTTTACGTGTCCAATAATGCGGGCTTGCACCCCGGCTGCTTCTAAGAGTTGCCGCACCCGGCGGCTACCCGTGGCGGTGCCCACGACGGCAATGTTCTTGGGGCGCCGCTCATTCAGACTCAAGTAGCCGTATTGTAGAAAATGGATGGCCAGCCGCCTGCCAACAAGCGCTGCCACACTCCAAGTCCCGCCCAGGATAATGAGGGCCTTAGAAAAGCGGTACGCGTCTAGAAAGTTAGATATGGCCGAAATTAGAATAGTGCCCACGAACACGCCCCACACAATACGGGACGCCCGCGTGGCCTTATCGTAGGCCCCGCTGAAGTAAGCCGTCGTGAGCCACACGACGATGTAAGCGGGCACTGCTGCCACCATAAACGCGGGCGGGTACGGTTCAGGCGCATACTTATGATTGACTTCCCAATATTTTTTCAAGAAGTACATACCGCCATAAATGAGCCCGGCATCGAGTAGCACCGGCGCCACCCGCGCCAGCAGACGCTCCGCCATGGCTGCCCCCGCCCGCATCCAAATAGCTAGGTTGATGAGCAAGGAAAAGGCTCCGGCCCGGCCTGGCGCAAAGTGCTTGCGGGCAAAAATGACCATGGCCTGGTAGAAGATGAACACGTAGTTGATGCTCGTCCGCTTGGTACTCTCGCCTTTGTAGTGTATAATGCGGGCTTCAGGGAAGTAGTAATTCTTCCATCCGCCCTGCCCTAGGCGGTACGAGAGGTCAATGTCCTCGCCGTACATGAAGTAATCCTCATCTAGCAACCCGACCTTATCCAAAGCCTTACGCCGCAGCCACATAAATGCGCCGCTGAGCACTTCTATCTCGTGCGTTTGGTCTTTGTCGAGGTAGCCTAGGTGGTAACGCCCAAACAGGCGCGACTTGGGAAAAAGCTTCGCTAGACCGAACACTTTGTGGAAAGCCACCCAGGGAGTAGGGAGGCCACGCTTGCTCTCGGGCAGAAACTTGCCTTGTCCGTCCAGCATCTTCACTCCTAGCCCGCCACCATCTGGGTGCTGATCCATAAAGTCGGCGCAGGCTTGCAGCGTATCTTCCTCCACCACCGTGTCGGGGTTGAGCAGCAGGATGTACTCACCGCAAGCACGCCGGATGGCTTGGTTGTTCGCTTTGGAAAAACCTGGGTTGTCTTTGTTTTCGATCAGTACCACTTCCGGAAAGCGGGTCCGCACCATGGCCACGGAGCCGTCCACGGAGTTGTTGTCGACCACGAATATCTCGGTTGGTTCCCCCCACTTCTCTACCGCTCGCCGGACCGATAACAAGGTCTGCTCCAGGAAATAGCTAACGTTGTAGTTGACAATAACGATAGAGAGTTTCACGGGAAGTAAAACAGGAGACAGTGGGGAGTAACTACAATATACACATAGTTTGGCCTCTTACACCCCCCTGATAAAAGTGGTGGGCTCCGGCCGAAGCTGTACTACACAATGGTACAACTTCGGCCGGAGCCCACCGCATGTTAGCTTGTTTTTCTTTTAAAAAAACAGCGTTTTGTTCAACGCAATAATTGCCCCGCGAAAATCCTCCCGTCCTACCAAGAACTGGATGTTAACCTTACGCAGCGCGAAGCCAGCGCTCTTGATATTAATACCATCGTTTGCCAGTGCACCAGCTGCTTTAGCCAGCAAGCCAGGTTGGTCGATGTTGGAGCCAATGATGCAGACCATCGCCATTTGCTCTACGGTTACCTTCTCGTACTTGCTCTCCAAATCCTGGATAAGCCGCTTGTGGCAATCCTTCTCCCAGATAACCACTGAGATGCTATTGGCACTCGTTGCTTTGAAGCTATAGCTAATACCTAGGTCATAGAAGGTCTTCATGATGTCGAGGTCGTAACCGGCTGCGCCTACCATCAGCGGGTCATAGATATCAATCATTACGACTTTCTCCGTGCCGGTAATCACCTCCACGCGCTTCTGGGGCGAGATGTAGTCTTCGGTGATGAGCGTGCCGGGGTGTTCGGGCTCAAATGTGTTCTTGATGCGCAGGTTGATCTTGTTGATCTCCAGCGGCTTTGAGGCCTTCGGGTGAATTGCCTCCATCCCTACGTCGGCGAGTTGGTCGGCCACGTCGTAGTTGGTAAACCCAACGGGGAAGCAGTTCTCCACGCCCACCATGGTGGGGTCGGCGGTGCACAGGTGGTACTCCTTGTGAATGATGGCCTCCTGCGGCTTCACCGCCACGGCTATCTTACTGAAGGTCACTTCTGAGTAGCCGCGGTCAAACTCTCGCATAATGCCTTCGGTACCCTTGGCATAGCCAGTCGCGATGCAGATGGTGTCGGCAAAGTTGATCTTCTTGAATGCGTGCCGAATACGTTGGTCGATGGTGTACGACTTGTGGTCGTGAAAACCACTCAGGTCGACGAGCGTGGCATTGATGCCACGGCTCTGCAGAATATTAACAGCGTTGAAGGCGGAGTGCGTTTCGCCGATAGAGGCTAGGATTTCGCGGGCGGCTTGCAAGATGTTTTCGCTGCTCACATAACCCGAAGCCAGTATGTTGGTCAGGCTGTTCAGGTAAGTCTGCGCGTCTTGAATACGTTGTTCGATGAAAGCATCCGCAACAGCCAGGTCCAGACCTAGGGCTTCATATTTCCTGTTTAGAGCCTTCAGCTTCACCGATACCTCTTTGAGCGACTGATGAAACTTCTTATGTTCGGTAATGCGGTGATACACACCAGGCTCACCCGTTTTCTTGTTCTCTAACAGCCAGTTGGTCACGCCAGCGTACGCCGATACGACAAAAATTCGGTTGTACAACTCCGCGCCGGTTCGATTGTACAGAATGATGTTGTTCAGCACGTCGCCGAACGCACTCATGGAGGTGCCGCCGATTTTTTCTACTGTGAGCATTAGCTTATTGCGAAATGAATGGGGCCGCAAAAGTAAGATATCTGACGTTAGCTATTTCTGCTATTCTACGGTTTCCCTTGTTGTGCCGCTTTATCCGTTCCTAATTAAGGTAAAATAAGAAGCCGGTGACCAGCGCAACAACGCTGACCACCGGCCCCAAAAAGCAGTAAAACCTAGCTTAGCGCGCCTGCCGCTGCCGATCTACGATGCTGCGACCTAGCGTAATCTCATCAGCATACTCCAGTTCGCCGCCCATGGGGATGCCGCGGGCAATGGTGCTGATATGCACGCCCTCAAAGTCGCGCAGCTTGCGCGACAAATAGAAAGCCGTAGTATCGCCTTCCATCGTGGGACTGATAGCCAAAATCACTTCCTTAACTTCCGAATCCGGGATGCGAGCTAATAGAGAATCGATGTTCAAATCGGACGGGCCAATGCCTTCGATGGGCGAAATAACGCCGCCGAGCACGTGGTATACACCCTGGTACTGCGCCGTATTCTCGATGGCAATTACATCGCGAATGTCCGACACCACACAAACGGTGCTGTGGTCACGTAGCTTGTTAGCGCAAATAGAACACTCTTCGGCATCCGATATGCTATGGCACGTGTGGCAATACGTAATTTCGAAGCGCATCTTGGCCAGTGCTTCAGCCAAGGAGGCCGTGGTATCGGTCTCGGCTTTTAGCAAGTGCAACGCTAAGCGCAAGGCTGTTTTTTTTCCAATACCCGGCAGCTTCGATAGCTCCCCAACGGCATTTTCAATCAGCTTGGAAGGAAACTCCATTTAGTTAAGTCGTCAAATAGCTAGATGGTCAAATGGCTGCTTGTTCTGGAACCTAGGTCTGCGCGACCGACCATCTACTCATTCAGCCATTCAACCTCTTAAAGTATGTCTGCCGAAATACCCCGGTCGTGGATGGCAGTACACATGCCGGCTAGCTCATCGTAGGCGCCGTGCTTTACAGTGCATTGGCCTTTGTAATGAATCAGCAGGGTGCACTGCTCAGCCTGTTCGGGCTCGTGGCCGCACACGTCCATAAGCGTTTTGATAACGTGCTCAAAAGTGTTCACGTCGTCATTGTACACGATCAGGTCGCGCACGTCGATGGTTTCTTCGAGTAACAGTACGTCCTCGTCGTAATCGATTTGCGGGTTCGTTTTCATGACGCAAAAGTACGGTAAATCAGGCACAAAAGGTAGGTACAGCCAAGTATTACGGTCATATATAACCCCATTGGCGGCCAAATCGTTTCGTGAAAACGGAGCTAGTTTTTACCAGTTGCGTTAACGTATGCTTTAGCTTGCAAAACCTTTCGCTAGCTCATCTACTCCACTCTCCCTCCCTCGCTAGCTTTTTGCGTCTGCCATATGCCTGTTCCCTCCACTGATTTCAAAAAAGCTATTAAGCATCTCTCCGACAAGGAGAAAGAAACGCTGCTGCTGCGCGCCGTTCGTCGCGACGCCGAGTTATACGAGACTCTTGCCTTTGAGCTGCTACCCGATGTGACGGTGGAACAAGTGTTTGCCGAAACCTCCGACCGCATTCATGAGCTGTTCAATGTGGCCGTGACGGGTCGCTTGCTCAATCGTAGCCTTACCAAAGCTCTGAGCAAAGCCACCAAGGAAACGGCTCGCGCCCGCCGCATCACCAAGGACAAGCGCCTCGAAGTTGACCTCAACCTATACACGTTGCGGCTGATTTTTGACAACTACACCGGGCAGTTTGATTCACCTTACAACGGTTTCTACGTGGGTACGGCTCGCCTCACCACCCGCACTGTGCAACTAGTACTAACGAACCTACACGAGGATTTTTGGCTGGAATACAAGCCCGAGCTAGATGAGTTTTTAACGCAGCTGCACAACCGTAGCAAAAGCCGGAACCTTCGATTTGAGCTGCCGCGGGAGCTAGCTATTCCTTAATGCCCTTCACCAGTAAATCTATCTTATGTAATAATATAGCTAAGACATTACATTAAATAAATAATATAACTAATGTAATGTAAACACCCCGATAGTAGGTATGTACTTTGTGAGGACGCAGTTGGAGCTTATTCCAACCTTATCCTTTCCACATATTTGCTTTATGCCGAAAAATCTTGTGCGTTTTATGGCTGGTACAACGTTGCTGTTAGCAACAGGTTGTGCTGGTAGCTACCACACCATTCAGCCTGATCGTATCAGCACCTATCAATCAAACAGCCGCACCAACGAACCGTTGGAATTTAGCTACCAATACAGTGCACTTCAGCTGCACGGTGGCAACAAGAAGTACGGTAAAAAAGAGCGCAAGCGAGGATATCAAGTGGTAGCAGTACGCTTGAAGAACAACACAAGCACTGACCTAGATTTCTCCCGTGACTTGGAGCTATCCTTCGGTGACCGTCCGATTATGCCTGTTCCAGCTGTACAAGCCGCGCACGACTTAAAGCAAGGCGTAGCCATTTACTTGTTGTATATCCTGCTCAATTTCAACGTTGGGGGCACTACTACGACTAATCCGTATACCGGCCAAACGACTACGTCGGGCGCCACTTTCTTACCTACCGGACCATTCATTGCGGCCGGCAATATGATTGGAGCTGGTACAGCCAATGCAAATTTGCGCAAAGAGTTTGTGCGCTACGACATGGCCAACAAGACGATCCATCCAGGCGAAATTGTTTATGGTATCATCAGCCTGCGCGAAACGAACGTAGCGCCGCTGCACCTGACGCTACGACAGAACAGCGCTACCGTTCAGCCTAACCAATCGGCACCTAGCTCACCCCCGGCGCAGACTTTGCCAGGCGGCAGCGGCGGCTATTAGACCGTTGGCTTTCCTTCGTTAATCAACAAAAAAGCCCGCTACTGTAGCGGGCTTTTTTGTTGATTAACGAAGGAAAGCTTAACGAGCTTACTTCTTGGCAATTACGTTGAAGCTCAACGTAAAGTCATCGTAGATGGCTTTGTCGCCAATGCCTTCGAAGAACGACTTCGAGCCGTACTTAATGTCGTACTTCGTGCGGTTGATGGTAGCAACACCCGAAGCAGCTGCTACGCCGTTTTTCACACCAGCCTTAGCAGGAAAAGTCACAGTGTTCGTGATGCCTTTGATGGTCAGGTCACCGGTGATGTTTACGTTGTTAGCATCAGCAGCAGCACCTTTGATTGGGGTTACGCTCTTGATTTTGAACGTAGCCGTTGGGTTTTTAGCAGTGCTGAAGAAGTCATCCGAGTTGATGTGGCCCATGAACTTGGCGTTGTTTTCGGCATCAGTGATGTCGGTTGCCTTCAGGGTCTTCATGTCTACGGTCACAGTGCCACCAACAATCTGGTTGCCGCGCACCATGATTTCGCCGCTCGAGAACTCAGCCGTGCCATTGTGGCCGTGCGTTACAGCTTTGCCTTCCCAGCCAAGCTTGCTGAGTTGGGGCTGTACTTTATAAGCTGCGTCGGCGGGCTTAGCAGTGCTAGCAATAGCTTTTTTAGCAACAGGGTTGCC
This sequence comes from Hymenobacter sp. GOD-10R, assembly GCF_035609205.1. NCBI lineage: Bacteria > Pseudomonadati > Bacteroidota > Cytophagia > Cytophagales > Hymenobacteraceae > Hymenobacter > Hymenobacter sp. GOD-10R. The sequence continues at coordinate 4,920,302 of NZ_CP141184.1, forward strand.
AGCGAAAGCGGGAGCGGTGAACAGGCTAGCTACAACCAGAGCGGACAGAGCAATTTTTTTCATGATTGAAAAAGGAAAGAGAATAACTGAGAGCCGTCAGTCACGGATTTTATCAAGTAATCTATTGAGTTCAGCAGCCTCTTCTGGGCTGAGATTCTGCATGCCAGTGCGTTCCATCGCGCCTTCTTGATCAATGCGCTGCAGCAAACCCAGGCCTGCTTCCGTGATGCAGATATCAACGGCCCGACGGTTATTCGGGCACACTGCGCGGGTCACAAGCTGCTTGGCTTCTAGCTTGTCGACGATGCGGGAAGCATTACTGGTCTTGTCAAGCATTCGCTCGATAAGCAGGTTCACTGTCGCTGGCTTCGGATGCTGGCCTCGCAGGATGCGCAGAATGTTGTACTGCGGGCTTGTGAGGCTATACTCCCGGAATGACGCTGCCTGCCTCAAGCCCAACCAGCCAGCAGTGTACATCAGGTTGATGTAGCTTTTCTGGTAGTCGTCTTTGAACACAGGCTGTTGGATTTCGTCTTCGATTTTCATGAGCGACTGGAAAACGTTGCAAATATATGTACATACATTATATGTTGCGACACTGTTCGAGAAAAAAGTTAAAAACAGTTATTGCTGTCTATCCTGCAACTATATCTAAGTTGATAAAAGGCAAATTAGCTTCGTCACCAAAAAATTCACTTGCTCTAGGTCCGTTCAGCACCTAGCTACTATGCTCTGCTAGAGCAACGGTGTAGCCGCCGCAGTTAATAGCCCATTGGTCTCTTGCACAAGGCCAAACGGCTCGTCACGAACAACTAGAAACCCGTCTAGGTCGCATACTTGCGCCAAGCTGCTGACCTGCAATGCCGACCAGATACCTAGCGTGGTTTCCACCATGCAGCCAATCATCGTCTGCAAGCCGTGTGCTTGGGTTTGGCGCAGTAGCTGGATGCCGTTCCGGTAACCTCCGGCCTTCATCAGCTTCATGTTCACGCCGTGAAATTGCTGCGCTATACTCGCGAAGTCAGCGGTATCAGTTACCGATTCGTCAGCGAATACCGGATAAGGGCTCAGCGGCCGCAGGTAGCGGTAGTGGTCGACGCACGCGGCAGGTAAGGGCTGCTCCAGCAGGCGTACCTTCAAGCCAGGCAGCGTACTAATCTGCTCCAAAAACTGCAACAAGCTATCTGCGTCCGACCAGGCTTCATTGCCATCAATAATGAGTAGCCGGTCAGGTAGCGCGCGCGTGATTTCGCGGAGTAAATCGTAGCCACTTTCCTGATTTACCTTGATCTTGAGCAGCTCGAAACGCGCCATCCGTTGCTCGTTCACAAAGTCAGCTACGGCGCCCGGCTCCATGATAGGAAGCGTGAAAGCCGTTGGCACAGCAGCACCTGGCGCAGGCAGCCCTAGCACATGTGCTACCGACTGGCCCGTTTGATTAGCCAGCAGGTGTACGTACGCCGATTCGAGCCCAAACCGTAGGGCGTGGGCAGGAGTGTGAGCATCGAGCAGCGTACCTAGCTCCTCCAGCGAACCAATAGTAACTAAGCCTTTTGTAAGCAGTTGCTCAAATTCTGCCTGCAAACCCGCGGGGGTTTCGCCATAGCGTAGATTGGGGGCCGCCTCACCCCATCCAACGGCACCGCCCGTAGCAGCTACGCGCACCAGCAGGTTAGTTTTGGAAGTGGATGCGCTACGGGAGATCTTCCAAGTGTAGCGCAGAGGCAATTCACGCGTTTCAAGCGTCCAGGTGAGCATGGCAGGCCGATGATGATGGGCAGAAAAGGGAAGCATTCGCTTCTCCTCGCAAATTGAGCAATTGTCGCAGATTCGACACGCTCAGCGTTATTCTTCTACCTGGCAAATAGTACAAAAGACCCCACTTGGTGACACAACCGATAAGCAAAAGCTAGCGCCTCATGCTCCTGCAAGCGGATGGTCATGACGCCAAGTGCTACAAGAGCTTAGCACATAGCTTGAGGGCGTTGCCTGTTTTGCGCAGCAAGCTAGCTGCAGCTGCTAGCTATTGTACTGCCTAGCTACTACCATGCTCAAACACGGCATACTTCAGGCGGATAATTTCTACTGTATCGAACGCCTATTAGTACTACATAAACCTTACAGCACGAGCCTTTTACCACTAGGCTTCGGCTTAACAGCAAACATATTTCATTGTTTAGCTTAACCGATCGTCAGCGAGACTAATGCGTAAATTATTAACATTCAAACACATAAATATTAAAATAATATATATCTATAGAAAATACCATAATATTTAGCTTAATCTTCATCTTTTATGGACTCACCATCGTATTATCCTTATATGATCATTCTCCCTCCCCGCCGTCATTTCACCCGAGTTCATGAAAGCTTTTTCCACCCGTTCCCTTCTATTCAAATTCGCGATTTTCATAAGTAGCTGCTCCTTGTCTGCTCTAAGCATCACTCCTACGCTAGCGCAGGAAAAAGCAGATGCGGTTGGTCTTAAGGCAGACTACTACAAAGGCTATTTCTACGATGAACTAGGTTTTTTCCAGACCCACACGCCTGCTATTACCGATCGAATTATTGACAAATTACAATTTGAGGAAGCTGAAAAAGACAACTTCGATATTGGCTCCGTGGCAACATATTACTCGCCCGGAATGCCGGATGAGTTCAGCGCCCGCTACCGCGGCAAACTATACATCACAACGCCCGGAACCTACACCTTCTACCTAGGTTCCGATGATGGAGCCTCCGTGTGGTTCGACAACGATTCGAAACCAGTGGCGAGCAACATAGGCGACAAATTCAGCTACCGGGAAGTATCGGCCACGAAAGTACTTAGCGCGGGGTTTCACGACATTACCGTGTACTATGGGGAGCATGGCGGCAGTCAAGGATTGGTGCTAGAATATGCCAACAAGGACAACGGCTTAGTGCGACAAGTAATACCAAACGGCGTGTTTTATCCGGTGCTAGGTTCTTTTAGCTCACCCGTACTAACTGACTTTAAAGTAACAGCCCGCTACCAAGCCGTTACGCTAGACTGGTACACGCAGACCGAGCGCAACAGCAGGTCGTTTGTGGTGGAGCGCTCGTTAGATGGAAAAAACTTCCAGGAGTTGGTCCAGCAGTCGGGGGCTGGCACCAGCCCTGATCCACATACGTACCAAGCCCAGGACCCAGAAGCCCCCATAGGTATAGTTTACTATCGGCTGCGTCAAGACCTCACGAACGAGAAACAGGTATACTCCCCCATCAAAGCGGTTACGATTGAACAGGTGCCCTCGCCTAGCTTCACGGTGTACCCAAACCCCAACGCCGGGAAATTTTATCTAGAGCTTCAGCAGTATGTGTCGAAGGTAGCTACCCTCGAACTGTTTGATATGAGCGGCCGCCGCCAGTTTCAACAGGAACTGCTAGCCAACAACGGAGAAGCCTACCACGTTGCTCCGCAAGTAGCAACCGGCATGTATATCTTGCAGGTGAAGACCAGCACCGGCACACTAACCCAGAAAGTTGTTGTTGCTAAATAACACTTACAGTGCTAGTTGTCGAAGCTAGCTACATGCTACCTAGCATCAGCAAAAAGGCCACTCCATGGCCTTTTTCTGTTAACTTACCTGCCTGACCAAGGAAAACCGGCTTACAAGCGCAAAAACTTATCTTTGCTAAGTTTCCGCCGATTCACCCCTGACTTTCTTGCATGAAGTTTTCGCGTCTTGTCCCGCTAGTTCTTATTCTTCTTTTGCTGGCTGCGGCCCTTACCGCTCTATCGGCCTACCAAGTAGTGGCGCTACCAGCGGCCCTTCCCGTTGCTGTTCGGTGGATATTCTTAGCCGCTCTCGCGTTCTATGCCGCGCAGCGCCGTTCCCTCACGTTCTGGATTGTCGTGAGCATGTTTGTGGGAGCTGAACTCGGGCACGACTCTCCAGAGACAGCAATGAAGCTAAAAGTACTGAGCGACGTTTTCCTGCGCTTAGTGAAGACTATCATTGCCCCACTCGTATTTGCTACGCTAGTGGTGGGCATTGCTGGCCACGCGAACCTAAAGCAGGTTGGCAAGATGGGCCTTAAAGCGCTGGTTTACTTTGAGATTATCACCACGTTCGCTCTCTTTATTGGGCTGGCAGCCATCAACCTGACCAAGGCCGGCGTAGGCGTTACGCAGAACGGCGTAGGGGCCGAAACCGAAAAACTTCAGACAGTCAATCAGACCACGGCCGATATTATCTTACACATCTTTCCCGAGAACATTGCTAAATCGATAGCAGAAGGGCAAGTGCTACAAGTAGTTATCTTTGCCATCATCTTCGCTATTGGCTTAGCAATGGTGCACGAACAGCACCGCCGACCGATGCTCCGTTTTGCCGAGAGCTTATCGGAGGTGATGTTTAAGTTTACGAATGTGGTCATGTTCTTTGCGCCGCTGGGCGTAGGTGGTGCTCTCGCCTACACAGTGGGCAAAATGGGTTTTGCTCCTTTGCTGAACGCATTCCAACTCCTACTCACACTCTATGGAGCCCTGATTGCCTTTTTGCTGCTGGTACTGTTACCCGTCGCGCTGCTGATGCGCATTCCGGTGAAGCGCTTTGTACAAGCTATTGCCGAGCCGGTCAGCATTGCCTTTGCCACCACCAGCTCTGAGGCCGCGCTTCCCCGCGCCATGGAAGCCATGGAAAGCATTGGGGTGCCGCGGCGTATTGTGGCCTTCGTTATGCCAACGGGTTACTCGTTCAACCTTGATGGTACTACGCTCTACTTATCACTGGCAGCAGTTTTCGTAGCACAGGCAGCAGGTATAGAACTGTCGTTTGGCCAACAATTGGTTATGGTATTCACCTTGATGCTCACCAGCAAAGGCGTTGCGGGAGTACCTCGCGCCTCGCTGGTTATTCTGCTCGCTACGGTGGCGTCGTTTAATCTTCCCTCCTGGCCGGTATTTATCATCTTGGGCATCGACGCCCTTATGGACATGGCCCGCACGGCCGTCAACGTGATTGGCAACTGCCTAGCTACTGCTGTCGTGGCCCGTTGGGAGGGAGAATTTGTCGATAACTACTACGCTCCCGACGTCACGGCCTTAGCAGAATCTGACAGCGAGCTAGCTCACCAGGTGCATTAGGATTTTAAAAGTATATAATTAGTCGTATCTGCCTTATAATAAGCTCAGCAAAAAACGACTAAATTCCTATAATTTATTGAAAATAAGCCTGTTTTAAGCAGGCTTATTTTGTTTATTCAAGTATTTATATAAATTATATAATGATTGTACTACACCATGAAGAAATAGTGCGGAAGTTGTTTATTTTTGTATTCTACTCGCGCCCCCTCAGACCTACTTGCTGCCTATTTACATGAACTCTCTGCTGCGTTACTCGCTGCTTTGCTTGTCCTGTTTCCCACTTTTGGTCAGCTGTGTATCGGTTGATCGGGTAATTTTCAAATCTCACTCAGCCGCTTTCGAGAACCGCTTGCCCAACTTAGAGCTAGCCGTTGATCATAGCACGTTGGATAATACGGATAGCTTAATGACTGATGCTCCGCAGCAGTTATTCCAGCATGAAGTAATCCAGAACATCGTTGATCCTACCGATAACATAAAATTTGGTTACCTGAAGCTTACAGTCACTTCCGTGGTGAATGAGCGCAAAGGCAAGGGGTTTCAGGTCTTGCAAATAGCTACCCTTATGGCACCTAGCCTACTAGGTGTCCCCCTAGAGTATTATCGGAGCACCGTACGCGCGCAAGTACAAGTCGTTGACTCACACGGCCAGGTGCTAGGCACCTACCGGGGTGTAGGCTACTCGACTGTACAAGTAGCCCTCTATCACGGTTATTCTCAGACCAACGCGAGCCGCTTGGCCGATATTGATGCTTTGCGTCATGCCCTTGGCCAAATTCGTCCGCAAATTGAAGGAGTATCGGATTTCTTGCGGGCTAGGCTGTTAGCGGGCGGCCCTATCGGGCCATTATCAGGCGCCACTGCCTTGGATCGGTAATTACAGCCGACAGTCTTCTGTAGTCAGCAGGCCTGTTTACGCCAACACCCAAAACCGCTCAAAAATTGAGCGGTTTTTTTGTACCCTCATTAAACGCTCTGCCTTGGCAGTAATCTATCGGAAGAAAATCGGGCTTAGCAACTTTATTCTTTCCTTATGAGAGTCACCTCCTTCAAAACCTTCCTCTTCTTCCTGTTCGTGCTTATCCTGACGACAGGCTACCTCGGTGCTTTTGCCCAAGGTCCGGCTCGGGGCGCCGACAAACCTGCTCGGAAAGAACTCCGGGTTTATTATGAGGAAAATATATTGCCCACGGTGCGCCAACAGCGCCAAAAGTTAGAGACTCAGCTCTCGGCTGAAGACAAAGCCTTGCTGGCGACCTACCGCACCCAGTTGCAAGCTAACCGTCAGCAAGGCAATGCTTTGCGCCAAAGCCTACGAACTGCTCCTGCTACTAGCCCCGGTCAGGCCAGGTCTTCTCGCCCAGAACTCACAGAAGCACAACGGCAACAATTTCAGCAGCAACGCACTGAGAATCACGCCATCATGCAGAAGGTAGCGCAACTAGCTCAGAAGTACAGCACCAATATCAAGCAGCTATCCACGGAAATCGAGCCGCAACGGGAGAAGTGGGTGGCTGACACGAAAGCTATTGTGGCGAAATACGCTACCCCTGAGCAACAAGAGCGACTAGCCCATTTCGCGGGCGGTCGGCACGGACGAGGTGGTGCTGGCCTAGGTCATTATTTCCGCCCAGGTGTGTTTCTGCTCATAGACCCTAGCGTCTCGGAAACATCCGCCACCACTGCTACCAGCTTAGGTAGCACGGTATTTCCGAACCCAAGCACCGCTACTACCCAGCTAGAGTACGCCGTTACGAAGGCGGGCCCCGTAACAGTGGAGTTGTTAGATAGCCGTGGCACTACGCTGCGCACGCTGATCAGCCAGCAAAGCAAGGAAAAAGGCTCTCACGTATTGGTAACCAATGTAGACGATCTGCCTAGTGGTACCTATTACTACAAAATCACTACCCGAGCCAGCACCGAAACCAAACGCTTTCAAAAGCAATAACTAGGACAAGAATTACGTACAGAAGCCAGCCCGCGCAGGGCTGGCTTTTTTGTTGAAGCTGCTGCGGGCGGTCCACGTATCTTTGCGCTCTATGCTACGCAATTTGTTTTCCTGGCTCCTGACTGGTGGAGTTGCTTTTGCCCTAGCCGCTTGCTGCGGCAGCGTTACCTGCGATAAACAGGACGACTACGCTGATGCTTTGCTTTTCAAGTTCAACCTAGACACAACTAGTACGCAGGGTTTTGGTCGAAAAGACATCGATACAGTATACCTGAAGCGCTACACTAAACCTACCAACTCGGCGGTCAAAGTAGCTGTCGAGACGATACAAATTCTTCGCACTCGCCGCCAAGACAGCACAGCCATCGTGCTCAACAATAATGCTCCCTTCACGACCGCAAACAACTTAAAACTGAATAGTTACAGGTATAATATATTTGTTGTGCACCGCATGAAAGGCTTCAAACCAGATACTGCACGCTACGTCATTGATAACATCCAGCTCAATGGCAACTACCAGGGCGATGGCTGCTGCACTTACTATGTAAACCAAAGTAAAAGTGCTCAGATCAGTCAGATGAAAACTTATGGTGTTCCAACGAACACCATTACCTATGACTTCACCAAACCAGCTGGGCAAACAAGGCAACGCGTTTACACGCTGAACCGGTACTAGGGCTAGCTACGTACACAAGTAGTAGGCAAAGCTAGGTAGGCTTTCGATTATAGTTCTCCCCCTCAACTTATTAGCGCCTTCACCTGTTTTGCCTCCACTATGCTGACCGAACTCACTGCCCGTCCGACCGTTTTGGGGTTTCCCTTCAAATCGACGCTAAGCTTAGAGCCGCTAATTGCTTACTGGAAGGCGCGCGAGCAAGATAGCAACCCTGGCATTTCGCTGCTTGCTCATGCAATTGGGGAACAGGTAGCAGCCCATGACTGGTGCCGTGGTCCGCTCAACGATATGAGCGTGCTGGAATGCAACTGCGACCTAGTTGAAACCTTAATGATTGCGCTCTTTCCGCCAGCAGCTCGCGAGACGGACATTAGTGGCGCTATTCCCCCGTTTCAATACTATAGCTTTTACCACACGCCGCTTTTTGAGCAAGTGCTGCTCAATAGCAACAAGACGATTAAGCAGCCGCTGAACATCGATGCGCGCACCATGAGTATTCACACCACGCGCATGGTGTACCAGCTTATTCTAGAGAATATTTACGGAGTTACGCTCCCTACCACAAGCTCCATCATCTTCACGGTGCCCGACTACAGCATCGGCTTGTATCGGCACTACAGCGTCACGTTCGACTCGTCGTTTTTGAACGTGCACGTGATAGGCGAGCGGCCGGAGCTGACGGAGGAGCAAATTGACCTGCTCACCCGCAACTTTCACCGCTCCGATTTGTGGCAGGAACGCTTGCCAGCCGAAAAGTTTGAGCTGGAAGGGTTTAACATCCTTCACCTCGTTGATGTCACCGATCAGGAAATCTTATCGGAACTGAAGTACGACCTTTTGGAGCGCGACGTACTACAAGCCTCCGACCGCCTCGAGCAGATCCAGGAAAAGCTACGTGTGCTGTTTGGCCGCCCTTTTCTACAGCTCGGCATTGCCGCCTACGACGAGAAGAAGCAGGCATTTGTTGATTTTGGCCGCAAGATCAACCATAGCTTTTTGACCAAGCAGCTCACCAATCAGGAGGCTGGTAGTGGCTTCCGCCAGATCTATAACCAGCTGTGGCAGGACCGCCAGCCCCTGGTGCTTGAAGATGTAGCCAAAGCCGACATCCCTGAAGACTTGCGCCAGCAGATCATGAGCCTCGGCATCAACTCGGCTATCTTGGCGCTGCTACCGTACGGAGACGACACGGTAGGCCTGCTCGAGCTAGGTTCACCCAACGTGGGCGACTTAAATGAGTTTTGCCTGGAAAAAGTCACGCAGTTTGTGCCGCTGTTTGCCGTAGCAGTGAAGCGGAATGCAGAAGAACTGCAAACGCGCGTGCAGTCTATTATTCGGGAGAAATTCACAGCCATCCATCCTACCATGGAGTGGCGCTTTACGGACGCAGCCCTGCACCTACTGGAGCAGTTTGAAGCGGGCAACAAGAACGCGGAGATGGAAGGCATTGTGTTCCACGATGTGTACCCATTGCACGGATCTTCCGATATCCGTAGCAGCAGCACAGCTCGCAACGAAGCTATTCAGGCTGACTTAATTGAGCACCTAACGCTAGCCAACAAAGTACTCAAGAAAGCTTCAGAGTACCAGGAGCTACCGATTCTGGATGAGCTCAAGTTCTACGTAAACAAAAACCTACGCCGTTTGCGGCAAGGCATTCTGACGGGCGATGAGGTCAGCATCTTCGAGTCGCTAAAGACCGAAGTAGAGCCGCTGTTTGACTACCTAGCGGAAAACGCGCCCGATGTGCGACCAGTTATTGCCGAATACTGGGCCAATATGGATGCCAACCTAGGTATCCTCTACAAACGCCGTAAAGCCTTTGAGCAGAGCGTGATGCTGCTCAACGACACCATCAGTGACTACCTCGACGAAGAGGAAGAGAAGGCCCAGCAGATGTACCCCCACTATTTCCAGCGGTTCAAAACTGATGGCGTGGAATACAACATCTACATGGGTGCTTCCTTGGTTGAGAACAAGCCTTTTGACTTGGTATTTCTCAAAAACCTGCGCCTGTGGCAGCTCTTGGTAACCATCGAGATTACGCGGCGCACGCAGGCACTGAAACCTAGCCTGCCTGTACCGCTCGATACCACCCAGCTGATTCTAGTACACAGCCAAGCGCTAAGTATCCGTTTCCGGCAAGACGAGCGCCAATTTGACGTGGATGGTGCTTACAATATCCGGTATGAAATCATCAAAAAGCGCATTGATAAAGCCACCGTGCTAGGTACCGGCGAACGACTCACGCAGCCCGGCACTATCGCGCTAGTTTATTCACAGTCACGCGAGGCCGACGAGTACCTTGAGTACATCGACTATCTCCAGGACCGCGAATTACTAGAGCCTGACGTGGAAGAGCTAGAACTAGAAGAGCTCCAAGGCGTGAAAGGTCTGTTGGCGCTTAGAGTCAGAGTAAAGCTCCCGTAATGGTATGTGCGGCCATAGGTCAGCAACCTCACTACCTACTCATTGCTTGATGGTAATTGATTCTTCTCTCGCCACCACAAGCGTAAAGCACCACGCAGTAGAACCAGCCACACAACGCCCGCCGCAAAGCCAGCAAGCACATCGGTAGCATAGTGCACGTGCAGGTACACGCGGCTCAGACCGACGACGATTGCCCAGATAAGCAGCAACCCCGACCAGATCGGATGGCGACCGTGGCGCCAGAGCAACCACGCAGCGCACCCGTAGAGCGCTACTCCAATCATTGCATGGCCACTAGGGAAACTCAAGCCTGGCTGCGGAAACAGTGCAGTTTCGGGACGGGAACGGTGGAAGTGGTTTTTTAGGAGTTGGTTCAGGATGGAAGAACCTAGCACGGCTAAGAAAAGCTCTAACGCCTCACGGCGGCGCTTCAGCCAAAACAGGATGCTCGGTAGTACAATGCCGGTCACCGTCAGGAAAGGAGCCGAGGCGAAGAAAGTAACACGCTTGACCCACGCTGTGAAGTTAGGCTCGGCGGCGCGTATTCCGTCCATTTCTTGGAAGGCGAAATTGTCGAGCGTGGCCGAGTGCTCTACAAATACAACACGCGTTAGGTAGAAGAACAGCACGAAAGCCCCTAGGAATACAACGCCCGCCAGGATTAGCTCGGCCGTGAGCAGCCCGAACAGGGCCAGAAAACGTTCTGTCAGTCTCTTCATGGGCAAGCATTGTACGCCAAACGTAGCGTAGTAGTAGCGCAACCTAGATTGATTAGAACGAAAAAAGCCGGCCCCTGAGGGGCCGGCTTTTTGTGCGCTCGGAGAGACTCGAACTCTCACACCTTGCGGAACTGCCGCCTGAAGACAGCGCGTCTACCAATTTCGCCACAAGCGCAGGTAGTACAAAAGAACGCTCTAAACTTTGTCAGAGGTGCCTTTTAACGATGCAAAGATACAGGCAGCGACCAATGTTTTGCCAAAAACCATAAAATATTTTCTTGAAAAAGTTGTTTTCTGCGCTATAAAGCCTGTTTTCCAGCTGATTGCAATGTCTTTTTAAACCGCTTTTTCGTCTCATTTTCGATGCGTTTGAGCAACGGAATTGCAATCAGGAGCCATACACCACCGGCCATAAAGCCGGCGAGTACATCGGAGGTGTAGTGCACGCGCAGGTACACACGCGTGAGACCAATGAGCAGAATAAGCAGTAGTAGCCCCACAATTGTCAACCGCCGCACCCACCGCAAAGATGGGCGCCGCATGTGGGTTTGGACCAAATAAATAAGCAAGCCATAGAAGGAAGCGGCAATCATGGCGTGGCCGCTGGGAAAGCTCAAGCCTTGTGCCGCTACCACGGGCATGGCTGGGCGAGGCCGCTGGTACGCGTTTTTCAATGTTAGATTTAGTACAATGCTGCCAATAGCCACCACTGGCACCAACAGCATGTACCAACGGTGACGCCTTCTTAGCAAAAAGCCCCCAATCAGTAACAAGGCGGCGATGACGATGAAATTGGCGGAAGCCAAAAACGTCACACCTCGGATCCAGCCGAGTTGATTGGGTCCTAGCAGTTCCCGCACCCAATTTGTTGCTTGCTCATCAAACGCAGTTACCTGCTGGTTAAGCACTTCACGTCCTAAGAATAGGAACATGATGACTCCAAGAATACCAATCAGCATGGTAACAGTGAACTCCGCCACAAACAGCGTGAGCCCAGCCAGCAAACGGCGCAGATGATTCGTCATAGTTCTTCAACACAGAAATTAGCCTAGGTGTCACCTAGCTTGTGGGTTTTGTAGCTCAACCAAGCAAAAGAGCGCTGTATTATAAGGCTCTATGTGCTGACACCAACGTGGCTCACTATCAAAACAACATTCCTGCCTCAAACGGCGTAGGGTGCAAGCCACTACCCAGGTCCCCTTATGAAAACTCCAGATTCGGGCTTCGACCGTATAGCAGGTTTCTACGACTTGCTGGCGAGTCTGGTATTTGGCCAAGCATTGCGACTGGCTCAGCAAGCTGCATTGGCAGATTTGCCGCCTGGCGCCCCCCGAATCCTTATTATGGGTGGCGGCACTGGCTGGGTCCTGGGCGAAGTGTTACGCCGGAGCCCACAGGCGCAGGTGCTTTACGTGGAGGCCTCTCCTGCTATGCTGCGCAAGTCACAGACGACACTACAACGCACCGCACCTAGGCACCAAGCGCAGGTTGAATTTCGGCTTGGCACCGAAGCTTCACTCGTTGCGCACGAAACCTTCGATGTGATTGTCACCTTTTTCTTCCTCGATCTATTCGAGCCGAAGCGGCTGCAAGCGGTATTGCACCAGCTCAATGCCGCGCGGCAACCCGGCGGCGTGTGGTTGCTGGCTGATTTTTGCAAGCCTCCACGGTGGTGGCAACGGGTATTACTGGCCGTGATGTATCAGTTCTTTCGGGTGACTACCAGTATTAGTGCCCGGCAGCTTCCGGCGCTACCCACTGAGCTGACCAAGCTAGGGTTGCGAATGCGCAACCGGCAGTCTTTTTACGCGGGTATGATTGAAGCCGCCATTTTTGAGGAGCAAACAGAAGCGTGAGGCCACGTTGTTTTCCCAACTTGGCGCTTAATTTTAGGCGCTTTCTACTCTTCACAACCACAACCCTATGCGGAATCTTGCCGCTACTCTCCTGCTCGCGCTGGCCTTACCTAGCGCGGCGCTGGCGCAAACAACGCCGGTGCAGTATACCGTTGCTTTCCCCAATGCCGCGCACCACGAAGCCAACGTTACCGTAGTGTTTACGGAGCTAAAGCCGGGCACTTTGCAAGTGCGCATGGCCCGTAGCTCACCGGGGCGCTACGCCTTGCACGAGTTTGCCAAGAACGTATACGCCGTGCAAGCCACTGATTCTAAAGGTAAAGCTTTAAAAATTAGCCAACCCGACCCGTACGGCTGGGACGTAAGCGGCCACGATGGCACGGTGCGCTTCACCTACACGCTCTACGGCGACCGAACCGACGGTACTTACGCTGGCATCGACCAAATCCATGCGCACCTGAACATGCCGGCTACTCTAGCTTTTGCCCACGGTCAGGAGCAGCGACCAGCCGAAGTGAAATTTGACTTACCGACTGGCTGGCAAGTAGCTACCCAGCTTAAGCCCGATGCGGCAAAGGGCACTTACTACGCGCCTCACTTGCAATACCTTATGGACAGCCCCACTTCCCTAGGTCCGCAGAAGGTGCGCACCTGGCAGGAACAGGGTAAGATCATCGAGCTAGCTGTGGTGCACACGGGAACGGATGCGGAGCTGGATGCCTACGCAGAGCTCACCAAAAAGATCGTCCGCGAGGCCGCGGCTATTTTCGGCGAGCTACCCAACTACGACTTTGACCGCTACACCTTCGTTGCCAACTACTTGCCCCAGACCAGCGGCGACGGGATGGAGCATCGCAACTCGACCAGCGTCACGAGCAACAGCCCCCTGCGTGGACAAGGTGTTTTACGTAACCTAGGTACGGTATCGCACGAATTTTTCCACTCTTGGAACGTCGAACGTATTCGCCCCAAATCGTTGGAACCTTTTGATTTTGAGCGGGCTAATATGAGTGAGGCGCTGTGGTTTGCCGAGGGCTTCACCCAGTATTACGGCAATCTAATTATGCGGCGCTCAGGTGCTTTCCCCGAAGATCGGTACTGGGATGATGTGACTGGCGTGGTGAATGCCATGCTAAACTCGCCGGGGGCGAGCCGCTACTCGCCCGTGGAGATGAGCCAGCAGGCGCCCTTTGTGGATGCAGCCGTAAGCATTGACCCGAATAACCGCAGCAACACCTATCTATCTTACTACGTCATCGGGGCGGGCAATGCGCTGGCGCTGGATATGCTGCTGCGTCAGAACTACAAAACAGACCTTGACACGTACATGCGCACTGTGTGGCAGCAATACGGCAAACCGCAGCGCAATTATGCTCCCGAGCACCCTTACACGCTGGCCGATTTGCAGCGTGTGCTAGGCCAAGTAAGCCGCGACACTGCTTTTGCCGGTCGCTTCTTCCGCGAACATATCACGGGGCATCAACTCTTCAACTACGAGCAGTTGCTTGCGCCCGCAGGGCTAGTGGTACGACGAACTAAATCTGGGCAAGCTAGCTTGGGCCTAGCACGCTTATCCTTTGCCGACAGCACAATTACCGTTGCAGGCAACACACTCGTTGGCAGCCCACTTTACCAAGCTGGCATCGACCGTGAAGACCAAATTACCAAGTTCGATGGCAAGTCGCCGCGCAACCAGGAAGAGCTTACCCAACTACTGGCCCAGCACAAGCCCGGCGACGCTATACCGGTGGTGTTCCGCTCGCGCGGGCAGGAGCGCACGGCCCAAGTAACGCTGGTCGAAAGCCCACTGCTGGAAGTTGTTCCCAATGAAAAAGCAGGTCGTCCCGTTACGAAGCAGATGCAGAAATACCGGGCTGCTTGGTTAGGCAGTAAGGCGAAATAAGAAGACATTAGTGCCTCCACGCTAGAAAAGCCGTCCGTTACTGGGGCGGCTTTTTTATTGATTAGCCGTACGTACGGGCATGTTCCAGGACCGCCGCCTTTATCTGATCTATGCTATTATTCTGCTCGACGTCATTGTCGGGTCTGCGGTGGGGCCAATCATGCCAGAGTTTGTGCGCGGGTTGCCGCAGCCGCAGGTGTGGCTCTCGGTCGGTACGGCGCTCTTTTTGGGGGTACAACTTTTTTCGGCGCCGCTGCTAGGTCGTCTTTCCGATGGTTACGGGCGGCGGCCTATCCTGATTCTTTCAGCAGTAGGCACATTGGCGGCGAACTGCTTGCTGTTGCCGGTTCGTACAAGCTTCTACTTTGCCAACCGCCTCAGCGATGGACTAACCAACGGCATGTACGCCACCGTACGCTCGGCCATCACCGACATCTCTCCGAAGGAACGGCTATTTCAGAACCTAGGTATTGAGGGCGCCATTGTGTCGTTAGGCTTTGTGCTGGGCCCCATGGCCGCCGGGCTGGCGCTGACCGTTTTTGCCGTGCCGTTGCCGGAGCAAGCGCAGGTTGTCGCCAGCCTAGCCGTTGGGTTATCGGGCCTGAACGTTCTGCTCAGCCTAGGTTTTCGCGAAACGCAGCTTCAGCGCTCCTTGGTACGCGGCGCGGAGCTGTGGACCGAAGTAGGCCGCGCGACAAACGTCTTAACGATTTGGGCCCGTCTTCGAGCACACGACCTAGCAGCGCCGGGTTTGCGACGCGTAGTACTCACTCAGGTAGCGCTTACCCTCAGCACGGGCTATTACTTCTACTTCGTTGCCTATGCCAGCCTGGGAGAGTTGCAACTCAGCGCGCGAGCCCTCTCGTATTATTTCATTTTCTTCGGCGGGCTCAGCATTGTCATCAACTATTTGTTTTACACTTACCTAGCTGGGCGCTTGCCACCGCGCCGCACCATCTTTTGGTTGGCGCTGATCGGCGCCCCTACCTTAGGTGGCTATGGTTTGATCGGCCACTCCATTGCTGCGCTAACCATGCTTACCATAGTCGATTGCCTCACGCTTTCTCTTATTCAAGGCTTGCTGGAAGGCCTACTCGCCCAGCGAACGACGGACACCAATCGGGGCGAAATCTTTGGCTTAAATCAAGCGATGCAAGGCTTAGCGAGCATTGCAACTACGCTGGTATTTGGCGCGTTGTCATTGCTCGACCTGCGGTTACCTTTTGCCTGGTTTGCGCTGTGCCTCGGCGGGGTTGTGTGGCTAGCGCGACCTGAGCGTCATTGATGCGTACCTATTTCTTTGTGCGGCACAATAAAGATGGCGGCTTGCTTCATCTATAAAACCTAGGTTTTACGTAACTTGAATTAGATTTCGGCTGGCCTCTATCCTTAGCACTGCCTACTATGCGTTTCTCCTTTTCTGTTTTGCTGCTTGGTGCTAGCCTGCTTATGGCGGGTACGGCTGCTGCACAAGCCCCCAAAACCACTGAGCCCGAATCGAAGCTTGGGCTGCTAAAATCTCGGGTGTCGTATAACCTAGACGCTGGCATGCAGTTCGCGGGCCGCTATGGTACCATGTCTTATATCAGCCCGACGGCTACCTATCAGGTTTCCAATCGGTTCCGCATTTTCGCAGGTACTACCCTGCTGCGTACCCAGTCGTACCTACGGAATAGTTACGCCAGCGCGGCTGACCAACCCATTACGCCCAGCTTCAGCGTTGCGAACAACATGCTTGTCCAAGCCGGTGGCACTTACTTGGTGAACCCTCGCTTGGCACTCACTGGCATGGCATGGAAAGATCTTTCTAATCAGCCCTTTGCTCCAAGAGTCAATCCGTACGCTGGCTTCGGCAGCATGGGCTCCGGTGTAAATATTCGCGCCGACTATCAGTTGACGGAAAATATTTCGGTATCGGGTGGGGTGCGCGTATCGCAGGGAGCTAGCCCCGGGTATGGATACGGCGGCATGTATGGCTCGCCCATGATGCCATTTGGCTACTAACTGATTAGATGTAGTTTTTCGCTTTTGCGCAATGAGCCCTGGGAAGTTTCCGGGGCTTTGTTGTTTGTAAAAGCCCGGCCAAGTTGCTTATCGTTGTGGCATTGTCAGACCAGCTGTGCTGTTCTTCACTAAGAACAGAACACGTGTATGTTTCTTCCTTAGCTTGGCACCCCAACCGAAACCTAGCCCCTAACCCCTCCTTCATGGCCGCCCGCATTAGCTACGCCAACAATCCGCAGTTGCCAACTATACGGCGTAATTATCCCGGCAACAAGCTGTTCGGGCAAGAGTTTGCCAATGGCGAAGAGCTGTACGAACCTAGCTTCAGCACGGTGTTTCGTTGGAAACTTCTGACGAAGAACCCACAGGAAGCCGAGAAGAAGGCCGACACCTGGGCACCCACAGTCGTGCCGTGCGCCGATGTTTTCAGCTCCCAAGAAGACATGCTGGTATGGCTAGGTCATGCGTGCTTCCTGCTGCGCGTCGGTGGGCGCACGCTCCTCTTCGACCCCGTCCTGTTCGATTCCAATTTTCTGCGGCACCGCCATCCGTTGCCTTGCCGCCCCGAGGACATTCGCAACATTGACTACCTGGTTCTTAGCCACGGTCACCGCGACCACCTTGATGAGCGCTCCATTAAGCTGCTAGCCCGCCAAAATCCGCAGATGCAGGCCCTCACGCCTTTGCGTATGGCTCCGCTCTTGCGCGGCATGGCGCGGCAGCTTCCGGTGCAGGAGGCCGGTTGGTGGCAGCAGTACGACCTAGGTCCGCATGCGCCGTTCGAGATTACGTACCTGCCTGCCTCGCACTGGCACCGCCGCGGCCTCAACGACCTGAACCGGGTGCTTTGGGGCAGCTTCATGATTCGGACAGCGGATAAGCTCATCTACTTCGCGGGCGACACTTCGTACACCCCTCATTTCGAGCAGATCGAAGAACAGTTTGGCCCTATTGATATTGCCATCATGCCGATTGGCGCATACAAACCGTCCTTCATGATGCATCTGAGCCACATGGATCCGCACGAAGCAGCCAAGGCCGCCAACGTACTGCGGGCCGGCCACGTGGTACCTATGCACTACGGCACCTTCGACCTTTCCGATGAGCCCGCCTCTGAGCCTCTTCGGACGCTGGAAGAGGTAGCGCATGGCGGCATGCTCCGTGGCGACCTGCACGCGCCGGCTGTGGGCGAGGTAATGCATTGGCCTAATTGGGAGTAAGAGCTAGCTTATAGAAATGAAAAGCCCAGTTAGCTTCCGCTAACTGGGCTTTTTGTACTGGCTCATTCAGTAACTTAGCTTACTGCACCACTAGCTTCTTCGACTGTGTACTTTGGCCGTCGGATAGCTCCACAATATAAAGGCCTGGCGCCACATTAAGCTTCACGTCTACAGCAGATTGCTTGGCAACTTGCACGGTGTATACCTGCTTACCGCTCAGGTCGAGCACGCGGATACGGCTGAGTTTGTCGGTACCTTGCAAAGTGAAGTGGCCGCCAGCAGCTGGGTTTGGGTAGGCGTTAACGGCAAATGACGCTGCGGCTTTGGTACCTAGCACGGTTTCTTTCACGTAGGCCCGTAGCCACGTCAAGGCGGGCCGCTCGGTTTCATCGGAGTTCACCAGGTATGCGCCCTGCGTGGTGCGCCAGTGCCCGATGCGGTAGCCCCAAAGCGTTATGCCTTTAATCCCAGGATTCGTCCAGAACAGAGGGAATACGCGCTGGTACTCTTGTAGCTGAATTTGGTCATCTAGTTGCCCTTGCGCATTGACACCGTCAATATCGAGCTCCGTGATGTAAACAGGAAGCCCTGTTTGCCCGAATGAGTTGATCGTAGTCGTGAGTGTCGAGGCCGGAGTGCCACGAGTAGAAAATGCGTGACCTTGCACGCCAATGCCGTCAATCAAGCCTCTGCTTTTGAGCAGATTGACAATGACTAGGTAGTTCTGCGCACTGGTGATTGTGTTTTCCACGCTGTAGTCATTGAGCCATAGCTTAGCTTGTGGGAAATACTGACGGGCGAGTTGGAACGAGGTAATCACCCAATCCCAACCGGTGGTGCCGCTGCCTCCTAGGGCATTAGCGTAGTTGCCACCATCCCCATTGGTACCCGGCGAGGTAGGCGGAGCATGCAGCGGCTCATTCACCACTTCAATGATATCAATGTTTGGGTACCGCTGAGCCACTAACATGTACCATTCCTTGATTTCGGCTAGCTGTTCGGCTGGAGGAAGGCTAGCAATCCAAGTTGGCTGCTGCGAACCCCAGATGAGCGTGTGCATTTTGAACGGCAAGCCATTATCCTTGGCTAGCTTGTAAGCCGCGTCGAGCTCCGTCCAGTTCATCACGTTCCGGGTCGATTCTACGGACCCCCACTTACCGGCATTTTCAGGCGTCACCTGGTTCCAGTAAGCGGTAAAGTTGGGCGCCTGCGGGCCGCTATATACACCACCTAGAAACTTCGACTTACCCGCAGCGATGGGCGGGCCTGTGGGGGTGGGGGGCGGTGTGGGTGGATTAACGGCACCCTGCTGCCCATTATCGAGGTTGTTGACGGTGAAGTATAACCCCGTCGTGCCAAATACCACCTTGTCGATATCCAGTCCGTTTTCGCGTCCGCCAATTTGGAAGGTCTGCGTCAGGCTGCCGGCGGGTACGACGAAGGTGACGGGTGCCTCACCACCATTAAATTTGGAAAGATTGAGCCACTTCCACACGCCGGTTTGGGCTGCCGTGCCGCCACCGTCAACGGCCACGGCGCCGCCAGTGTAGCCCACTCCGTACAAGTTGTTGCAGATGGTCCAATCATCGTTGCTGGTAGGGTCCTTTACGCCGAAGCCATTGCCGTAGTAGAAGCTGTCGTCGTTGGCGGCGCCCGAGCCTACCCGCACGCGCACATACAAGTCGTAGGAGCCCGGCCCCGGAAACGTGACGGTGTAGCTAGCTACCTTCGTGGCATTGCCGGGGTTTTGGGTGGCTGCAACATCGGTAGCGGAGGTGATGTACGTCACACCGGCAGCGGTGAGCGTGCTCCAGTCACTGCCAAGCGTACCCGATTCCATTTGCTGCGTTACCGGCGCATTCTGGGCGTAGAGGCTCACTGAGGCTACTAGTGACAGGGAAAGTAAACTGAGTTTACGTGTTATCATACTCTTTTATTAGGGTGTTTGGGTTAGGATGGATTCTTTGTATCAGGAGGCACTCAGGTGCTGAGAAGAGCTAGCCCTTCATAGGTAAGCCAAAACTCGATCGAATAATCGTGTGCCCGGCGGCATCAGCCCCGTTATCCTCCAGAGTAGCAGGACTTAATGGCTATGCCCCGGTCGGCTTATTCAGATCTGCTAGCTCAGCTGGCAGCGTTGGCAACGAGATACCTAGCTATCAGCGCATCTACTGATCCTAAGTGATCTGTAGCACTGGTGGGCGATGATGGAGCGACTGGTACTTGGGCGTGAACGCCTGTTGCTAGCAGAACAGCCAGTGCGAATGCCAGCAGCGTAAGGATGCGACCAATGAAAGAGTAAAGCTTTGTCTTCATAAGTAAGGGTAGGTTGAAATGGAGGTTAATCGATCAGGCAGGCTATAGTAGAAACAGGAGCAAAGTAGAGCAGAAGGCGATGTCGCGACCTGTTTAGATGAATAAGCCAGAAGTACCGCAAACGTTTCAGAAAGAATAATGCAATTGGCTTTATGTACTACTTTTCACTACGTATTATGCTCAAAAGGTGGCAAATAGCTCCTACGCATTTCTAATCGTTGAAGATAATGGCTCGGCAAGACCAACCTAGGAGTTACAAGAATCAGTAGAAAATGAAAGGATCACAATCGTTTCCGGAAACGATTGTGAGACAAGTAATAAGCGTCCTCAATTAGAGCGGAGTGGCCCTACATTTTACCTGAATTTACTTTTGCGGTCCACCCTTATAGCTAAATATTATTAGAATAGGCCAATTTTTAGCAAGCCCTGAGTCGCTTGTACAACCTAGCTTCGTAGCCATGATCTGATCCGGTTGTGGCAGCTTACTATATCTTTACGCTTATTTCCTTGTCTGCATGTCTCCTACTCTGGTCCTCAGCCTGATTGCCGGCTACTTCACCGTTCTGATTATCATTTCCTTGCTCACCTCTCGCAAGGCAACGAGTGAGAGCTTCTTTATTGCAAACCGCAACGCGCCGTGGTACATGGTAGCCTTTGCCATGATCGGCACGTCGCTCTCGGGTGTTACATTCATTTCGGTACCGGGCATGGTAATGGGGCAAGCGTGGAGCTACATGGCTGTGGTGTTTGGCTATATCGTTGGCTACTTGGTGATCGGAACGGTACTCATGCCGCTCTATTACCGGCTTCAACTCGTCTCGATTTACACCTACTTAGAGCAGCGGTTCGGTTTCTGGAGCTACAAGACGGGCGCCTTCTTCTTCCTGTTGTCGCGGGCTATTGGGGCGGCGTTCCGCTTGTTTCTGGTGGCTGGTGTGCTCCAATTCGCGGTATTCGACGCTATGGGCGTGCCTTTCGCCGTCACCGTCTCGGTTAGCATCCTGCTTATTTATCTCTACACCTTCCGCGGCGGCCTCAAGACCATTCTGTGGACGGATGCCTTCCAAACCTTCGCGATGCTCTTGTGCGTGGGCGTGAGCATCTACCTGATTTCCTCAGAGTTGAACCTAGGTTTCAAGCAGATGGTACAGGCTGTGCGCGACAGTGACATGTCACGCATTTACTTCTCCGACCTAAAAGACGACAAATACTTCTGGAAGCAGTTTGCCTCCGGCGCCTTCATCACGATTGTCATGACGGGTCTCGATCAGGACTTGATGCAGAAGAATCTGAGCTGCCGCAACTTGCAGGAGGCGCAGAAAAACATGTTCTGGTTCACCATTTCCATTGTGGTTGTCAACGTGTTTTTCTTGTCACTAGGCATATTGCTCTACAAGTTTGCCGCCGCAAAAGGCATTCAACTGCCTACCAACCCAGCAACTGGCAAAATTATCGGCGACAACGTGTTTCCGCTGCTAGCCACCGAGCACTTCACGCTGTTCGCGGGTATCGTGTTTATCCTAGGCATCATTGCCGTCACCTACGCTTCGGCTGATTCGGCCCTTACGGCCCTCACGACTTCTTTCTGCGTCGATTTTCTGGACATCAAGCGCTTTCCGGAACAGCAGCAGGCCCGCTACCGCAAGCTAGCCCACCTAGCTTTTTCCATTCTTCTCATCCTGATCATCCTGATCTTCAAAGCCATTAATGACCAAAGTGTTATTACGGCCGTGTTCAAAGCGGCGGGCTACACCTACGGCCCATTGCTTGGCTTGTACTCGTTTGGGCTGTTTTCGCGCCGGGCCCTTCAGGATAAACTCGTCCCTTACATTTGCCTGGCTTGCCCGATCCTGACGTTTATCATCAATGCCAATTCCAAAGCGTGGTTCGGCGGCTACGAGTTTGGCTTCGAGATATTGATAGTCAACGGCTTAATGACTTTTTTGGGCCTCTTAGCAATTTCACGACCAGCCCCACTTCCGGTGAACTCTGCTCGCTAGCAGTTGTTTAGGAAGAGTATCTGGTGCGCCTTCTATCGTCGGTAGCGCGGAAGCCTTTCGCGCTGCTTTTTTATTCTCCATGAAACATCTTTTCTTCATCTTGTTGCTCGTAGGTTTGGGGGTTTCGGCGCAGGCCCAAACCGCTACCTCACCCGCGAAGCAGCCGATTGTGTTGCAGGCTGACCACATGCAAGCCCAGCAAAATCCAGCCGCGAACCGGCCCGACGTAGCTCCGCAGTTTCCGGGCGGGCAGCCAGCGTTGAATAAATTTTTTCAGCAACAAGTGAAGTATCCGGAGGCTGCCCGCGTCAACCAAATTACCGGCAACGTCATGGTTACGGGTATAATCGAAACAGATGGAGACTTGACCACCTTGGCTGTAGCCAGAGGCCTTAGTCCGGAATGTGATGCTGAAGCCCTGCGCGTACTAAGGATGATGCCGCCGTGGAGAGCGGCTACCCGGAAAGGCGAGCAAATACCCGTGCAGATCCAGCTAGCGGTTCCGTTTGGCAACTCGGCAGTTCTGGAAGTGGAGCAGCCGCAAGGCAAAGTAAAGTTTGAATAATCTTTTGATAGAACGTAGAAGTAAGAGCCTAGAACCTAGATCGTCAGTCAGCATGTGCTTACTACTTTGTCAATGGCTTTTAGCTCAGCTCTATCTTCTAAGCTCTGATTTCTATACAAATGGCTAGAAGTGGATTAAACACCAGCGGCGAGCCCGGCTCGGACGCGCCAAAGGTGAAACTAACCAAGGAAACGTTTCAGCGCGGCCTGCGGATATTCCGCTACGTGCTGCCTTACCGCACCAAATTTATCATTGGCATGGTGCTGTTGGCCCTAAGCAGCGCCACCGTCATGGCTTTTCCCTGGATCATCGGCAAGCTTACCGACTCGGCTAACGGCAAGCCGTTTGTGCTGCCGAGTGGCCTTACCGTCGGCATCAATCAGATTGCCATTGGGCTGTTTGTCGTCATCTTAATGCAGGGCATCTTTTCGTTCGGCCGAATCTGGTTTTTCACCCAGGTTAGCGAGTTTACGGTGCGCGATATTCGGCAGGCCATGTACCAGAAGTTCGTGACCCTGCCCATCCCCTACTTCGAGAAGAACCGTGTGGGTGCTATCACCTCCCGCATCACGTCGGATGTGGGCATGATCCAGGATTCGTTTTCGCTGACCCTGGCTGAGCTGTTTCGCCAAATTATGACGCTTGTGGTGGGCATCATCTTTATCATGATGGTGTCGGTGAAGCTCTCGTTATTTATGCTGCTCACCTTCCCCCCGATTGTGGTGCTCGCCATTGTCTTTGGTCGGAAAATCCGGGTGCTCGCTAAAGCCACCCAGGATGAGCTAGCTAAGACGAACGTGATTGTGGAAGAGACCTTGCAGGGCATCAACACGGTGAAGGCTTTTACGAATGAGCTATTCGAGACGAGCCGCTATACCTCTTCGCTCTCGCGCACGGTACAGGCGGCGCTGAAGAGTAATTTGTACCGTGGTGGCTTCGTATCGTTCGTTATCATCGGATTGTTTGGCGGCATCATCCTGGTGTTGTGGCGGGCTGCATCGCTAGTTGCCGCCGGCCAAATGACTATTGGCGACCTGACCTCCTTTGCGCTGTACACGATTTTCATCGGCGCTTCCGTGGGAGGTTTGGGCGAGTTGTACGGGAAAGTACAGAGCACCCTAGGTGCTTCGGAGCGCATCCTAGAAATTCTGGAAGAAGAGAGCGAGCCAACTCACCAGAAGCGTTTGGCTGGTACAGCACCACTGCACGTGCGCGGCGACATCAACTACGAGCACGTGGCCTTCAGCTACCCCACGCGCCCCGACCTAGCCGTGCTTAAAGACATCAACTTCGACATTCAGGCCGGGGAGAAAATAGCGCTGGTAGGGCCAAGCGGTGCTGGCAAAAGCACTATTGTGCAGCTTCTCATGCAGTTCTACCCACTGAGTGGCGGCCGCATTGTAGTTGATGGGCACGATATTCAACAGTTTGACCTGACGGAGCTACGCAGCCACATCGGCATTGTACCCCAGGAAACGCTGCTTTTCGGCGGCACCATCCGCGAGAACATTGCCTATGGTAAGACGGACGCAACCGATGCTGAAATCCAACTGGCTGCCCGCAAAGCCAATGCTTGGCAGTTCATTCAGAGCTTCCCCGAGGGTCTTGATACAATAGTGGGCGAGCGGGGCATCAAGCTCTCTGGCGGTCAGCGCCAGCGCGTTGCCATTGCGCGCGCCATTCTGAAAGACCCAGCCATCCTCATCCTCGACGAGGCCACTTCATCGCTCGACTCTGAATCGGAGAAGCTGGTGCAGGGCGCGATGGATGAGCTGATGAAGGACCGAACGAGCATCATCATTGCTCACCGTCTCAGCACCATCCGAAAGGTGGATAAGATCTTGGTTATCGATGGTGGTCGTATTGTAGAGCAAGGCACTCACGAAGAGCTAGCCGATAATGAGAACGGATTATATGCGAATCTGCTGAAGCTGCAATTTGAGCTGACCTAGGTAGATTTTTCTGAGTAGAAGAACACAAGGCGGAGCAGTGCTTCGCCTTTCTTTTTATACATTAACGTAGTCCTATTCTTCAGCTGATCTTGCATGATGGCAACTACCTTATTCTACGCAAAGCGCCACCATCGTTCTCCTATAGCTTACCCCGATCTAGGTCCGTGGGCCGGTATATTACTACTTCTGTGTGCTGTGTTTATGGCGGCAGCTAAGTTTGAACATGCAGCGCCTTACGTTCGACTTCCGATGTTATCAGCCGGCTATATAAGCTGCATGCCAGAACACCATACTTTGATAATTCATGTGGATGCAAAAAATAGGTTTTATCTCAGTATTGATGACGAGCCACTGCAAACAGCTATTATACAGAAAGTAGCTCAACATCACCATATCCATTTTACAACTAAGCAACTACAAGCGCTACACAAGATGCCGTTCGTCAGCCAAGATATTCAGCACCTGCCAGCGTGGCTAGCTGCATCAAAAATGGAGCGGCAACACTTCCCCCAAGGCATTCCAACTATGTCCGCAAATGACCAGCTATCAGAATACCTTACTACTGCTGTTGCCGAATATAAAGTGTTGTATGGCAAGCCTATCTTCTTTGCACTTCGGGCTGATGAGCGTCTATCTATTGACCAAATAAAGAAGGTGACGATGCTTTTGCAAAAACACGGTGTTCACTATTTGAACCTGATTGTCAATCAACCGCACTAACATACCATTGCCAAGAAGCTAATTAGCTTCAGGCTAAAGTATCTTTGCGAGCAGCACTGAGCAAAACGAGCCCTAAACCTATTCCTATTGCCTAGCTCCCCGCTTCCCATCGAAGCTCGCCACGTCACGATGACCGCCGATGAATACGTGGCCGTCAATTACCAGCTCTGGGGGCAGCAGCCGCGCACCCGGCGCGTTACTTGGCTGCTGAATGTGTCCATTTTGCTGCTGACCATCAGCTTTGGCCTAGGTATCTGGCAGTGGGTGCGCAATCCTGGTTCCGACGTTTTCTGGGGTTTTCTGCCGGCATGGGGGCTAGCGTTGCTCTATGCTTGGTGGCGCTCATGGCAAGTAAAGCGGCAGTTGCGCCAAGGCTACGCCAAGAACACGGCACTTCAGCTACCGATCAACTATCTCTTTGCTACCGACGGTATTATTACCCAAAGTGAGGCGGGCGAGTTTGTAACACGCTGGCAGAAGCTACGCTACGCCGTGCACGTCGGCGACTGGCTCCTACTCTACCCGCAGCAGATGGCGTGCTACTACGTGGATCTGCGGCGGCTGGTCGCGCCGGCTACTCCGAATGACCTGGAAGAACTGCTGGATGAGCAAGAGGTGGCAGTGTACTAAGAAACTCATGAACGTCATTTCAACCACCAGGAGAAATCTCGCGTGCAGTGCTACCTTCAATCATCAGGTTAGCTCATGCTAACAGCAGCACGCAAGATTTCTCCTGGTGGTTGAAATGACCGCCTAATAGTACAAGCAGCTTCTCGGGAGCTGCGCAGAAGCTAGCTCATTGCTGTTTACTTCAAAACAGAGCTAGCTTCTGCTTCAAGAATGTACTTCTGCGCATCTTGCTCTAGCAGAAAACGCTGCTTAACAAGCTGTTTAGCAACTTTCGTCACGGCCTCTACATAGCCGGCGTGCGTGCGGTAGCGCTCTTGCACAGACCGGCGCAGGTCGTGGGTAGCTAGGCGGTCGGCGCTTGTTAGGGGGAAGGGGATGTATTGACCGGCGGCCTCGCAGCCGTCATTTTCCCCGAAGCCTGCCCGACGCAATGACCAGCCGGTGGTTGTGGCCACGGGTGCCGCAACGATTGGCAGGCGAATGCCGGCGACCTCATTACCATCCGCATCTACTTTCGACACAAAGTTGGGGTACACCGGCCAGCCCGCTATTGTAGGCGGATACTGCGTAATGATTCCTTTGCTCAGCGAAGGACCAAAATCCAACTGGTAGCGTGTCGTAATGAGGCCGTTGTAAGTCACGCCAGGGATGGATGGCCAACCTAGCGCTGCCTGCGGAACCGTGCCCGTAAAGGCCCCCGGCTGCGCCACCGCAAGCACGGCCGTGCCATCGGAGCGCCTAGGTATCCGACTCTTAGGCGGTGCCACGCCCTGCGTTACCCATTGGTCGAGGGCCATGAATAGGGCGCGCAAGGCGGGTTCGGCGTTGGTCGGGTTCTGGCACTGTTGGCACACGCCACGGTTGCGGGCATCGCCAGTGCCATGCTGCGCGCCAGAAATCAAGAAGAACCGCACGTTCGCGGGGTCGGGTAAGTCGTTACCCTGCAAATCGGTGTGCAAGAGCGACGCTGCTTTCACCCAGTACTCATTCGCGGAATTTATCTCGAACACCTTGGGGCAAGTGCCCGCTGCTGTGCACCGAGCCGAGCGACCCGCCGTTTGGCCCGTGAGCGGATCGGTGAGCACCGGGTAAGCAAAGGGAAACAGCGCTTCCGGGTACAGGTGGTTTTGCCGGTTGCGTTCGGTGCGGGAAGGCTGGGCAAATCGAAAATTAAGGCCGATACCACTGCCTCCGCCAAGCCAATTCTCGATGCCATCCAGCACGCGGCGGCCTTGCTCATCGGCGTTGAAACCTAGAGTCTGAAAGTCGTTCAAGTAGCGAGCTGGCTGCGAAAGGGCATAGGAAAACGTATAGCGCACGTCGTCGGCCAACGGGTTCGGGTGACCTAGGTCATCGGCTTTGGCATAGCGCAAGAACGAGACAAAGTCGCGGGTAGCCGCAAAGCCCAAGCCGGCCACCACGGGATTCTTGGCGGTGTAGGTTAGCTCATAAACAGCGCTCTGCTGAAAGGCCGTGCCGGCGGGCAGCAGCCGGATAGTACGCTCATTCACGAATTCCCAGCCAGTGGTGGGCACGGGTGTTGGCGCATCATTGAGCCGCTGCCGAACAGTGAGCGTGGCCCCCACTGGGTTCAGCGTAGCGGCTGGGTAAGCTAGGGTAAACGTCTGCGTTGTGGCGTTTTCGAAGCTGATGTACTCGTAAGCAGGTCCTGTGATGGGTGAGCCATCTGGGTTCGTAGCTACGGGCGCGCTCACAGTCAAATTATTATTACCGGGAGACGCGGCCATATCCCAACCATTCCAAGCTAGGGTATAGCCTTGGTTCATCAAGAAGGCTTCACCGGCTTGCGCGGCCGTAGTGGGGTCGTTGCCACCGCTGCTGTTGTTGAAGCCCCCAAATAGCTTCGAGCCTCGGTTATTTACTTCCAGAAAGAGCTTGTGATTACCTTGACTTAGCTTGAGCGGCTTGAGCAGATAAATATCCATAGAATACTCGACCATGCCCCTTGCGTTGCGCGGCGCCAGCGCAATATCAGTAATGAGAGCATTTTGCGGCAGGCTAGGGTCTACTTCGCCGTAGGCTTTGCCGCGCAGCTTTTCGTACGCACCCACCTTCCCGAAGACTTTACCTTCGAACGTGGGCGACTGCACACTAGTGATTTCGATGCGAACAATGCGCGCCTGCACCGTAGGTAGCGTGAGCATTGCGGCTAGTAGCACTGTTATCCGCTTCAGCCAAGCACACGATAGCACCCGCACCATCCTAGCTATTGCTGCTTCCAGGTGCTGTTGTCGAACTGAGCAGCAACGAGTTGCTGGCGCGTCTTGCAGAGTCATTTGGCTTGGTTTGTTCCTACTACAAGGATAGTCGAACGGCGTGTAAGTAGCGCGGATTTTATGGTCCGCGGGTCGAGATGGTGAAAGGCGGGCGGCTAAGTCTGCGCTACTTGTAGCTTGACCAAACATAAAAGCTCACGCCCGCTGCGGTTTTGTTATTTTTAGGCCGCTAATCAACTATTCACCCCTTTTCATGACCACTCTGTCTATTTCTCCCCGCGCCGGATTTGCCGCTCTTGCCCTCACGGGTATGCTCTTAGCTGGCAGCGCCGAAGCTCAAATTACCACCCCCCAGCCTAGCCCCAAAAGCACCGTTACCCAGCGCGTAGGTCTCACCGACATCACAATTACCTATTCGCGGCCTAGCCTGAAAGGGCGCACTGCGTTCGGAGCAGCATCTCCTCTCGCTCCGCTTGGCAAGCGCTGGCGCACGGGCGCTAACGCCACGACCACCATCAAGTTCTCCGACGAAGTAATCATGGAGGGCAAGAAAATCCCGGCTGGCGAGTACGGGCTTTACAGCATTCCAAATAAGGATGCGTGGGCGATGGTGCTGAACAAGAATACGAAGCTAGGTGCTAACGTAGACGGCTTCAAGGACGAGGAAAACGTTGCTACATTCTCGGCCAAAACGTACAAGCTGCTCAACAAAGTTGAGACGTTCACTATGAACTTCAGCGACCTGACGCCTGCTACCGCCAATGTGGACATGCAGTGGGAAAATACCGGTGCCAAGTTCCGCATCACCACCGAAGTTGACGCCAAAGTAATGGCCCAGATCAACGAGAAGGTAGTGAACGGTGGTGCCGCCGTAACGCCCGACAACTACGCTGCCGCCGCCGTATACTATTACGACAACAACAAAGACCTGAAACAAGCGCTTACCTGGATTCAGAAAGCCAACGAGAAGGATCCCAAGTTCTGGAACGTGCAGACGGAAGCGAAGATCCGCCTCAAAATGAAGGACTACAAAGGCGCCATCACCGCCGCCGAGCAGTCCAAAAAGCTAGCTACTGAAGCGAAGAACAACGACTACGTGAAGATGAACGACGACCTGATTGCAGAAGCCAAGAAAGGCACTTCTGCCAAGTAAGAAACTCTTTCTTCAGCATACAAAAGCCCCGACGTTGCAAAAGCGTCGGGGCTTTTGTATGACGCATACGCCCTGTAACTAAAGCTAGCAACTAGTTCTCCTCCTTAAAAAAGAGGGGAACTAGTTGCTAGCTCTACACTACTCCGCTACTTGAACTACAGCGTACGCGCTACAGCCGGGCTAGCTTTTGCCCTATGGCCGCCAGCAGCATCACTAGAAAACAACCAATGATATTGTACCAGAGGTAAGCAATATCCGTCTGCCAGAACAACAACAAAACAAGCACCTGCCCCAGAATTGCAGCCCAGAACACAGCTTTGCCTCTTATCAATGGCATAAAAAACGCCACCACGAAAATCCCTAGAATAGGCCCGTAGAACAATGAACCTAGGATGTTCACGGCCTGAATCAGGTTTTCGAGCCGTGCGGCAAACAGCGCAAACCCAATACCGAGCACGCCCCAGCCGATAGTGGCCCAACGCGAAACCGTGACGTAGTGTTGCTGATCGGCCGTGGGACGCGCTAGGCGGTACCAGTCGATAACGGTAGTAGAAGCTAAGGCATTGAGGCCGGCCGCAGAGCTGCTCATGGCCGCGCTAAGCACCACGGCAATCAGCAACCCGATGAATCCGTGCGGCATATAGTCGAGCACGAAGGACAAGAAGATATAGTCCGTGTCTTTTGCTTCGGCCGTAGGGGCGCCTTGCTTTAGCAGCGTTTGCAGATCCGAGCGCAAGCCTTTTGTGGCCGCATCAGTTACTTGCAGACGCACTTGGGCATTGGCTATCTGCGTGGCATTATTGGCGTGCAAAGCATTAACTAGATCAGCATTAGCGGCTTGCTTGGCAGCGGCAATGGTAGTATGGCGCTGCTCCAACGCGCGGAGGGCTGGCCCGTACTGGGTGCTCTTGGCTAGCTGTTCGCGTACCGGTCGATTGAAGGTGAGCGGCGGAGCATTGAACTGATAAAAGACAAACAGCAACACCCCAATCAGCAGAATACCGAACTGCATGGGCACCTTTACCAGGCCATTAAACAGCAGACCTATGCGACTCTCGCTGATACTCCGGCCAGCTAGGTAGCGCTGCACTTGGCTTTGGTCGGTGCCGAAGTACGATAAGGCCAAGAACAAGCCGCCCGTCATGCCCGA
This sequence comes from Hymenobacter sp. GOD-10R, assembly GCF_035609205.1. NCBI lineage: Bacteria > Pseudomonadati > Bacteroidota > Cytophagia > Cytophagales > Hymenobacteraceae > Hymenobacter > Hymenobacter sp. GOD-10R. Next base: position 4,950,891 of record NZ_CP141184.1, read on the forward strand.
CCAGAAATTGTAGCGGTCTTTGGGGTCGAAGTGGAAGTCAACCAGGTTGAGTTTGCCTTGATGCCCAGCCACACGCAACGCATCACCGAAGCCCACATTCGCAGGAAGGTAATGCACCAGCAAGTAGCCTGCTACCACCATACCGGTGAAAATAACGCCAACCTGCCATTGCTGCGTAACTGCCACGGCGCGCGTGCCGCCCACCACCGTGTAGCCGATCATGAGTCCGCCAATCAGCCACACGGTCAGGCTGGTATTCCAACCTAATATGGCAGATAGCACTAGCGCCGGCGCGTACAAGGAAAGGCCATTGCTGAGGCCGCGCTGAAGCAGAAACAAGCCCGCAGCCAGGGTGCGCGTTGGCCGGTCGAAGCGCGTTTCGAGGTATTCGTAGGCTGTGAATACGTGTAACCGGTGGTAAATCGGGACGGCCACGGCGGCAATGAGCACCATGGCCAGTGGCAGGCCGAAGTAAAACTGAATGAAGCGCATGCCATCATCGTAGGCCTGACCAGGCACACTCAGGAAGGTGATGGCGCTAGCTTGCGTAGCCACAATGCTCAGCCCGATGCCCCACCACTGCGCCTCCCGGTTGCCGAGCAGGTACGAGTTCAGGTCGCTGCTACCGCGGGTGCGCCAGGTGCCGTACCCCACAATGAAAAGCAGCGTCACGCCGAGAACCAGCCAATCGAGTAGACTCACGCGAAGTAGCGGGTTATGAGCGTGAAGCCAACGATTTCGGCGGCCAAAGCGGCCAGCACCAAGAGGTACCAGGCGCGCCAACTGTTGAAAAGGGGTGGGTTATCGGGGTGGTTCATGCGGTAAGCGCTTACCTGTCAGCTTCTTTCTTCCTGACAGTTGGGAGGTAAACTAAACGGTGTCGTTTTGCTATTATTCTACTGGCTTATACCGGCGCAAGCGAAATGGCGGGCGGGGCGTGATGAACGGCAGTCGGCTAAACAACCAAGTCAGCATACCAACTAAGCCGATAGAAGCTAGCACATCACCGAGGAAGTGTAGCTCCAGCACGAGCCTGCCCACGGTAATCAGCATGGGCAGCACCAGCAAGGGCCATCGATACTTGGGAAACTGCCAAGCCAATGGAAACAAGAGGCTGAAGTAAAGCGTCGTGTGACTGGAGGGAAAGGAATAGTCGCGGGTGGTAGCCTGTCCGAAACCCGCGCCCACCATCCCGTGCAGCAGAAAAGCATCGGGGCGTGGGCGTTGAAAGTAAATCTTTAGCAGGTTCGTAGCCACGCCGCTGTTGAGTAACACCAACCCGATGAGCAGGAACACGCCCGGTTTGGGCGCGCCTAGCACGAAGCGCCCCAGCAGAAACAGTACCAGCAACGCGACAAAGCCAATTGGCACGCCACCTAGGTCGGCGGAGTAGAACAGTGTCGTGTAGATCTTATCGGCAGCGTTGGTAAATGCCTCAAAGAACGGCCGCAGCCCTGGGGTATACACGTGCAGCCACAGCGCTAGCGGTTTGTCGAGCCCCCACAACGCCATTGGGCACAGCACGCAGCAGGCCAGAATAAAGTATTGCAGTTCGCGCTGGGGCTGCGCTGGGTTGTTCATGTGGTTACTTGCCGAGCGAAATCATATTGGTGAGCAGGCGGTAGGCGCCGGGCACGCCGGCTGGCAGTTCCCGGAAGAACGACAGACCGGTATAGATATAGTGCCCTTTGCCATAATCGGCTACGAGAATAGCGCTTTCCTTTGGTTTTTCATTAGGGTCGTGGCTGCTGATGATGGTCTGGTACTTCTCGTCCCACTGGCTCGGATAGTAGAGACCTTGCTCCTGCACCCAACCTTCAAAGTCTTTGGCGCTGATCTTATTAGGCGCGTTCAGCAGTGGGTGCTGGGGTTTGAGGAAGGTGACGGGCGCATTTTCCACCGTCACGCGGTCGGTGGATAGCGTGAAGGGGTACGGCCCAATTTGCGGCATCACGGTGCCGCGGTTCACCACGTATTCCACCACGAGGTTGCCGCCGTCTTTCACGTAGTCGAGCAGGATGGGCTGGAGCACCTTCAGGCGGTCGAGCACGTTGTAGGCGCGCACGCCAAGCAGCACGGCATCGAAGCGACGCAGGTTTTCGGGCGTGATGTCGGTTTCCTTCAGCAGCGTGACGGTGTAGCCTACCTGGCGCAGAGCGTCGGGCACTTCGTCGCCGGCGCCCATGAGGTAGCCGATCTGCTGGCCTTTGCGCTTCAGATCCACTTTCACCAGTGGCGCTACAGCTTCGGGGAAAAGCGTTTGGGTCGGGATGTGGTTGTAGGCGATGGTCTGGATGCCACGCGAATACTGCTGCCCATCAACCGTGGCCACGGCGCGAAGCTGACCAGCACTTTCCTGGCTCCCAGTGGGCTGCACCTGAAACTGAATGGTGCGTTCTTGGTCTTTCGTACCTAGGTCGAAGCTAGCCGACGCGGGTTCGGATTTCCAGCCGGCGGGCAGCGCCAAAGCTAGGGTACCACGCACCCCATCGCGCCCAGCTCGCACCGTCACCGGGACAGTCTTCGGCTGGTTTTCGGAGAAGACATACGCTTTGCCGCCGATATTCACGGCAACGGTTGGCACTACAGTCAGAGGCTGGTACAGCTCACCTTGTACCGGATCAGTGTGCTTGTACTGAACAGGCACCGTATAGTAGGTAGATATTCCTTGTGTTACTACCTCTAAGGTCACTCCGATAGAAGCCGGGCTTTCAGGTCGGCCAATAAGGTTCTGCCTGTTAATAGTTAACCATTGCTTTGAACTACCGCCCGTACGAGCGGTGGAATCCGCTTGATCTAACGCAAGCTTAGCGGGTACCGCATACATGCCCACGGTACCTGGTTCTACTAACCAATAGGGCTGCGAGACAGGCGAGTTAGTACTCAATGGCAATTGCAAGGTCAGACGTAGCGTTTGACCTTGCTTCAATTCTTTGGTTTCCGGTGCCGCCTGGCTGAAGCCTTCTGCCCATACCTGACGCACGGCAACAGAACTTGCTGACTGGTTTATTGCCTCTACCGTAATGGTAGCCGTTTGACCTGGGGCCACAGTAGCCGTTGTAGCCGTGGCTTCTAGGTATAAGCCTAGGCACGCTTGAATAAGTTGTTCCGTTTGCTGTTCTTTGGTAAGAAGCCAGAAGTACTCCGGGCGTTGCTGCGCATTTTTGTCTCCCTGCTTAGCAGCTCGCAACGCAGGCAAATTACTCAGAGCTGCCCGCACCTTTACCAGCCCCGCCACACTCGCCGACGGATTTGCCGGATCATACTTCTTAATAACGTCATCGATCAACTTCCCCACCGCCACGCCACCCGGCACGCGGTTCCAAGTCATATCCACGCCTTCAAACGGATCCTTCGCTGCCTTCTCCCCTTTCACCGGTTGAAAATACTCCAGCGCCTCGCCACGTGTAGCAGCCGAGCCGAAGCCTTGGCTTTTGTGGTTGGAACGGCTGGTAGCCGCAATTTCGCCGTAGCTCTGACCTAGGAAAGCATTGTAGCCGCCCGCATCGAGGCTCAAGTAGCCGGTCATTGATTCACCGGGCTTCACGAAGAAGCTGCCCGTATTCCAGAGCAGACGCTTGGGCTGCCAAGCTTGCACGTACTTCAGCTGCTCGGGGAAGCGCTTGGGGTCGCCGGCCGCATCGAAGGCTTCGGCGGCCAGGATGGCGGAAGCCGTGTGGTGGCCGTGGCCCGCACGAGCATCGGGCGGGAAGCGGGTGATGAGCACATCGGGGCGGCGCTGGCGGATCACCCACACCATATCGGCGAGCACCTGCTCCTTATCCCAGATGGTGAAGGTTTCTTCAGCCGTTTTGGAGAAGCCGAAGTCGTTGGCACGGGTGAAAAACTGCCGGCCGCCATCGGTGCGGCGGGCGGCCAGCAACTCCTGCGTCCGGATGACCCCTAGCTGTTCCCGGATTTCGGGTCCGATGAGGTTCTGGCCACCGTCGCCGCGGGTGCAAGCTAAGTAGCCGGTTTCGAGCAAGCGTCCGTTGGCCATGTAGGCAATCAGGCGCGTGTTTTCGTCGTCGGGGTGGGCGGCGATGTAGAGCACCGAGCCGAGCACATTCAACTTGCGCAGACCTAGGGCAATATCAGCGGAGGTGTAATGTTTAGGCGTTTGGGCGTGGGTAAGCAGCGGCAGCAGCAAGAGCAGCACCGCCGCGCGAAAGTTGTGGAGACGCATTCGAATAATGACAATGAAACGAGGTAAAGATACACGGAGAGCCTTGAGGTTGCGGCAGTTCTCAAACAAGTGATTCGCATGACTTACCTAGCTTCTCAATTAGAGCAGGAATATGCCGCAAAGCACCACGACAACCAAGGAGTTTGCTGGGACCCTCATTGGGCTGTAAATATCCTCTGTACAAGATTTGTTATCTTTACCGCTACGAGTCTTTACCAAGCTTTCTAGCAACTACTGTATTCATCCAAAAGCTAGGTTAATTACTCCACTCCTTAGTACCCTTTATCCATTGCACTCAATTTCAGGCTAATACCTTCGATTATCTCTCCAACACGTCCGTTTTATTTATCTTACCTCAGCACTTATACTTTATTGAATAGAAATTTATCCTACTAAACAATATAAAGTATCCAGCACTTGTTTACTTATATCCAGTTGTTGGAAACTTCGATCCAACAACTATCCTATGCCTGATTCTAGCCCTTCTCCTTCACCTGTACTCGAACAGTTCGCGCATCGCATTGCTACACGTGATGAAGTGCCACCTGTTCTGCTCACGCCTGAAGCAATTCAGGAACGGCTAGGAGATGCATTGGGCGCACGCCTAGGTACCAAAGATCCACGCCGCCGCCGGACCCTAGCCCGCATAGCCTACGCCCTGATGGCAGAGCGCTGGCAAACGAATGCCCAGCTAGGTGCCGCCGCCGGGCTTACTGCCCAAGCAGCTCAACGCGTGGCTGATAACCTCGTACGCGAAGGTCTTCTGGAAGTGTACCGCGAAAAAAACACCCGCGTACAGTGCCTAAGTCGAGCCGGCGAAGATTGGCTACTTCCGCACGCACAAGGCACTGCCACTTGATACGTCTTTCTTATCCGATCTAGTGTCTTTAGCATATTTCGTTACTTTCTTCTATCGACGTCGCACCCCTCGCCCATCTTTTATGTTGGGCAGCGTATAGTCGCTTTTCTGCTTGCATCTCACTAATGTCTTTTTCCTTGTCTTCTTCCCTCAAACCCTTGCTGCTGGCGCTGTTAGTGCCTGCTGCTACCCTCGCCCAGACGCCGGCTCCACCCGCTCCTCTTACCCCTGCCGAAGCTCAGGCGCAGCAATGGTTTCACCTTGATTTTCAAAAAGATGGTGCCGTTGGCGTGAGTACCAACCGGACGTACCAAG